>NZ_JBTSWJ010000005.1:97719-315118 GCF_054612375.1 Alsobacter sp. R-9 | reverse complement strand
GAGCCGTAGGCGGCCGGCGTCCCGCGATGCATGTTGCGCGGCATCTGGTCGAGCAGCAGGAGCAGGGCGAGCGCGCCATGGCCCTCGTCGAGGCGCGCCGCCGCGAGGAGGACGACCGCCGCCGCGCCGAGGTCGAGGCCCGGCAGCGGGCCGAGCGCGAGGAGCGCGAGCGCAAGGAGCGCGAGGCCGCCGAGGCGCGCAAGCGCGAAGAGGAGGCCCGCCACCGCCGCGAGGACGAGGTCCGTCGCAAGGCCGAGGACGAGGCCAAGCGCCGCCTGGGCGATGCGCCCGCCGGCGGCGACCGCGTGCGCCCGTCGACGCCCGACGCCGCGCCCGGATCGCCCGTCCGTCGCCCGCTCGTCGGCGTTCCGCGCCCGGCCGGTGTCCCGGCCGAGGAAGAGGAAGAGACGAAGCGGATCATCCGCCGCCCGGGCATGCCGACCAAGGTCATCACGCCCCCCAAGCCCGAGCGCACCCGCCCGGGCGAGGAGAAGCGCCGCGGCCGCCTGACCGTCACGGTCGCCACGGGGGACGACGACGAGCGCACGCGCTCGGTCGCCGCTTTCCGCCGCCGCGTGCAGCGCATGAAGGGGCACGCGAGCAACGAGCCCAAGGAAAAGATCGCCCGCGAGGTGACGATCCCCGAGACGATCACCATCCAGGAGCTGGCCAACCGCATGGCCGAGCGCGCCGTGGACGTGATCCGCTTCCTCATGAAGCAGGGCCAGATGGTGAAGATCACGGACGTGATCGACGCCGACACGGCCCAGCTCGTGGCGGAGGAGTTCGGCCACTCGGTGAAGCGCGTCGCCGAATCCGACGTCGAGGAGGGCCTGTTCGACGCCCCCGACACCGACGAGTTGCTGAAGTCGCGTCCGCCGGTCGTGACCATCATGGGCCACGTCGACCACGGCAAGACGTCGCTGCTCGACGCCATCCGCCAGACCAACGTGGCGGGCGGCGAGGCCGGCGGCATCACGCAGCACATCGGCGCCTACCAGGTCACCTCGCCGCTCGGCGGCAAGATCACCTTCATCGACACGCCCGGCCACGCCGCGTTCACCGCCATGCGCGCCCGCGGCGCCAAGGTGACGGACATCGTCGTGCTGGTGGTGGCGGCCGACGACGGCGTCATGCCGCAGACGATCGAGGCCATCAACCACGCCAAGGCGGCCCGCGTGCCGCTGATCGTGGCGATCAACAAGATCGACAAGGCCGACGCCAACCCGGACCGCGTCCGCACCGAACTGCTCCAGTACGAGGTGCAGGTCGAGTCCATGGGCGGCGAGACGCTCGAGGTCGAGGTCTCCGCGACCAAGAAGATCAACCTCGACAAGCTGCTCGAGGCGATCTCGCTGCAGTCGGAAGTGCTCGACATCCGCGCCAACCCAGACCGCCCGGCCGAGGGCACCGTCATCGAGGCGAAGCTCGATCGCGGCCGCGGCCCGGTCGCCACCGTCCTCGTGCAGCGCGGCACGCTCCGCACCGGCGACATCGTGGTGGCGGGCTCGGAATGGGGCCGCGTGCGCGCCCTGGTCTCCGACCTCGGGGCCCAGGTGTCGGACGCCGGTCCGTCCGTCCCGGTCGAGATCCTCGGCTTCAACGGCGCGCCCGAGGCGGGCGACCGCGTGGCCGTGGTCGAGAACGAGGCCCGCGCCCGCGAGGTCACCGACTACCGCCAGCGCCAGAAGCGCGAGCGGCAGGCGGCTCGCGCCGGCGTTGCCCGCGGCACGCTCGCCGACATGATGAGCCAGCTGAAGGCGACCGGAAAGAAGGAGTTCTCGCTCCTCGTGAAGGGCGACGTGCAGGGCTCGGTCGAGGCGATCGGCGGCGCGCTGGAGAAGATCGGCAACGACGAGGTCGCGGCCCGCATCATCCACGCGGGCGTCGGCGGCATCAACGAGAGCGACATCACACTCGCGCTGGCCTCCGGTGCCGTGGTCATCGGCTTCAACGTCCGCGCCAACAAGGAGGCCCGCGAGGCCGCCGAGCGTGCCGGCGTCGAGATCCGCTACTACAACATCATCTACGACCTCGTGGACGACGTGAAACAGGCCATGTCCGGCCTCCTCTCGCCGACCCTGCGCGAGGAGCGTCTCGGCGAGGCGCGCATCCTGCAGGTCTTCGCGGTGTCGAAGGTGGGCAAGGTGGCGGGCTGCCTCGTGCAGGACGGCCGCGTGGAGCGTGGCGCCAGCGTGCGCCTCATCCGCGACAACGTGGTCATCCACGAGGGCAAGCTCTCGACGCTCAAGCGCTTCAAGGACGAGGTCAAGGAAGTTCCCTCGGGCCAGGAATGCGGCATGGCCTTCGAGAACTACCAGGACATGCGCACCGGCGACATCATCGAGTGCTACCGCGTCGAGGAAGTGCGGCGCACGCTCTGATCCGGCAGGCGCCCCCGGCCGCCGGGGCGCGTCGACCACCTGCCACGGATGGGCGCTCGCCTTCCGTAGCGTCATCGTCAGGCCTCTCCCCGCGGCGGGGAGAGGTCAGAACCCTCGCACCGGTTCGATCCCGGGCGGGAGAGATCCATGAAACGCGATACCGAATCCCGATCGTCCGGCCCCTCCCAGCGCCAGTTGCGCGTGGGCGAGTTGGTCCGCCACGCCCTCACCGAGATCCTGGCGCGCGGCGAACTGCCGGAGCCCGCGCTGGCGCGGGCCTTCGTCACCATCCCCGAGGTGCGGATGAGCCCGGACCTGCGGCTCGCGACCATCTTCGTCACGCTGCACGACAAGCGCGAGGAGAAGGCGGTGCTGCAGGCGCTGGAGGCCAACCGCAAGCATCTGCGCGGCGAGGTGGCCCACCGGGTGAACCTCAAGTTCGCCCCCGACATCCGCTTCCGCATCGACGACCGGCTCGACGAGGCCGCGCGCATCGATGCCCTGCTGCGCTCGCCGGCCGTGCAGCGCGACATCGCCGCCCCGCGGCACGACGACGAAGAGTGACGCCATGAACGCGCCGCGCAGGCACCGGGTCGAGGTCAACGGCTGGATCGTCCTCGACAAGCCGGTCGGCATGACCTCGACGCACGCCGTCTCCGCCGTCCGCCGCATCTTCAGCGCCAAGAAGGCCGGCCACGCCGGCACGCTGGACCCGCTTGCCTCCGGCATCCTGCCGCTGGCCTTCGGCGAGGCGACGAAGACGGTGCCCTACGTGGTGGACGGCGAGAAGGCCTACACCTTCACCGTGCGCTGGGGCGCCGAGACGACCACGGACGACAGCGAGGGCCCGGCCGTCTCCACCAGCGACCTGCGGCCGACGCTGGCCGAGATCGAGGCCGTCCTGCCGCGTTTCATCGGCGCCATCGAGCAGGTGCCGCCGCGCTTCTCCGCGATCAAGATCGACGGCGAGCGCGCCTACGACCTCGCCCGCGACGGCGAGCAGGTCGAGCTGCAGGCCCGCACGGTGGACATCCACGCCCTGCGGCTCGTCGCGCACGACGCCGACACTGCGACCTTCGAGGCCGAGTGCGGCAAGGGCACCTATGTCCGCGCCATCGCCCGCGACATGGGCCGGGCGCTCGGCTGCCTCGGCCATGTCGTCGCGTTGCGCCGCACCCGCGTGGGGCCGTTCTCCCTGCAGGACGCCGTGCCCTTCGCCGACCTCGAGGCGGCGCAGGAGAAGGCGCACGAGTTCCTGCTGCCGGTCGAGGGCGGCCTCGTCGAGCTGCCCTGCGTGGTACTGAACCGCGACGCCGCCGCGCGCCTGCGCCGCGGGCAGCCGATCATCCTGCGCGGCCGCGACGCGCCGGCCGAGGGCGGCCCCGTCTACGGCGCCTGCGGCGGCGTGGTCATCGCCGTCGGCCAGGTCGAGAAGGGCGAGTTCGTCCCCGTGCGGGTCTTCAACCTGCCCTATTGAGCCTCGCCAGCCCGCTTCCGACGACGCGGCGCGCCTCACGCGCTTCGTGCGTCCGGCGTCCCCTCGACGATCGCCCGCGTCTTCGCCGACGGCACCACCGGCACGAACTCGAACGACACGCCGCAGCCCTGCCAGTGCAGCACCCACTGCTGGAGGAGGGCCGGGTCGTCGGTCTCCATCAGCTGGAAGCACCGGCGCATCGAGGCCTCGATCCAGCTGTCGACGTAGCGCAGCCCATCCGGCAGGCCCCTCCCGGCCGCCCGCATGCGCCGGTAGACGGGACGCATGTCGGCGTCCGCGAAGGTCTCGATCACCATGAAGAGCATGCCGTCTCCCCGTTCCGGGCCCGCCGCGGCCGCGGCGGCGCGATAAGGCTGGCCTCGACGGCCGTTTCGTGTATAAGCCGCGCAACCGTCCGCGCCCCGGGCCCGGGCGGCATCTCGCATGACCGTGCTGGACGACATCCCGGCACGGCCGCCCAACAACATCAAGAGCAAGGATCATCCGATGTCGATCACGGCCGAACGCAAGACGCAGCTCGTCAAGGACTACGCCACGAAGGCGAACGACACCGGCTCCCCCGAGGTGCAGGTGGCCATCCTCACCGAGCGCATCTCCAACCTGACCGAGCACTTCAAGTCGCACACGAAGGACAACCACTCCCGTCGTGGCCTGCTGAAGCTCGTCTCCCAGCGCCGTTCGCTGCTGGACTACCTGAAGCGCATCGACGAGACGCGCTACAAGACCCTCATCGAGCGTCTCGGCATCCGCCGCTGACCGCCCGGCGCCGGCCCGTTCCGGTACGGTCGCAGGTCATCGACCATCCCGCTGCGGCGACCGCTCGCCGCAGCCGCCTGCCCTTCCCGCGCCACACGGTTGCGGCGAGGATCACCCGGCGGAGGGCCGCAGGCCTTCCGCGCACCGCGTAGCCCGGCCGCGTAGGGAGCCGGGGCAAGCGTCAGGCGGGCGGCAATGGTGCCTCCGCCTCGCACCAGAGGGCCGGCCGACGATTCATGGCAGGATCGCCGGATGCTCGCGGGCCCCGCGCCCGAGCATCCCGCCGTCTTGCACATGGCGTCGGTCCGGCCAGGAAGGCAAAGGACCGCAATGTTCGACGTTCAACGTGTTGAGCTCACGTGGGCCGGGCGCAAGCTCGTGCTCGAGACCGGCAAGATCGCCCGCCAGGCCGATGGCGCCGTGCTGGCCACCTACGGCGAGACCACCGTGCTCGCCACCGTCGTCTCCGCCAAGGAGCCGAAGGCGGGCGTGGATTTCTTCCCGCTCACCGTCAACTACCAGGAGAAGTCCTTCGCGGCCGGCCGCATCCCCGGCGGCTACTTCAAGCGCGAGGGCCGTCCGACCGAGAAGGAGACGCTGGTCTCCCGCCTCATCGACCGTCCGATCCGCCCGCTCTTCGTCGAGGGCTACCGCAACGACACCCAGGTCATCGTGACCGTGCTGTCGCATGACCTCGAGAACGACCCCGACGTCGTGGCGATGGTCGCCGCCTCCGCCGCGCTCACGCTCTCCGGCGTGCCCTTCATGGGCCCGGTCGGCGCCGCCCGCGTCGGCTACATCAACGGCCAGCTGCGCCTGAACCCGACCATCGCCGAGATGGCCGACAGCCAGCTCGACCTCGTCGTTGCCGGCACGGCCGACGCGGTGCTGATGGTCGAGTCCGAGGCGAAGGAGCTGCCCGAGGACGTGATGCTCGGCGCCGTCATGCACGGCCACAAGGGCTTCCAGCCGGTGATTGACGCGATCATCAAGTTGGCCGAGCGCGCCGCCAAGGAGCCGCGCGACTTCCAGACGCCGGACAACTCGGCGGTTGAGAAGCGCATCCTCGACCTCGTCGAGGCCGATCTCCGCGACGCCTTCACCACCCCGGCCAAGCAGGAGCGGCAGGACAAGGTCGCTGCCGCGAAGGCCAAGGTCATGGCCGCGCTCTGCGGCGAGGGCGTCGATAACCCGCTCGACAAGAACCTCGTCGCCACGGTGTTCAAGGACGCCGAGGCCAAGATCGTGCGCTGGAACATCCTCGACACCGGCAAGCGCATCGACGGCCGCGACGTGCGCACCGTGCGCCCGATCGTCGCCGAGGCCGGCATCCTGCCGCGCACCCACGGCTCGGCCCTGTTCACCCGCGGCGAGACGCAGGCCCTCGTGGTCGCGACGCTCGGCACGGGCGACGACGAGCAGTTCATCGACGCGCTGGAGGGCACGTACAAGGAGACGTTCCTCCTGCACTACAACTTCCCGCCCTACAGCGTCGGCGAGACCGGCCGCATGGGCTCGCCCGGCCGCCGCGAGATCGGCCACGGCAAGCTCGCCTGGCGCGCCGTGCGCCCGATGCTGCCGCCGCACCACGAGTTCCCCTACACGATCCGCCTCGTCTCGGAGATCACCGAGTCGAACGGCTCCTCGTCGATGGCGACCGTCTGCGGCTCGTCGCTCGCGCTGATGGATGCCGGCGTGCCGCTTCGCGCCCCGGTGGCGGGCATCGCCATGGGCCTCATCCTCGAGGGTGATCGCTACGCGGTGCTCTCCGACATCCTTGGCGACGAGGACCACCTCGGCGACATGGACTTCAAGGTTGCGGGCACGGCCAACGGCATCACCTCGCTGCAGATGGACATCAAGATCGCCGGCATCACCGAGGAGATCATGAAGGTCGCCCTCGACCAGGCCCAGGGCGGCCGCCTGCACATCCTCGGCGAAATGGCCAAGGGCCTCTCCGGCGCCCGCCAGGAGCTCGGCCAGTACGCGCCGCGCATCGAGACGATCAAGATCCCGACGGACAAGATCCGCGAGGTCATCGGCTCGGGCGGCAAGGTCATCCGCGAGATCGTCGAGAAGACCGGCGCCAAGATCGACATCTCCGACGACGGCACCGTCAAGGTGGCCTCGTCCGACCTCGCCTCGATCACGGCCGCGCTCAACTGGATCAAGTCGATCGCCTCGGAGCCCGAGGTCGGCATGATCTATGACGGCACCGTGGTGAAGACGACCGACTTCGGCGCCTTCGTGAACTTCTTCGGCGCCAAGGACGGCCTCGTCCACATCAGCCAGCTCGCCGCCAACCGCGTCAACAAGGTCACGGACGTGATCAAGGAAGGCGACAAGGTGAAGGTGAAGCTCCTCGGCTTCGACGAGCGCGGCAAGGTCCGCCTCTCCATGAAGGTCGTCGACCAGCAGACCGGCGAGGACCTGGAGAAGAAGCAGAAGGATGAGCCGGAGGCTGCCGCCGGCGAGTGATCGCTGCGGCGTTCGGTTGATGGTATAGGGGCGGCCCGCGAGGGCCGCCCTTTCTCGTGGAGCCTACGCCCGTTCATTCCGCACCGAGTTCGACCAGCAGCCGGCTGTTGTAGGCGGTCCAGGCCGCCGTGTGAGGGCAGACCCAGCGGATCGCTTCGATCAGTTCGCCATGGTCCTGCGCCAGATCCCGGTCATGGATCGGCTCATGATGCGCCACGCGATTCCGCAGGCGCCGCAGCATGTTGAAGCGTCCGTGCACGAGCCGGCGCTTGAGACCTCGCCCATGGGGAAAGGCACGGTGCAGAGCCTGCCGCCAGAGCGTGTGGTCATAGCCCTGCCCCAGCAGACCCACCCAGAAGCCGAAGCGCAGTTCAGCGACGATGGCGCCGACGGTGGGCGTGGCCGCCCGGGACACGGCGGCTTCAGCCGCTGCGATCTCATCGCGGGTGCGACGCGCCAGCGGAACCCCATCGTCGTGCATCCACTGCGCGCCGTAGCGGGCGGCGAGTGACCGTTCGAGCGCGTTGCGCAGGCAGACCTCGACCGACTGCAGCGGCGCGTAGAGCGCCTCCGAAAGGCGCGTGTTCCGCTCGTAAAGGGTAAGCGCACGGCTCAGGTCGCCATCGCAGGCAGACAGGTACTTGCCGAGCCGTTCGAGAGAAAGCGAAGCCTTCAGGGCCTCGTCGACCGTTGCGTTGCGCAATGTGCAACCTTGCAAAATGACCAGAGTTATGCGAAACGAAACATCGTACACCCCGGGCCGGCCTCTGCCATCAGGCATGCTCCCGGGGTCAGTCTTTTCTGGGGTCTTCTGTTGCGTTGATCCACGCGCTCGGCTTCGACGAGCGCGGCAAGGTCCGCCTCTCCATGAAGGTCGTCGACCAGCAGACCGGCGAGGACCTGGAGAAGAAGCAGAAGGATGAGCCGGAGGCTGCCGCCGGCGAGTGACCGCTGCGGCACGTCTTCGCCGATCAGGCACGAAAAGGGCGGCCCTCGGGTCGCCCTTTTATCGTCGGCTGCAGGTCTGTGCCCTTGGGCGACGCTCGTCGACGCGCGGAGTTCGTGGTGCGCCAGCGCCTGCACCGCGATTTTCGCGGCAGGCGTCCGCCGCCACTACGTCGGCACGCAGGGCCTCGTCGACGGTACGGTGGAGGCCAAGACTGCCCGCGGCCTCGCCTACCACGAAGGCGGAAACCCGCAGTCGCTGCAGCCGCTGAAGTACAGCGGCAACGCCACGGCGGCGATGATCGACCTCTACTACGAATTCGGCTCGCGCGAGGCCGCGTCGCTGGCCACGCTGGCGATGCCCAACCGCCTCTACGTCATCTCCGGCGCCACCGCCTTGGCCAAGGGCATCGCGACGGGCCTCGGCCCGCCGTGATCACACCTGCGGTTCCGGGGGAGGGCCTCAGCCGGCCGCCTTCCCCGCCGCCGCCTCTTCCGCCGCCTGCTCGGCCGCGTCCACCGTCTTCAGCGCTTCCGGATGCGGCATGGAGATGATGTTGTAGCCGCTGTCCACGTAGTGGATCTCGCCGGTGACGCCGGACGAGAGGTCGGAGAGGAGGTAGAGGGCGGAGCCGCCGATCTCCTCGATCACCACCGTGCGGCGCAGGGGGGCGTGGCGCTTCTGGTAGTTGAACATCAGCCGCGCGTCGGTGATGCCGGCGCCCGCCAGCGTGCGCACCGGGCCCGGCGACAGCGCGTTGACGCGGATGCCCTGGGGGCCGAAGTCGTTGGCGAGGTAGCGCACCGAGGCCTCCAGCGCGGCCTTGGCCACGCCCATCACGTTGTAGTTGGGCATGACGCGGGTTGAGCCGCCATAGGTCAGCGTCAGGATGGAGCCGCCCGGGCCCATCATCGCCGCCGCGCGCTTGGCGATCTCGGTGAAGGAGAAGCAGGAGATCACCATGGTGCGCGAGAAGTTCTCGCGCGTGGTGTCGGCGTAGCGGCCCTTCAGCTCGTTCTTGTCGGAGAAGCCGATGGCGTGGACGACGAAGTCGAGCCCGCCCCACGCCTCCTGCAGCGCCGCGAACACGGCGTCGACCGAGGCGAGGTCCTCCACGTCGCACGGCAGCACCAGCGACGAGCCGACGCTGTTGGCGAGTGGCTCCACGCGCTTCCTCAGCGCGTCGCCCTGGTAGGTGAAGGCGAGCTGCGCCCCCTGTTCGGCGACTCGTTTCGCGATGCCCCAGGCGATGGAGTGGTCGTTGGCCACGCCCATGATGAGGCCGCGGCGGCCCTTCATCAGCGTGCCGAGCATGGATAGGCCTTGCGCCGGGGCGCCCTGCGTATGGGAGGTCATCCCGGTTCTCCGTGGTCCGTCCGGGACGCTCAGGCGTCGAGGCGCTTCATCACGATGGTGGCGTTGGTGCCGCCGAAGCCGAAGGAGTTCGACAGCACGGCGCCGAGCTTCGCCCCGTCGACGCGCTTGCGCACGATCGGCATGTCGGCGAACTGCGGGTCGAGCTCCTCGATGTTGGCGCTCTCGCAGATGAAGCCGTTGTTCATCATCAGCAGCGAGTAGATCGCCTCCTGCACGCCGGTGGCGCCGAGCGAGTGGCCGGTGAGCGACTTGGTGGCCGAGATCGGCGGGCACTTGTCGCCCGTGCCGAACACGGCGCGGATCGCCTCGATCTCCTTCTGGTCGCCGACGGGCGTGGAGGTCGCGTGCGGGTTGATGTAGTGGATCGGCCCCTTGTAGGTCGCCAGCGCCTGCTGCATGCAGCGGATGGCGCCCTCGCCCGAGGGGGCGACCATGTCGTAGCCGTCCGACGTGGCGCCGTAGCCGACGATCTCGCCGTAGATGCGGGCGCCGCGCGCCTTGGCGTGCTCCAGCTCCTCCAGCACCAGCACGCCCGCGCCGCCGGCGATGACGAAGCCGTCGCGGTTCTTGTCATAGGCGCGCGAGGCGACCTGCGGGCGGTCGTTGTACTTGGTCGACATCGCGCCCATGGCGTCGAAGAGCACGGACAGCGTCCAGTCGAGTTCCTCGCAGCCGCCGGCGAACATGACGTCCTGCTTGCCGTACTGGATCATCTCGTAGGCGTTGCCGATGCAGTGGTTCGACGTCGCGCAGGCGGACGAGATCGAGTAGTTCACGCCCTTGATCTTGAACCAGGTGGCGAGCGTGGCCGAGGCGGTGGAGGACATCGCCTTCGGCACCGCGAACGGGCCGACGCGCTTGGGGCCCTTCTCGCGGGCGATGTCGGCCGATTCCACGATGGTGCGAGCCGAGGGGCCGCCCGAGCCCATGATGATGCCGGTGCGCTCGTTGGAGATGTCCTTCTCCTCGAGCCCGGCGTCGCGGATGGCCTCGTCCATGGCGACGTGGTTCCACGCCGTGCCGGTGGCGTGGAAGCGCATGGCGCGGCGGTCGACGACCTCGGAGGGATCGAGCGAGGGCGCGCCGTGCACCTGGCAGCGGAAGCCGAGCTCGGCATAGCGGTCGGCCCGCACGATGCCCGACTTCGCGTCGTGCAGGGAGGCCAGAGCCTCCTGCGTGTTGTTGCCGATCGACGAGACGATGCCCATGCCGGTGACGACGACGCGCCTCATGGTTTCGCTCTCCTTGCTGCTCCGCCCGTCCGCCGCGGCCCGGGCGCTGAAATGGGATTGCTGGGCTCAGGAGCCGGTCTTGAAGAGGCCGACGCGCAGGTCCTTGGCCTCGTAGATGCGCCGGCCGTCGGCCTCGAGCCAGCCGTCGGCGATGCCGAGGACCAGCTTGGACCGGAACACGCGCTTCAGGTCGACGCCGTAGACCACCTGCTTGACGCTGGGCAGCACCTGGTCGGCGAACTTCACCTCGCCGACGCCGAGCGCCCGTCCGCGCCCTTCCGCGCCAAGCCAGCCGAGGAAGAAGCCGCACAGCTGCCACAGGGCATCGAGCCCGAGGCAGCCCGGCATCACCGGGTCACCCTTGAAGTGGCAGGGGAAGAACCACAGGTCCGGCCGAATGGCGAGCTCCGCCCGCACGAAGCCCTTGCCGTTGGGGCCGCCCGTCTCGCTGATCTCGGCGATGCGGTCGAACATCAGCATCGGCGGCAGGGGCAGCTGCGCATTGCCGGGACCGAACATCTCGCCGCGTCCGCAGGCGAGAAGGTCTTCGTATTCGTAGCTCGATCGCTGCTGCATGACCCCGGGGGGCTCCGTCCAAACCGCACTCGTCGCGCCGGCGACCGGCCGGCGACGTCGCGCGTGTCCTAACACAGCGTTCGCAACGCCGAAAGGCGCAACGCGCGGCAACGTCCGCCTCCTTTCAGGGGCGGCGCCGGACCGTCCGGAATTGCCCGCGGGTTGCGGCGGCCCGGGTCGGTCCCTATGATACAGGCAGTGTGTCCGACGGTCTCCGAACGAATGTCGTCTTCTTCCAGCGCCGCGCCCGGCCAGGGCCTCCCGGTTTCGCGTTCGCGGGGCTGGCCTGAGCAGAGCGGGTGCCCGTTCCACGACCTGCGCCGCCGCCTCCGGCAGGTTGGCCTGCGCCCCACCCGCCAGCGCGTCGGCCTCGGCTGGCTGCTGTTCGCCAAGGGCGACCGGCACGTGACCGCCGAACTCCTGCACGAGGAAGCCACGAAGGCCCGCGTACCGGTGTCTCTGGCGACGATCTACAACACGCTGCACCAGTTCACGGAAGCCGGCCTGCTGCGCGAGGTCGCGGTGGACGGCGCCAAGAGCTACTTCGATACCAACGTCGGCAACCACCACCACTTCTTCATCGAGGGCGAGAACGTCCTCGTCGACATCCCGCACGGGCAGGTCGAGGTGGCGTCGCTTCCGGTCCCGCCGGAGGGGATGGAGATCGATCGCGTCGACGTCGTCGTGCGCGTGCGCCGCAAGCGCCCGGCCTGAGCGGGGCGCAACCGCCTCGCCTTCGCGCGAGGCGACCGAGCCGACCCGGCTTCAGTCGACCTTTTCGTTGGGATAGACGCCCCACAGGCGATCCTGGGCCATGTAGCCGTCGAAGCCGCCCCCCGAGACGCGGCACCACGTGCCGTCGCAGGACTTCACCGACGCCAGCACGCCCGGCTGCAGCTGCGCCTCGACCTCCGATTTCGCGCTGGGGCGCGTGTAGAGCGGCAGCGGGTCGCCCTTCGACCACGGCGCGACCAGCGCGGTGCGCCGACCCGACAGCAGGCTGTGCAGCACCCAGCCCTCGGCACCCTCAGCGTCGCGGATGCGGCGCCAGGTCTCGAACTCGGCGGTGATCTCCACCGGCAGGCCGGAGCGCTGGAACACCCAGCTCGTGCGGTGGTCCTTGGAGGGGCCTTCGCGCAGGTTCACGCGGTCCGACTTGAGGCTGACGTAGCGCGGCACCGGCAGCTTGGAGACCGGCCCCATCGCCAGCGCCTCGGCGGCGACCGCGCCAGTGGCGCCCGCTCCGGCCAGCGCCAGAAGGGCCGCCGCGAGCGCCGCTGCAGCCCGTCCCGGCCGTTCCCGCCGCATGTCCCGCCGGGTGCCGTGAGCGGATGGCATCGGGTGGGCCATGGCGTGGTCCTCTGCTCTGTCCAAAGGGCGGTCGGGCCGGACGTTGTGTTTGCCCCGAGGCCTCGCTAGAGAGGTCGGGACGCCCGACGCCGGCTTGCCGTCCGTTCTGGCGTCGTTGCGGTTAACGGTCGGTGAAGCGCCTCCCGCGGAGGCGTCGGTCCGGCCCAGCGCTGGGTGGGGGTCATGACCAAGAAGAAGCCGCTCGTCGTCGTCACCCGGCGCCTGCCGGACGTGGTCGAAACCCGCATGCGCGAATTGTTCGACGCGCGCCTCAACGTCGACGACAAGCCGATGACGCAGGCCGAGCTCATGGAGGCGGTGCAGACCGCCGACGTGCTCGTGCCCACGGTCACGGACAAGATCGACGCCTCGCTGCTCGCCCAGGCCGGCGAGCGGCTGAAGCTGATCGCCAACTTCGGCAACGGCGTCGACAACATCGACGTGCAGACGGCGCTCTCGCGCGGCATCACCGTCACCAACACGCCCGGCGTCCTCACCGAGGACACCGCCGACATGACGATGGCGCTGATCCTCGCGGTGGCCCGCCGCATCGCCGAGGGCGCGCGCGTCATCCCGGACGAGACGTGGAACGGCTGGTCGCCCACCTGGATGCTCGGCCACCGCATCACCGGCAAGCGCCTCGGCATCGTCGGCATGGGCCGCATCGGCCAGGCGCTGGCGCGCCGCGCCAAGGCGTTCGGGCTGCAGGTGCACTACCACAACCGCCGCCGCGTGAGCCCGCAGATCGAGGAGGCGCTGGAGGCGACCTACTGGGATTCGCTCGACCAGATGCTGGCACGCATGGACATCGTGTCGGTCAACTGCCCGCACACGCCGGCCACCTACCACCTGCTCTCGGCCCGCCGCCTCAAGCTGCTGAAGCGCGACGCCATCGTCGTCAACACGGCGCGCGGCGAGATCATCGACGAGAACGCCCTGACGCGGATGCTGGAGGCGGGCGAAATCGCGGGCGCCGGCCTCGACGTGTTCGAGCACGAGCCTGCCATCTCCCCGCGACTGCTCAAGCTCGCCCGCCAGCACCGCGTCGTGGTGCTGCCGCACATGGGGTCGGCCACCATCGACGGCCGCATCGACATGGGCGAGAAGGTCATCGTCAACATCAAGACCTTCATGGACGGCCACCGTCCGCCGGACCGCGTGCTGCCGTCCATGCTCTGATGCTGGACCACCTCAGCATCGCCGTCACCGACCTCGAGCGGTCCCGCCGCTTCTACGACGCGGTCATGGCGGCGCTGGGCGTGCCGGCTGTCGGCATCGACGCAGCGGACGGCTGGGTCGGGTATGGCCTGCGGTCGGACGCGGGCGCACCCGAACGGTCCTACCTGTCGCTCCGCCGGTCGGACCGGGTCGTCCCCGCGACGACGGCGCACGTCGCGTTCAAGGCCGCAACGGCTTCGCAGGTGGACGCTTTCTGGCATGCGGGACTGGCGGCCGGGGGACGCGACGATGGTCCTCCCGGCCTGCGCCCGCACTACCACGCGCGCTATTACGCAGCCTTCCTGATCGATCCCGACGGCAACCGGATCGAGGCGGTGTGCCACACCGCCTGACGAGCCGGGATCACCGCGCTCAGAGCCCCTCGAACAGCGCGGTCGACAGATAGCGCTCGGCGAAGGAGGGGATGATGATCACCACGTTCTTGCCGGCCGCCTCGGGCCGGGCCGCGACCTCGAGGGCGGCCGCCACCGCGGCGCCGGACGAGATGCCGACAGGGATGCCCTCGACGCGGGCCAGCGCACGCGCGGTGTCGAACGCCGTCTGGTTGCCGACGGTGACGACCTCGTCGATGACGCTGCGGTCCAGCACGTCGGGCACGAAGCCGGCGCCGATGCCCTGGATCTTGTGCGGGCCGGGCTGGCCGCCCGACAGCACGGGGGAATCCTCCGGCTCCACGGCGATGACCTTCAGCGACGGCCGGCGGGCCTTGAGCACCTGGCCGACGCCCGTGATCGTGCCCCCCGTGCCGATGCCCGACACGAAGTAGTCGACGTGGCCGTGGGTGTCGTTCCAGATCTCCTCGGCGGTCGTGCGCCGGTGGATGTCCGGGTTCGCCGGGTTCTTGAACTGCTGCAGGATGATCGAGCCGGGGATCGAGGCCTTGAGCTCCTCGGCCCGGGCGATGGCGCCCTTCATGCCGAGCGGGGCCGGGGTGAGGTCCAGCTGCGCGCCGAGCAGCGCCAGCATCTTGCGGCGCTCGATCGACATCGACTCCGGCATCACGAGGATGAGCTTGTAGCCGCGGGCGGCGGCCACGAAGGCCAGCGCGATGCCGGTGTTGCCAGAGGTCGGCTCGATCAGCGTGGCGCCCGGCTTGATCGCGCCGGCATGCTCCGCCGCGTCGATCATGTTGACGCCGATGCGGTCCTTGACGCTGGCAATCGGATTGAAGAACTCGAGCTTCGCCAGGAGGTTCGCCTTGATGCCGCGCTCGCGCGCGAGGCGATCGAGACGCACGATCGGCGTGTCGCCGATCGTGTCCGTGATCGAGTCGTAGATGCGGCCGCGTCCGACGGGACGCTCGTCCTGCGAGGCTTTCGAACCAGCCATCGTCATTCCCCTGTCGCTCAGGCCCGTCAAAGGGCGCGACCGACCTTAGACAAACCACGTGAGAATGTCGATGAAGCTGAATTCACACGATCTAGATCGTGAAATCGGCCTCGGCGGGGGCGTCGCCGAACACGCCGGTCGTCTCCGCCTGGCGGCAGAGGTCGTCGACGGTCACGGCGTCGAGTTCGCGCAGGAACGATCCGCCGGCGTGGGCCACCATCGGGCCGACGACCGAGTCGACGAGGCGTGATTCCGGCACCGGCGGCATGGAATCCTCGCCGGTGGAGGCCATGGCGGCACGCACGATGTCGCCGGCCGTGATCCGGCGGCGCTCGCGGGCGATCTCGTAGCCGCCGCGCGGTCCCCGGACGCCTTTCAGGATGCCCGCGCGCACGAGCGCCTGCAGCATCGTCTCGAGATGGCGCGGCGGCAGGTTGTGGCGGGTGGCAAGGTGCTTGGCCGCGACCGGCGATGGTCGGGCGTGCAAGGCGATGTCGACGACGGCGGCGATGGCCAAGAGGCTTCGCCGGGACAGCAGGATCATTCGGGCCCCTCCCAAACGAGGACGGGCCGCCTGGTCAGTGGCCCGTCGAACCGAAACCGCCCGCCGCTCGCCGGGTCTCGTCCAGGTTCTCCACCTCGACGAGACGTGCGCGCGTGACGGGCGCGACCACGAGTTGCGCGATCCGCATGCCGCGGACGATCTCGAAAGGCGTGGAGCCGTGGTTGATCAGCACCACGCCCACCTCGCCCCGATAGTCCGCGTCCACCGTGCCCGGCGCGTTGAGCACGGTGATTCCGTGCTTCAACGCCAGCCCGGACCGCGGCCTGACCTGCGCTTCGTGACCTTCCGGGAGTTGGAGGCTGAGGCCCGTCGGTACAAGACCCCATTTCCCAGGTTCGAGTGTGATTTTTTCGCTTTCCCCGATTGCTGCAAGGAGATCGAGCCCGGCAGCGCCTTCGCTTGCATAATTGGGAAGAGCGAGACCTTCGCCGTGGGGAAGGCGGATCACACGCACGGTCACACCCATCGCGTGTCCCCCAGTGCTTCGGCGAGCCGTGCCGCGAGGCGGCGGGCGACGGCGTCCTTGTCCATGGTCGGCCACGATTCGACCGCATCGGCCGAGACGATGTGCACCGTGTTGCTGTCGCCGCCCATTACCCCGGTGGCGGGCGACACGTCGTTGGCGACGATCCAGTCGCAGCCCTTGCGCTTCAGCTTCTCCTGCGCGTGCGGGACGACCTTCTCGGTCTCCGCCGCGAAGCCGACGACCAGCCGGGGCCGCCCCTCCGCGCGCCGCGCGATGGTGGCAAGGATGTCGGGGTTCTCGACGAGGGCCAGCGGAGGCGGGCCCTTGCCGTCCTTCTTCAGCTTCTCGCCGCCCTCCGCCGCGACGCGCCAGTCCGCCACCGCGGCGCAGAAGACGGCGGCATCGGCCGGCAGCGCGGCCTCGACCGCCTGCAGCATCTGGCGCGCGGTCTCCACGTGCACCACAGACACCCCCTGCGGATCGGGGATCGTGACCGGACCCGACACCAGCGTCACGCGCGCGCCGAGCGCCGCGCAGGCGCGGGCGATGGCATGGCCCTGCTTTCCGGACGAGCGGTTGGCGATGTAGCGCACCGGGTCGATCGGCTCGTGCGTGGGACCGGAGGTCACCAGCACATGGCGCCCGTCGAGGGGGCCGGGGCCCACCGGCCGCAGAAGGCCGTCCACCGCGGCGGCGATGGCCTCCGGCTCCGCCATGCGGCCGGGGCCATACTCGCCGCACGCCATGTCTCCGTCGTCCGGCCCGACGAAGGCGATGCCGTCGGCGCGCAGGGTCGCGACGTTGCGCTGCGTGGCGGCGTGCAGCCACATGCGGACGTTCATGGCCGGGGCGACGAGCACCGGCTTGTCGGTGGCGAGCAGCACCGTCGAGGCGAGGTCGTTGGCGAGGCCATGCGCCATCTTCGCGAGCAGGTCGGCCGTCGCCGGCGCGACGACGAGCAGGTCGGCGTCCCGAGACAGCTCGATGTGCCCCATCGCCGCCTCGTCGGTCAGCGAGAAGAGGTCGCTGTACACGGTGTCGCCGCTCAGGCCGCCGGCGGAGAGCGGCGTGACGAACTGCTGCGCCGCCGAGGTGAGGACGCAGCGGACCGCATAGCCGCGCTTGCGCAGCGCGCGGATGAGTTCGAGCGCCTTGTAGGCGGCAATGCCCCCGCCGATGACGAGGAGGACGCGTGAAGTGCTCATGGCGGGCCGACCTGTCCGTTCGCCGCGCAGGTTGTCACGAGCCCAGCCGGACCGCCAGCGCCAGCAGCGCTGCCGCGATCGCCCACAGCGCGGCGTTGCCCCACCGCGCACGCCGTGCCTCGGCGCGGCCGATGGCCTCGACGCTGTCCGGCGCCAGCGGGAAGCCGCGCTCGGCGCCCTCCTCCAGGGAGGTCGCGAGCCGCTCCAGCCGCGCCGCCATGCGCGGCAGGCTGCCGACCATCGCGGCCATGGACAGCGCGCCGCGGCCCGCCTCCTCGATGCGCCCGACCGGCCCGAGGTTGCGCTCGATCCACTCGCGTACCACCGGCTCGGCCGTGGTCCACATGTTGAGGCGCGGGTCGAGGTTGCGGGCCACGCCTTCCACCACGACCATCGTCTTCTGCAGCATCACCAGCTCGGTGCGCGTGCGCATGTCGAAGAGGGCGGTGATCTCGAACAGCAGCGTCAGCAGCTTGGCCATCGAGATCTGGTCGGCGGTGCGGCGGTGGATCGGCTCGCCGATGGCCCGGATCGCCTGCGCGAAGTCCTCGACCGAGTGGTGCGCCGGCACGTATCCCGCCTCGAAGTGCACCTCGGCGACCTTGTGGTAGTCGCGCGTGATGAAGCCGAGCAGGATCTCGGCCAGGAAGCGCCGTTCCCGCGGCCCGAGCCGGCCCATGATTCCGAAGTCGACCGCGCACAGCCGCCCCTGCGGGTCGACGAAGAGGTTCCCGGGGTGCATGTCGGCATGGAAGAAGCCGTCCCGCAGCGCATGCCGCAGGAAGGACTGGATCACGATCCGCCCCAGCGCCACGCGGTCGTGCCCGGCCTTCTCGATCTCGCCGATGGCGTTGAGCGGCAGGCCCTCCACCCATTCCATGGTCAGGACGTCGCGGGCAGTGCGGTCCCAGTCGACCTCCGGCACCCGGAAGTCCGGGTCGTCCCTGGTGTTCTGAGCCATCTCCGAGAGGGCGGCCGCCTCCAGCCGCAGGTCCATCTCCATGGCCACCGAGCGCGCCAGCGTGTCGACGACGCCGACCGGCCGCAGGCGGCGCGTCTCCGGCGCGATGCGCTCCATCATGCGCGCCGCGAAGGCCATCGCCGCGAGGTCGCGGCGGAACCGGCTGCGCACGCCCGGCCGCAGCACCTTGACCGCGAGGGTCTGCTGGCCGTCCGGGCCCTGGACGGTGCCGCGGTGGACCTGCGCGATCGAGGCGGCCGCGACGGGATCGCTGAGATGGACGAAGACCTCGTCGATCGGCTGCCCGAGGGCCGCCTCGATCGTCGCCACCGCCTCCGCCTGCGGAAAGGCCGGCATGCGGTCCTGCAGCGCCTCGAGGTCGCGCGCGACCCGCGTGCCGACGACGTCGGGGCGGGTGGCGAGGAACTGGCCGAACTTGACGTAGGACGGCCCGAGCCGCGTCAGGGCCTTGGCGAGCCGCTGCGCGCCGTCGCCCGCATCGCGCCGCTCGATCCGCCGCGCCAGCCACAGGCCGAAGCGTACGATGGGCGGGAACTCGGCCGGGTCGACGAGCCCGAAGGCGCCTTCGCGCGCCAGCACGAAGCCGACCCGCGCGAGGCGGAAGGCATGGACGATGCCGCTCAGCACGTGGGACCGCTCACAGTTTCCAGCCGGAGTGCAGGCGTACGATGCCGCCCGACATGGCCCGGTGCGTCACGCGGCCGAAGCCGGCGTCGCGGATCATGCGGGCGAACCGCTCGGGCCGGGGGAACTTGCGGATCGACTCGACGAGATAGCGGTAGGGCTGGCCGTCGCCGGTCACCACCTTGCCCATCGCCGGCACGACCGCGAAGGAATAGGCGTCGTAGATCGTCTCGAGCAGCGGCACGTCGACCTGCGAGAACTCGAGGCACAGGAAACGCCCGCCGCGCTTGAGCACCCGGTACGCCTCCGAGAGCGCGAGTTCGATCCGCGGCACGTTCCGGATGCCGAAGGCGATGGTGTAGGCATCGAACCGGCGGTCGGGGAACGGCAGGCTCTCCGCGTTGCCTTCGACGAACTCGATCTGCTCCTCGAACCGCGCGGGCGTGCGTTCGCGGCCGACGGCCAGCATGTCGGGGTTGATGTCGAGCACGGTGACGTGCGTCCTGGGGCCCGCGGCGTCGAGCACGCGGAAGGCGATGTCGCCGGTGCCGCCGGCCACGTCGAGATGGGCGAAGGCGCGGTCGCGCGGCGGGCGCAGCGACGACACCAGCGCGTCCTTCCAGGCCCGGTGGAGGCCGGCGGACATGAGGTCGTTCATCAGGTCGTAGCGCCGCGCCACCTTGTGGAACACGTCGTCGACGAGATCCTGCTTCTTGTCCAGCGGAACGGTCGTGTAGCCGAAATGCGTCTGCGCGCCGCCCTCCGCGGCTTCGTCCCGCATGTCCTTGCCCGCGCTGCGCATCGTGGCTCCGTCCGTCCGTTTCGGGCGCGGACCATAGCGCCTCGCGTTCGACCGCGCTATGCGTCGCGGCGGACTTTCGTGCGGCCCCCGGCGGGCCCGGAGGAGGGGCGCATGCCCGAACTGCCCGAGGTGGAGACGGTGAGGCGCGGCCTGGCGCCGGCCATGGTCGACGCGCGGCTCGAGCGGGTCGAGCAGCGCCGCGCCGACCTGAGGTTCCCCTTTCCGGACGGCTTCGCCGCCCGCCTGCAGGGCCGGACGATCATGGCCCTCGGCCGCCGCGCCAAGTATCTCCTCGCCGATCTCGACGACGGGGAAGTGCTGGTCATGCACCTCGGGATGACCGGCCGGTTCACCGTGGCGCTGCCGGAGGGCGACGTCCGGCCGGGCGAGTTCCACCACGAGGCCGGAGGGCTCGCGGCCCACGACCACGTCGTGTTCCACCTCTCGAACGGCGCCCGCGTGACCTACAACGACGCGCGCCGCTTCGGCTTCATGACGCTCGTGCGGCGCTCCGCCCTCGAGGAACACCCCCTCTTCAGGGGCATCGGCGTCGAGCCTCTTGGCAACGCACTCGACGGAGAACTCCTGGCGCGTCTCTTCGCGGGGAAGGCGGCACCGCTGAAGGCCGCGCTGCTGGACCAGCGCCTGATCGCGGGGCTCGGCAACATCTACGTGTCGGAGGCGCTCCACCGCGCCGGCCTCTCGCCGCGCCGCGCAGCCGGCACGCTAACGCGCAGGGACGGCAGCCCCACCGCCGGGGCGACGCGGCTCGCGGCAGCGATCCGCGCGGTGCTCGAGGAGGCGGTGGCGGCGGGCGGCTCCACCCTGCGCGACTATGCCCACACGGACGGCTCGCTCGGCTACTTCCAGCACGCCTTCCGCGTCTACGACCGGGAGGGGCAGCCCTGCCCCACCCCCGGTTGCGGCGGGGTCGTGCGCCGGACCGTCCAGTCCGGTCGCTCGACCTTCTATTGCGGGGTGTGCCAGCGCTGACCCGCCCTGCGCCGTCGGCACCCGTCGCCTCCTTGCGGCGGCGCCGGCACTCGGCTAGCCCTTGCCTTCGAACGGGAGGAACCGCGATGGCCTACGAGAACATTCTGGTCGAGACGCACGGCAAGGTCGGCCTTGTCCGCCTCAACCGGCCGCAGGCGCTCAATGCGCTCAACTCCGCCCTCGTCGCCGAACTGAACGAGGCCCTCGACGGCTTCGAGAAGGACCCCGGCATCGGCTGCATCGTGATCACCGGCTCCGAAAAGGCCTTCGCCGCCGGCGCCGACATCAAGGAGATGCAGGACAAGACCTATCCGGCGACCTACCTCGACGACTTCATCACCGCGTGGGACCGGGTGGCGGCGCGGCGCAAGCCGATCGTCGCGGCGGTGGCCGGCTTCGCGCTCGGCGGCGGCTGCGAGCTGGCGATGATGTGCGACTTCATCATCGCCGCCGACACGGCGAAGTTCGGCCAGCCCGAGATCAAGCTCGGCGTGATGCCGGGCGCCGGCGGCACGCAGCGCCTGACCCGCTTCGTCGGCAAGGCGAAGGCGATGGAGATGTGCCTGACCGGACGCATGATGGACGCGGCCGAGGCCGAGCGGTCCGGCCTCGTCTCGCGGGTCGTCCCCGCTGCCGATCTCGTCGACGATGCGCTGCGGACGGCCGCGGCGATCGCCGGCATGTCGCTGCCCATCGCCATGATGACGAAGGAAAGCGTCAACCGCGCCTACGAGACGACGCTCGCCGAGGGCATCCGCTTCGAGCGGCGGGTGTTCCACGCGATGTTCGCCACCGCCGACCAGAAGGAAGGCATGGCCGCCTTCGCCGAGAAGCGGAAGCCCGCGTTCGGCAACCGCTGACCGTCGCCGGATATCGGGGGTGGAGATCGGGCTGGAGACCGTCGCGGCGCTGGCCGCCGTGGCGCTGTGTGCAGGGTTCTTCGACGCCATTGCGGGCGGCGGAGGCCTGCTGACGGTACCGGCGCTGCTGCTGGCGGGCTTCGATCCCGTCGCCGCGGTGGCGACCAACAAGCTGCAGGGATCCTTCGGCACCCTCTCGGCCACCGTGGCCTTCGCCCGGGCGGGACGGATCGACTGGCGCGACGCGCTGCCCATGGCCGCCGCCGCCGCCGTCGGCTCCGTCGCCGGTGCCGGTGCCGTCCGGCTGCTGTCGCCGACGCTGCTCGCCGCCGCGGTCCCGGTGCTGCTGGTCAGCGTGGCGCTCTACTTCTGGCTGGGCCCGCGCATGGGCGAGGCCGATGTGCGGCGCCGGATGCCGCCATGGCTCTTCGCCCTGACGGTCGCCCCCGTGGTGGGCTTCTACGACGGGATCTTCGGTCCCGGGGCCGGCTCCTTCTATATGGTGGGCTTCGTCACCCTCCTCGGCCTCGGCCTCGTGCGGGCCACCGCGCACACCAAGCTGCTGAATGCCGCCAGCAACGTGGCCTCCCTGCTCTTCTACATCGCGGTGGGGCTGGCCGTCTGGCCGGTGGGGCTCGCGATGGGCGTGTCGGCGATGGTCGGCGCCCAGCTCGGATCGCGCCTCGCCATGCGGAAGGGCGCCGCGCTGATCCGTCCGCTCCTGATCCTGGTCTGCTGCGCCACGGCCGCGCGCCTGCTGCTCGACCCGGCCAATCCGTGGCGCCGGGCCGTGGCGGGCCTGCTTGCCGGCGGCTGACCCGTTGACGCACGGGGGCAGCGTCGCTATAAGCGCGCACTCACAGCGGCCGGGCCTCGCCCGGGCCGTGACCCTTTCACCATTTCCGCGCCGGTCATGGTCCTCCGGGACGGCACGCGGGCGCGACTGAGGACGACCGATGGCCAACACGACTTCGGCGAAGAAGGCGACCCGCAAGATCGCGCGCCGCACCGCCATCAACCGCAACCGCCGTTCGCGCATGCGCACCTTCGTGAAGAAGGTCGAGGAGGCGATCCGCGCGGGCGACAAGACGGCGGCCGCCGAGGCCTTCAAGGCAGCGGAGCCGATCCTGATGCGGGCCGCGCAGAAGGGCATCGTCCACCGCAACACCGCGTCGCGGAAGGTCTCGCGCCTGGCCCACGCGATCAGCTCCATCAACGGTTGAAAGCTCGCGCTAGACTTCGATTGTCTAGCGGCGACTTGACGTCTTCGAGCCCGGCTTCTGGCCGGGCTTTTTTTGTGCCCGCGCGCCCCTCTTCGCGGCGTTGCAATCTTGCATCAGACGCCTGCGATGTATCCTTTGGCGGTCGTTCCCCGTCCATTTACCCATTGACATCGAAGTGTCGAAATTGACGCGGACGGCCGGGGGTTACGTGCCTCCAGCGGACAAGAAAAATGCCTAAATCCCAAGAGCTTACGGGACAAGCGGAGAGGGGGACTTTGAATCCGGCCCCTTCGGCGGGACGGGCGGCTGAGGCGGCAAAAAAAAGGTCGCGGCGCCCCGGTTGGCTGAAGCTTAAGGAATTCTGAACGGTGTCAAAAGGTTGGCGCGGCGCCCGCCAGCTTGGACACGGCCGTGGGGTCCCGGCGGCCTGCCGGGGGGGTTGAGTCGTGTTGCACCCCCCCACCCCGCTGTGTAAGTTGACCTCACCTCGGGGCCCGGCCCCAAGGTTTCAACAAAAACGACCGAAGTAATCGCTCCCGGATTCCGGGGACGACGGTTTGTTGCGTAAACGTCGAGTGACATTTGCGTTTGTCAAATGCGTATTGGCTGTTGAACAGGGGCGGATTGTCCGGCGCGCGTTGAGGCCAACGCGGCGGCGTGCCGGCGGAATTCAGGAGGGGCGGACCGTGCGGCGCAAGACGGATCATTGTCGGAAGGATCGGGAGCTGGTGGACGTCATGAGCTCGCGCCCCCTTCGGGTTGATCAATCGGCGCCTCCCGGCCGGTCGTGTTGAAGGCCCTCTGAACGGGCGCCCCGGCGGCCGAGGCCGCCTCAGAAACCGAAACCGATTTCTTTGGAACAGCGGTGCGCACCGGTGACAGACGGCGCGCGCGAGGTCATGTCGATGCTTCAATCAGAACAGGTGGCGGCGGAGCTGGCGATGACGGATATCGGCAGCCTCGAGCAGCAGCGTGCGGATCGGGACCAGGCGTTCGAGCGGGTCCTCAGGCGTCTTCGGGCCGAACTCGGCGATGACGTCTTCTCCAGCTGGTTCGGCCGGCTCGAGCTGGTCGGTGTCAGCGACGGCGTGGCGCACCTCACGGTGCCGACGCGCTTCCTCAAGAGCTGGATCCAGTCGCACTACCTCGACAAGGTGCGCTCGCTCGCCTCGGCGGAGATCGAGGGCGTGCGCGACATCACGCTCGGCTTCCGCGGGGCCATGACGCGGGCCCACGCCCGCACCGCGGCCGAGCCTCCGGCCGTCGCCCAGGGCGCCGGCGCGGTGAACGGGCGCCATCCGGTGGCCGAGCGGCCCGCCGCGGTCATGGCCGTGCCGGTCGCCGACAGGACGCCCGCGACCGAGCTCGACGGGATCCAGGGTTCCCCGCTCGACCGGCGCCTGACGTTCTCGAGCTTCCTCGTCGGGAAATCCAACGCGCTGGCGCATGCCGCAGCCGAACGCGTGGCCCGCATCGAGGCGGGCGCCGCGCCGCTCTACAACCCGCTCTACATCCATTCCGCGGTGGGCCTGGGAAAGACGCACCTCCTGCAGGCCGTGGCCCACGAGGTCCTCGCCGCCAACCGTCGGGTGATCTACCTGACCGCTGACCGCTTCATGTACGGCTTCGTCGCCGCGCTGAAGGCGCAGACGGCGCTCGCCTTCAAGGAGCGCCTGCGAGGCATCGACCTCCTCGTCATCGACGACGTCCAGTTCCTGCAGGGCAAGTCGATCCAGCAGGAGTTCTGTCACACCATCAACGCCCTCATCGACGCCGGGCGGCAGGTCGTCATCGCCGCCGACCGCCCACCGGGCGACCTGGAGAGCCTCGACGAGCGGGTGCGCTCGCGCCTCGCGGGCGGCCTCGTGGTCGAGATGGGGGCGCTCGACGAGGCCCTGAGGGTGAAGATCCTCGAGGCGCGGATCGCCGCGGCCCGCGTCCACCAGCCGGGCTTCGACGTGAACGCGCAGGTGCTGACCTACGTCGCCCGGGCCATCACGACGAACGGCCGCGACCTCGACGGCGCCGTCAACCGCCTGCTCGCGCACACGACGCTGACGGGCGCGGCGCTGACGGTGGAAATTGCCGAGACCGCGATCCGCGACCTCGTTCGCTCCCGCGAGCCCCGCAAGGTGCGCATCGAGGACATCCAGAAGCTGGTGGCGACCCATTACAATGTCAGCCGGGCCGATATCCTCTCGTCGCGCCGGTCGGCGGGCGTGGTCAAGCCGCGGCAGATCGCGATGTACCTGTCGAAGCAGCTCACGCTGCGGTCCCTGCCGGAGATCGGCCGGCGCTTCGGGGGGCGCGACCACACCACGGTTCTTCATGCCGTCCGCAAGATCGAGAACGCCGTGGGAGCCGACCCGACGCTGCGCGAGGACATCGAGCTCCTGAAGCGGATGCTGCAGGAATAGCCCTGCCGGCGCGGTTCCTGTGAAAACCCCAGCAACGGCCGCGCTTTCGCGCCGTTGAAGCTTGCACGCCGCCGGGGCGCACGCCAATGTGCCTGTCCCGCGCGGCGACCCGCGCGGGAGACCGCCTCCAGGCTCTCGGGAACGGACATGAAGGTCACGATCGAACGTAGCGCCCTGCTCAAGTCGCTGGGGCACGTCCATCGCGTCGTCGAGCGACGCAACACCATCCCGATCCTGTCCAACGTGCTCATCCGCGCGGAGGCGGGTGAGCTCAGCCTGCGCGCCACCGACCTCGACCTGGAGGTGACGGAGAGCATCGCGGCCGACGTCGCCCACGCCGGCGCCACCACGGTGCCCGCGCACGTGCTCTACGACATCGTCCGCAAGCTGCCGGACGGGTCGCAGGTGTCGCTGGAGATGACCGGGGACACCGCGCAGATCCTCATCCGCTCGGGCCGGTCCCGCTTCAACCTGCAGGCGCTGCCGGAATCCGACTTCCCCGATCTCGCCGCCGGCGACATGGGCCATCGCTTCACGCTGAAGGCGACGGAGCTCAAGCGCCTCATCGAGAAGACGCAGTTCGCGATCTCCACCGAGGAGACCCGCTACTACCTCAACGGCATCTACCTCCACACGATGGACAGCAACGGCCGGCCGGTGCTGCGGGCCGTCGCGACCGACGGCCACCGCCTCGCCCGCGTCGAGACCGATGCGCCGCCGTCGGCGGCCGGGATGCCGGGCGTGATCGTGCCGCGCAAGGCGGTCGCCGAGATCATCAAGCTCGTCGACGATGCCGGCGAGGAGGTGACGGTCGAGCTGTCGCCCACCAAGATCCGCCTGACGCTGGGCGCCGTGGTCCTCACCTCGAAGCTGATCGACGGCACGTTCCCCGACTACCAGCGCGTCATCCCCAGCGGGAACGACAAGCACCTCACGGTCGACAAGGGCGACTTCGCCGCGGCCGTGGACCGCGTGTCGACCATCTCCTCGGAACGCGGCCGCGCCGTAAAGATGGCGTTGGCGGACGGGCGCCTGACGCTCTCGGTGACCAACCCCGACTCGGGTTCGGCGGTCGAGGAGCTGGAGGTCGACTACGACGCCCCCGCCATCGACATCGGCTTCAATGCCCGCTACCTGCTCGACATCGCCGCGCAACTGGAGGGCGACACGGCGCTGTTCCGGCTCGCCGATCCGGGCTCGCCAACGCTGATCCAGGATCGCGAGGGCGCGAGCGCGCTCTACGTGCTGATGCCGATGCGGGTCTGATCCCCGCCTCGGCGCCCGTCGCCGCGCGCCGGAGCGGCGGAACCGAGGGCCCATGCCGGACGTGACCGAGCCCCACACCGCCGACGGCGGCGCCGCACCGGCGATCGACCGCCTCGTTCTGGCGAATTTCCGCTCCTACGCGGCGCTCGATCTCGACGTCGACGGGCGCATGGTGGCCCTGGTCGGCGAGAACGGAGCGGGGAAGACCAACATCCTCGAGGCCATCTCGCTGTTCTCGCAGGGCCGCGGCCTGCGGCGCGCCGAGCTCGGCGAGATGGCGCGGGTGCCGGGCGACGGCACCTTTTCCGTATCCGTCAGGCTCGCCGGGACCGGCCGGCGCCTCGGCACCGGCACCGAACGCGCCGACGGGGAGGGGCTTGCCCGCCGCTGCCGCATCGACGGCGCCCCCGCCTCGTCGCCCGCCGCCTTCGCCGACCACCTGCGCCTCGTCTGGCTCACGCCCGCACTCGATGGCCTCTTCACCGGGCCCGCCGGCGATCGTCGCCGGTTCCTCGACCGGCTGGTCCTCGCCGTCGATGCAACGCACGGAACGCGCGTCAATGCCCTGGAACGCGCGCTGCGGTCGCGCAACCGGCTTCTGGAGGACGAGCGCGCCGACCCGCGCTGGCTGGACGCGGTGGAACGCGAGGTGGCGGAAACCGGCGTCGCGGTGGCCGCCGCGCGGCGGGAGGCCGTCGAGCGGCTGTCGGCACTCGTCGCCGCCGGCCGCGAGGGCGCCTCGCCGTTCCCCTGGGCAGCGGTGGCGCTGGACGGTGCGCTCGAGGCCGAACTCGCGACGCGCTCGGCGATCGATGTCGAGGACCTGTTCCGCGACTGGCTGCGCGCCGGCCGCGCCCGGGACCGGGCCGCCGGGCGGACGCTGACGGGGCCGCAGACCTCCGACCTCACGGTTCGTCACGGACCCAAGAATGTCGCCGCGGCGCAGGCCTCGACGGGAGAGCAGAAGGCCCTGCTGGTGGGGATCGTGCTCGCGCACGCCCGGCTCGTGGCGGCGATGACGGGAACCGGGCCGATCGTCCTGCTCGACGAGGTCGCAGCCCACCTCGACCCTCGCCGCCGCGGGGCGCTGTTCGCCATCCTGAGCGACCTCGGGGTGCAGGTGTGGATGACCGGCGCCGATCCGGCGGCCTTTGCGGCCCTTCCGGCCGGGTCCCGGACGTTCGAGGTGACGCCGGGGCGGGTCGCCCCTATAAGGGGCGCATGACGTTCGAGAGCCTTGCGGTCTTCGCCCTTGCCCTCTTCGTGGCCGCGGCCTCGCCGGGCCCCGGCATCGCGGCCATCGTCGCGCGTGTGCTCGGTCGGGGCACCGGCGGGGCGCTCGCCTTCACGGCCGGCGTCGCCATGGGCGACATCGTCTGGCTGACGGTGGCGGTCACCGGCCTCGCGGCCCTCGCCTCCGCCTTCCACGGCGTGTTCCTCGTGATCAAGTACGTCGGCGCCGCCTACCTGCTCTTCCTCGCGTGGAAGTTGTGGTCCGCGCCCGTCCAGACGCAGGTGCTGGAGGCCGGCGTGCCGGCCGAAAAGCCGCTGCGGCTCTTTCTCGCCGGCCTGTCCGTCACCATGGGCAACCCCAAGGTGATGGTGTTCTACCTGGCGCTCCTGCCCAGCCTGATCGACATGACCGCCCTCGACGGCCTTGGTTATGCCGAGCTGGTGGCCGTCACGGCCGGGGTTCTCGCCGTCGTCTTCGGCGGCTACGTGGCGCTGGCTGCGAGGGCCCGGCGCCTGTTCACGAGCCCGCAGGCGATCCGCACGATCAACCGCACGTCCGGGCTGGTCATGGCCGGCGCGGCAGCGGCGATCGCGACGCGCGCCTGAGGGCGGGGAAAAGCCCTCTCCGGCCGTGAAAAAGCCCCCGTTTGTCCTTATGATTTCCACTGCGAATCAACGGCTTCGCGCCGCTTGATCCCTGCCTCTGAACCGCTTCTGGAGAGATGATGGCCGAGCCAGCCCGCCGCGAGGATGCCCCTGACGCCTATGGCGCGGAATCCATCAAGGTTCTCAAGGGCCTGGATGCCGTCCGCAAGCGCCCCGGCATGTATATCGGCGACACCGATGACGGCTCGGGCCTGCACCACATGGTCTACGAGGTCGTGGACAACGCCATCGACGAGGCGCTGGCCGGCCACGCGACCG
Source organism: Alsobacter sp. R-9 (assembly GCF_054612375.1). Taxonomy (NCBI): domain Bacteria; kingdom Pseudomonadati; phylum Pseudomonadota; class Alphaproteobacteria; order Hyphomicrobiales; family Alsobacteraceae; genus Alsobacter; species Alsobacter sp. R-9. The sequence goes on along the minus strand of NZ_JBTSWJ010000005.1, from coordinate 286,393 downwards.
AGGTGACGGTGACCCTGAACGCCGACGGCTCCTGCACCGTCACGGACAACGGGCGCGGCATTCCGACCGACATCCACCCCGAGGAGGGCGTCTCCGCGGCCGAGGTCATCATGACCCAGCTGCACGCGGGCGGTAAGTTCGACCAGAACTCCTATAAGGTCTCCGGCGGTCTCCACGGCGTCGGCGTGTCGGTGGTCAACGCCCTGTCGTCGTGGCTGCGCCTGCGCATCTGGCGCAACGGACTCGAGCACGCCATGACCTTCTCGCACGGTGACGCCGACGCGCCGCTGGCCGTCACCGGCGAGGCCAGCGGCCGGCGGGGCACCGAGGTGACCTTCCTGCCGTCTCCGCTGACCTTCACGCAGGTCGAGTTCGACTACGACACCCTGGAGCACAGGCTGAGGGAACTGGCGTTCCTCAACTCGGGCGTGCGGATCATCCTGACCGACAGCCGGCACGCCGAGGTGCGCCGCGAGGAGATGATCTACGAGGGCGGGCTCGAGGCCTTCGTGCGCTACCTCGACCGTGCCAAGACGGCGATCATCGGTGCGCCGCTGATGGTCAGGTCGGAACGCGACGGCATTACCGTCGAGGCCGCGCTGTGGTGGAACGACAGCTACCACGAGAACGTGCTCTGCTTCACGAACAACATCCCCCAGCGCGACGGCGGCACGCACCTCGCCGGCTTCCGCGCCGCGCTGACGCGGCAGGTGACCGGCTACGGCGAGTCCTCGGGGCTCACCAAGAAGGAGAAGGTCGCCCCCACCGCGGAGGACTGCCGCGAGGGCCTCACCGCCGTGCTGTCGGTCAAGGTGCCCGATCCCAAGTTCTCGTCGCAGACCAAGGACAAGCTCGTGTCCTCGGAGGTGCGCCCCGTCGTCGAGAGCGTCCTCAACGAGGCGCTGCGCGTCTGGTTCGAGGAGAACCCGAGCGAGGCCCGCAGCATCGTCGGCAAGGTCGTCGAGGCGGCGGCGGCGCGCGAGGCGGCCCGCAAGGCGCGCGAGCTCACCCGGCGCAAGGGCGCCCTCGACATCGCGTCCCTGCCCGGAAAGCTCGCCGACTGCCAGGAGAGGGACCCGGCCAAGGCCGAGCTCTTCATCGTCGAGGGTGACTCCGCCGGTGGCTCCGCCAAGCAGGGTCGCAACCGGGAATACCAGGCGGTGCTGCCGCTGCGCGGCAAGATCCTCAACGTCGAGCGCGCCCGCTTCGACAAGATGCTGTCCAGCCAGGAGATCGGAACGCTGATCACCGCGCTCGGCACGGGCATCGGCAAGGAGGAGTTCAACGCCGACAAGCTGCGCTACCACAAGATCATCATCATGACGGACGCGGACGTGGACGGCAGCCACATCCGCACGCTCCTGCTGACGTTCTTCTTCCGGCAGATGCCGGACCTGATCGACCGCGGCCACCTCTTCATCGCCCAGCCGCCGCTCTACAAGGTCACGCGCGGCAAGTCGCAGTCCTACCTGAAGGACGAGCGGGCGCTGGAGGACTACCTGATCGACCAGGGCGTCGACGGCGCGGTCCTGCGCCTCTCCCATGGCGAGGACCGTGCCGGGCAGGACCTGCGCCACCTCGTCGAGGAGGCCCGCATCGTCCGCAACCTGCTGAACGGCCTCCATTCTCGCTACGACCGCTCCGTCGTCGAGCAGGTGGCGCTCGCCGGGGCGCTCCGGCCGATCGCCAGCGCCGAGGCGGCCGCCGCCGCGGTGGCCGATATCGTCAGGCGCCTCGACCTCGTGGCCGACGAGATCGAGCGGGGCTGGTCGGGCTCGATCGAGAACGACGGCTTCGTCTTCGAGCGCACGCTGCGGGGCGTCCGCTCGGTCGCGACGATCGACGCGGCGCTTCTGGCCTCCGCCGACGCCCGCAAGATCGACGAGCACGCCCGCTCCCTGCGCGACGTGTTCGCGGCGCCGGCCCGGCTGGTCCGCAAGGGCGACGAGAGCCTCGTCACGGGGGCGGTCAGTCTGTTCGACGCGATGACCGCCGTCGGCCGCAAGGGCCTGACCCTGCAGCGATACAAGGGCCTCGGCGAGATGAATCCCGAGCAGCTGTGGGAGACGACCCTCGACCGCTCGGTCCGTTCCCTGCTGCAGGTGCGGGTGAAGGAGGTCGCCGACGCGGACGACATCTTCACCAAGCTGATGGGCGACGTCGTCGATCCCCGCCGCGACTTCATCCAGAGCAACGCGCTGAGCGTCTCCAACCTCGACGTCTGACGCGCGCGGGCAAGCCGCCTACGGTCGCCGGCTAGGGTTCGAACTCCAGCACGGCGCAGGTGCCCTGCGCCCTGTCGCGGTAGCTGACCCGGGTCCCGAGCGAACTCGTCATGGCCCGGACGATCCGCGTCCCGAGCCCGCTGCCCTGGGGTTTTCCGGCGCCCGTCCAGCCGACGCCGTCGTCCTCGACCTCGAGCCGGCAGAGGCTGTTCTCGCGCACCAGCCGGATGCGGATCGTGCCCCGGACACCCTCGGGGTAGGCGTACTTGAAGGCGTTGGTGACGAGCTCGGTGACGATGACGCCGAGGCTCACGGCCTTGTCGGTGGCCACCCGCACGGGTTGTGCCGAGACCAGGATGTCGTGGGCCCGGCCGCTGGCCTTCATGGCCGCCTCGAGCTCCTCGACGAGACCCTGCAGGTAGGCGTCCAGCGCCACGAAGCGCACGTCGTCGGAGGTGTAGAGGCGCCGGTGCACCTGCGCGATGGCGTGGATGCGGTTGTGCGCCTCCACCAGTGCTCCCCGCGCGGCCGGATCGAGCCCTGCGGTCTTCTGCTGCATGGTCACCAGCGAGGCGACGAGCTGCAGGCTGTTGGCGACGCGGTGGTTCACCTCGCGCAGGAGGATCTCCGCGCGCTCGCGGGCCTCGCGCATCTCGCGTTCCGCCCTCTCCTTGTCGCGCTCCAGCCTCCGCTGCTGGACGGCCTGGACGACGGCGGTCTCGAAGAGGTCCACGAAGGCGCCGTCCACGTCCTTGATGACGTAGTCGGCTGCACCCGCCTTCAGCGCCGCGACGGCGATCCGGCCCTCGTCCGCCCCGGTGACGATGATGACGGGGGGGGCGTCCGGCCGCAGGCGGATGTCGTCCAGCAGCTGGATGCCCGTACGGCCGGGCATGAAGTGGTCGAGCCCGACGGCGTCGAAGCCGGTCTGGTCGAGCAGGCGCAGACCCTGCTCGCCGTCCCCGGCATGGGTGACGGAGAAGCCGCGGCGACCGAGCTGCCGCTCGACCAGGCGTCCCAGGGCCGGGTCGTCATCGACGTAGAGGATCCGCAGCGCGGGGAAGGGTTCGACGGCGGTCACGGGGTCTCGGGCACCTGCATCACCGACAGGAAGAGCCCCAGCTGCCGGATGGCCTGGGCGAAGGTCTCGTACTCGACGGGCTTGGTGATGTAGACGTTGCAGCCGAGGTCGTAGCAGCGCTGGACCTCGCGCTGGTCGTCCGTCGTCGTCAGCACCACCACGGGGGCCCGGCGCAGTGTCTCGTCGCTCTTCAGGCGGGCGAGGATGTCGGTCCCGCTCATGTCGGGCAGGTTGAGGTCGAGCAGGATCAACATCGGCCCTCCCCGCGCCAGGTCCGTCGACAGGTGCCGGAGCACGGAGGTCCCGTCGGGAAAGTGCAGGATGTCGTTGCACACGCCTGCCCGGCGGATGTTCTTCTCGATCAGGCGCGCGTGGCCCTCGTCGTCCTCGACCATGATGATCGTGACCGGTTGCTGGCGTGGCATGGTCAGGCGGCCTCCCCGACGTCCGGCGCGGCGAGGACCCGCGGCAGCGTCACGATGAATGTCGTTCCCTCGCCCGGTTCGCTCGACAGGGACACGACGCCGCCCAGCCGGCGCACCAGCGCACGGACATGGGCGAGCCCGATCCCTTCCCCGGGGACATCCTGCGCGCCGGCGCGGCGGAACAGGTCGAAGATGCGTTCGAAATCCCGCGCCTCCACGCCGCGGCCGTTGTCGACCACGGCGACGCGGATGTTGGGCCCGTCCTCCCAGCCGCGCACGTGGATGCGTCCCGGCACGTCGGGCCGGAGGTACTTGAGCGCGTTGTCGAGGAGGTTGGCGAACACCTGCTCGAGTGCCAGCCGGTCGCTGACCACGTCAGGAAGGTCGCCGACGGTCACGCTCGCCCCAGTCGCGTCAGCGCGGGGTGCGAGGCTCTCGGCCAGCGACGCCACGAGCTCGCGCAGCCGGATCGTCTCCGGAGCGAGCGTCCGGCGCCCTTCGCGGGACAGGCGCAGGATGGCGTTGATCAACCGGTCCATGCGCCCCGTCGACGCGCGGATGAAGGCGATGGCCTCGGGGATGTCCTCCCCGACGGCCGCGCTGACGGCAGGGGGAACGGCGGTCTCGATCGTCTCGAGCCACTGCGCGACGACGGACCTGGCGTCCTCCAGTTCGCTGGTGAACCCCATCACGTTGACCAGCGGCGAGCGCAGGTCGTGGCTGACGATGTAGGCGAAGCGCTGGATCTCCTCGTTCGCGGCCTTCAGGTCCGCGACGCGGGCGGCGACGATCGCCTCGAGGTTGGCGTTCACCGCGCGCAGGGCGCCATGGGCATGCTCCAGCGCCGCCGTGCGCTCGCCGATCCGCGCCTCGAGGGTGGATGCGAGCTCGCGCAGCGCCGCCTCCGCCTTCTTCTGCTCGGTGATGTCGTGTCCCTGGACGAAGATGCCGTCGACGGCGCCGGAGCGGCCCATCACCGGCTGGTAGACGAAGTCGACGAAGCGCTCCTCGGGCGGGCCTTCCGCCGAGGGCTGCAGGAGGATCGGCATGCCCCGGCCGACAAAGGGCTCGCCGGTGCGCGATACGTCCGCCAGCAGCTCGATGAACCCCTGCCCCTCGACCTCCGGCAGCGCATGCCGCACCGGCCGGCCCGCGAGGTCGTCGCGCCCCACGAGCCGCATGAAGGCGGCATTGGCGAGTTCGAACACGAGATCGGGGCCGCGCAGCACGGCCATGAACCCCGGGGCCTGCTCGAAGAGGCGACGCAATTGGGCCCTTTCCGCCCAGAGGGAGCGGTTGACGGCCTGGACCGCCCGGGCGCGGCCGAGGATTTCCCCTGCCGTCTGGTGATCCCCGGCCGTGTCCGCCTGGCGCCGGATGACGTCCGTGATGTCGACGGTGTTCTGGAGCACGAAGGCCGTGCGGCCCCGCTCGTCGAGGATCGGGACGTGCGTCGCGCTCCACATGCGCCGCTCGAAGGCGCCGCTCGCGGTCCGGATGGAGTAGGCGACGACCGGAAGATGGTCGGGGCGACCATCCTCGACGACCTTCAGCAGCGACTGTCGCACGATCTCGGAGCCCCGGCCGCCAGCGTCGGGCTCTCCGTCGGGAAAGGCATCGAAGATCCCCTTGCCGACGATGGCCTCCCGCCGGCTCATGGTCGCCGCGAGGTAGGCGTCGTTCATGTCCACGATGCGAAGGGCAGGATCGAGCAGCACGTAGGGGTTCGGCGCGCTCGCGAACAGCGCCCGGTAGTCGGGGGTGGGAGTACTGTCGGGCCGCACCGGAGCGGCCGCGTCGCCCGTCATCCGGTCGAGATCTCCGCGGCAGCCCCGCCCGGCAATGGCCGGGGCGACCGATTCAACGCGCGCCACCGCTCCCGGTTCCATCGGTCCCGTGCCTTCCCGCCGCCGGCCCCCCTTGGCCCCGTCCGGGGTTCGGCTAAGCTGCGCGAAAGGCCGAGGAACCCCATTGCCTGATGGCCGCGAATTATTTTAGATGTTAAATATCTGGATCGGGCTTCGGCCCATCGGGCACGGGTGAATGCGGTCGAGACGCAGCCCGGCGGCCCACAACGGGAGGTACGACATGCGCATGGGTTTCCGTTCGCTGGCCGCCTTCGGCATCGCCGCTATCGCGGCCATGCCGGCCCTGGCCCAGCAGCCGGTGAAGATCGGAATGATCACGACGCTCTCGGGTCCCGGCGGGTACCTGGGCGCCGACATCCGTGACGCCTTCCAGCTCGCCATCGAGCAGGGTGGCGGCAAGCTGGGCGGCGTTCCGGTGCAGCTGCTCGTCGAGGACGACGCGCTGAAGCCCGGCCAGGGCAAGCAGATCGCCGACAAGTTCATGAAGGGCGACAAGGTGAAGCTGCTCACCGGCATCGTCTTCTCGAACGTCGCCGGCGCCGTGGTGCCGGACGTGCTGGACGGCGGCGGCATCTACGTCAGCCCCAATGCGGGCCCGTCGAACTTCGCCGGCAAGGAGTGCCACCGGAACTACTTCGTCGTCTCCTGGCAGAACGACAGCCTGCACGAGAGCGCCGGCCAGAACGCCACCAACCTCGGCTACAAGAAGGCGTTCATCCTCGCCCCGAACTACCAGGCCGGTAAGGACGCGCTCGACGGCTTCAAGCGCTACTTCAAGGGCCAGATCGCCGGCGAGATCTACACCAAGCTCGACCAGACGGACTTCGCCGCGGAGCTCGCGCAGATCCGCGCCGCCAACCCCGACGTGGTGTTCCAGTTCCACCCGGGTGGCCTCGGCATCGCCTTCATGCGGCAGTACGCGCAGTCGGGCATCACCATCCCGATGGTGGTCGCCTCCCCGTCGATGGACTCGACGACGCTCGCGGCCGTGGGCGACGCGGCGCTCGGCGTCAACCTGACGGCGCAGTGGAACACCGACCTCGACATCCCGGAGAGCAAGGCCTTCGTCGAGGCGTTCCAGAAGAAGTTCAACCGCGTCCCGACCTACTACGCCCAGCAGGGCTGGGACACGGCGCTCGCCATCGGCGCCGCCCTCAAGGCGACCAACGGCAACGTCGACAATACCGAAGCCTTCCGCACGGCGATGCTCAAGGCGGACTTCAAGTCCATCCGCGGCAACTTCAAGTTCGGCCCGAACCAGCACCCCGTGCAGGACTGGTACGCGCTGAAGGTCGAGAAGGGCGCCGACGGCAAGCCCGCGATCGTCACCAAGGGCAAGGTGATGACCAACCACGGCGACTTCTACGCCGCCCAGTGCAAGCTCTGAGGACCTGACAGAAGGCCGGCGCCAGGGAGCGGACGGCGATGACGCTGATCATCGAGCAGGTGCTGAACGGCCTGCAGTTCGGCGTCACGCTGTTCCTGCTGGCCGCCGGCCTCACCCTCATCTTCGGGATCATGGGCATCATCAACCTTGCCCATGGCTCCTTCTACATGGTCGGCGCCTATGCGGCGGCGCTCGTCGCCGCCCGCACGGGCAGCGTCGTCGCCGCCGCGATGGCGGGCCTCGCGGCCGCCGGCGCGGTCGGCATGCTGGTCGAGTTCCTCGTCATCCGGCGGCTCTACGACCGCGACCACCTCGACCAGGTGCTGGCCACCTTCGGCCTGATCCTCTTCCTCAACGAGCTGACGGTGGTGTTCGTCGGGCGCCAGCCGCTCTTCGTCACCGTGCCGCCGATGCTCGACGGGGCCGTGACGCTGCTGCCGGGCCTCACCTACCCCGTCTACCGTCTCGTCATCATCGGCGTCGGGCTCGCGGTCGCGGCGGGGCTCTACGTTCTGATCAACCGGACCCGGCTCGGCATGATCGTGCGGGCGGGCGCCACCAACCGGGAGATGGTGCAGGCGCTCGGCATCGACATCCGCCTCGTCTACACGCTCGTCTTCGGCCTCGGCGCGCTGCTCGCCGGCCTCGCCGGGCTGATGACCGGCCCGCTCAGCGCCGTGCAGGTCGGCATGGGCGAGCGCATCCTCATCCTCACCTTCGTCGTGGTCGTCATCGGCGGCGTCGGCTCGGTGCGCGGCGCCTTCCTCGGCGCGCTGCTCGTCGGCCTCGTCGACACGCTGCTGCGCGCGTTCCTGCCGGGGATCCTGCGCACGCTCACCACGGGTCCGGAGGCGGACGCGCTGGGCGCCGGCCTGTCCTCGATGGGCGTCTACATCCTGATGGCGGCGGTGCTGCTCGTGCGCCCCCGCGGCCTGTTCCCCGCCCATGGCTGACGCGGGTTCCTCCGCCGGCGACGGACGCCGCGCCGTGGCGATGCTGGCGGTGCTGGCCGCGCTCGTCGCGCTGCCGTTCGCCGCCACGGTGCTGGGCGACCCGTCGCTGGTGACGCTCGCCACCCGCATGGTGATCTTCGCCATCGCCGCCGGCAGCCTCAACCTGGCGCTGGGCTACGGCGGCATGGTGAGCTTCGGCCACGCGGCCTTCCTCGGCGTCGGCGCCTACACCGTCGGCATCCTCTTCGCCCACCTGCGCGAGCCGCTGTTCGGCTTCATCCCGGGGACCGAGCAGATGCTGGTGACGCTGCCGGTCGCCATGGTCATGGCCGGCCTCGCCGCCGCCGTCATCGGCGCGCTGAGCCTGCGCACGGGCGGCATCCAGTTCATCATGATCACCCTGGCCTTCGCCCAGATGGTGTTCTTCCTGTTCGTCTCGCTGAAGGCCTATGGCGGCGACGACGGCCTCATCATCCGCCGTCGCAATGCGCTGCCGGGCGGCCTGAACATGCGCGACGACACGACGTTCTATTTCGTCTGCCTCGTCGTCGCCGTCCTCTGGTACGCGCTCCTGGCGCGCATCGTGCGCTCGCGCTTCGGCGCCGTCCTGCGCGGCATCCGCCAGAGCGAGCGGCGCATGGCCGCCATGGGCATCGGCGTCTACCGCTACCAGCTCACGGCCTTCGTCCTGTCCGGCATGGGAACGGGCCTCGCCGGAGCGCTGCTCGCCAATTTCGGCCGCTTCGCCAGCCCCGACATGCTGCATTGGACGCAGTCCGGCGAACTCATGATCATGGTGATCCTCGGCGGCGTCGGCACCCTGTTCGGCCCCGCCCTCGGCGCCGTGGTGCTGATCGGGCTGGAGACGGCGCTCGCCTCGTGGACCGAGCACTGGCAGGTCGTCCTCGGGCCGGTGCTCGTGCTCATCGTGCTGTTCATGCGCGGCGGGCTCGGCGGCCTGCTCGCGCGGTGGGGAGGCGGGCGTGGCTGATCCGCTCCTGCGTGTCGAGGGCCTCACCAAGCGCTTCGGCGGCCTCACCGCCAGCGACGGCATCTCGCTGACCATCGGCGAGGGGGAATTGCACGCGGTGATCGGCCCGAACGGGGCCGGCAAGACCACCTTCATCGGCCAGCTGATGGGTGAGCTGCGGCCCGACGCGGGCTCGATCCGCTTCGACGGCGACGACATCACGGCCTGGCGCACGCCGGAGCGGGTGCGGCATGGGCTGGGCCGCACCTTCCAGATCGTGCAACTCCTCAACGACGAGACGGCGCTCGCCAACGTCGCGCTCGCCGTGCAGGCGCGGCAGGGCCACAGCTTCCGCTTCTTCGCCCGCGCCGACCGCGACCCGTCGCTGACCGAGCCGGCGGCCGCGCTGCTGGACCGCGTCGGCCTTGGCGCCCGCTCCCGCGTCACGGTGTCGTCGCTGTCCCACGGCGAGCGCAAGCAGCTGGAGCTGGCCGTTGCCCTCGCCGGTGCGCCGCGCCTGCTTCTGCTCGACGAGCCGATGGCGGGGCTCGGCCCGGTCGAGAGCCGCCGCATGCTTGATCTGCTCGCCGAGCTGAAGGGCGGCATCGCCATGCTGCTGGTCGAGCACGACATGGAGACCGTGTTCGCCCTCGCCGACCGCATCTCGGTGCTGGTCTACGGGCGCGTCATCGCGACCGGTTCGGCCGCGGAAATCCAAGCCAATCCCGAGGTCCAACGGGCCTATCTCGGCGACGGGGACGCCTGATGCTGAGCGTTCGCGGACTCCAGGCCGGATACGGCGCCAGCCAGGTGCTCTTCGACGTGTCGCTCGACGTCGCGGAGGGCGAGGTCGTGACGCTGCTCGGCCGCAACGGCATGGGCAAGACCACGACGATCCGCGCCGTCATGGGTCTCAACCGCCCGCGCGGGGGAGAGGTCACGTTCGCGGGGCGGCCTGTGGCCGGGTGGCGGGCCGACGCGGTGGCCCGCCTCGGCATCGGGCTCGTGCCGGAGGGGCGGCAGGTGTTCCCGACGCTGACGGTGCGCGAGAACCTTGTCGCCACCGCCGCCAACCGCCTCGGGTCGCCCAGCCCGTGGACGCTGGAGCGGATCTTCGCGCTGTTTCCACGGCTCGGCGAGCGTCAGGGGCAGTCCGCCCGCACGCTGTCCGGCGGCGAGCAGCAGATGCTGGCGGTGGGCCGCGCGCTGATGACGAACCCGCGCCTCCTCATCCTCGACGAGGCCACGGAAGGCCTCGCACCGGTGATCCGCGCCGAGATCTGGCGCTGCATCGAGGACCTGAAGGCGGCCGGGCAGTCGATCCTGCTCGTCGACAAGAACCTCGGCGTGCTCAAGCGCATCGCCGACCGGCACGTGGTGATCGAGCGCGGACGCACGGTCTGGACCGGGTCGTCGTCGGACCTCGCCCGCGACGCCGATGCCGTGCACCGCCTCATCGGGCTCTGATCAGCGCTCCTCGCCGCCCGCTTCCGCCACCTCGCTGAGGAAGCCGCGCTTGCGCAGCAGCGCCTGCACGTCGGGGTCGCGGCCGCGGAACGCCCGGTAGGCCTCGGCCGGGTCGCGCCGGTTGCCGGCCGCGTAGACGTGGTCCTTCAGCCGCGCGGCGAGCACGGGGTCGAACACGTTCCCGCTGTCCTCGAAAGCGGCGAATCCGTCCGCGTCGAGCACCTCCGACCACATGTAGGAGTAGTACCCGGCGGAATACCCGTCTCCGGAGAACACGTGCGCGAAGTGCGGCGTGCGGTGCCGCATCACGAGACCCTCCGGCATGCCGAGCCGGTCGAGGATCGACCGTTCCATGGCCATCGGATCAACGGTCGCCGGATCCTCCAGCGCGTGGAACTCCATGTCGACGATGGCGGACGCGGTGTATTCCACCGTGGCGGCGCCCTGTCCGAAGGTGCGGGCCCGATGCACTCGCTCCAGCAGCGACGCCGGCATGTCCTCCCCGGTCTCGGCGTGGATCGCGAAGCGCGAGAGGACCTCGGGCCGCATCAGCCAGTGCTCGTAGACCTGTGACGGGAACTCGACGAAGTCGCGCGGTACCGAGGTTCCCGCCACGGACGGATAGGTCACCTGCGACAGCATGCCGTGCAGGGCATGCCCGAACTCGTGGAAGATCGTGCGGGCGTCGTCGAAGCTCAGCAGCGTCGGGGCACCCGCTGCCGCCTGCGCGAAGTTCAGGACGTTGACGATAATGGGACGGACGTCGCCGCCGAGCTTGCGCTGTCCCCGGAAGGCGCTCATCCACGCCCCGCTGCGCTTCGAGGGCCGCGCGAAGTAGTCGCCGAGGAACAGCGCGACGTGTTGGCCCCGCTCGTCCTTGACCTCCCAGGCCCGCACGTCAGGGTGGTAGAGGGCGAGGTCGCGACGCTCCTCGAAGGTGACGCCGAACAGCTTCGTCGCGGTGTCGAACGCCGCCTCGATCATGGTGTCGAGCTGCAGGTACGGCTTCACCTCCGCCTCGTCGAGGTCGTAGCGCGCCTTGCGCACCTTGTCCGACCAGAAGCGCCAGGACGAGGCGTCGACCGGCCCGCCGGCCATGGCCTCGAGTTCGCGCCGCTCCTCCTCGGCTCGCGCGCGCGCCAGCGGCCAGACCTGCTCGAGGAGCCCGTTCACCGCCTGCGGCGTGCTCGCCATCGAGCCGTCGAGCTTGTAGGCCGCGAAGGTGGGGTAGCCGAGCAGCTTCGCCCGCTCCACCCGCAGCGCCAGCGTCTCGGCCACGATGGCGCGGTTGTCGGTCGGCCCGCCGGTCTCGCCGCGGCTGATCCACGCCTTGAACGCCGCCTCGCGCAGGTCGCCCCGCGTCGAGAACTGCAGGAACGGCTCGATGATCGACCGCGACAGGGTGATGACGTGCTTGCCGGGGAGCCCGCGCTCGCTCGCGACGCGCGCGGCGGCCGAGAGCAGCCAGTCCGGCAGGCCGGCGCGGTCCTCCTCCCTCTCCAGCACCAGCTGGTAGCCGGCCTCGTCGGCCAGCACGTTCTGGCTGAACTGCGTGCCGAGCGTGGCCAGCCGCTCGACGATCTGCGAGAGCCGCGCCTTGTGCTGGGTCGCCAGCTTCGCCCCGGACCGCACGAACCGCCGGTGCGTCAGGTCCAGCACCCGCCGCTGCTCGTCGGTCAGGTCGAGCGTTCCCGCCTGCGCGTGAAGGGCGTCGATCCGCGCGAACAGCCCGGCATTCATGCCGATGTCGCTGTAGTGCTTCGCCGCGACCGGAGCGATCTCCCGCTCGATGGCCTGAAGATCAGGATTGGTGTGGGAACCCGCCAGGTTCCAGAACACGCCGCCGACGCGCGACAGCAGTTCGCCGCTGAGCTCCAGCGCGTCGATGGTGTTGGCGAAGGTCGGCGGTGCGGGATTACCGGCGATCCGCTCGATCTCCGCCTTGTGGTCGGCGAAGGCCTTCTCGAAGGCCGGCCGGAAATGCGCCGGCTTGATCCGGTCGAACGGCGGCAGCTTGAAGGGGGTCGCCCACGAGTCGAGGAGCGGATTGGCGGCGGCGGTGTCGGTCATGGCCGGTCCTTCTGTCATCCAGTCCATATAGCGTCGTCGCGACGCGATATGCATCCCGATGACGAGGTCCGGGCCAGCGCGTTTGACGAAAGAAACGAAACGTTCGCATTTACGAACAGATCCGATTGCGGTACGGAGAACAACACGCCGAAGAGGTAATAAGGCATGGCCACCGTCCGCACCCGCCACCCCGAGACCGAACTCGTTCACGCGGGCACCCTCCGCTCGCAGTTCGGCGAGACGTCCGAGGCGCTCTTCCTCACCCAGGGGCACGTCTACGACAGCGCCGGGCAGTGCGAGTCCCGATTCGCCGGCGAGGACCCCGGCTTCATCTACGCCCGCTTCTCCAACCCCACCGTCGCGATGCTCGAGGCCCGCATGGCCGCCTTCGAGGGCGCCGAGGCCTGCCGCGCCACCGCCACGGGGATGGCCGCCGTCACGACGGCGCTGATGGGTCTCGTGCGCGCTGGCGACCACGTCGTCGCCGCGCGCGCCCTCTTCGGGTCCTGCCGCTACGTCGTGGAGGAGCACCTGCCGCGCTACGGCGTCGCCTCGACGCTGGTCGACGGCACCGATCTCGCCGCCTGGCGCGCCGCGGTGAGGCCGGAGACGAAGGTCTTCTTCCTGGAGAGCCCGGCCAACCCGACCCTGGAGATCATCGACATCGCCGCCGTCGCCGCCATCGCCCGGGAGTGCGGGGCGAGGCTCGTCGTCGACAACGTCTTCGCCACGCCGCTGTGGCAGCGCCCGCTCGCGCTGGGCGCCGACTGCGTCGTCTACTCCGCGACGAAGCACATCGACGGGCAGGGTCGATGTCTGGGCGGGCTCATCCTCGGGTCGAAGGCGCTGATCGACCAGAACTACCACACGCTCCTGCGCCAGACCGGCCCGGCCATGTCCCCCTTCAACGCCTGGGTGATGCTGAAGGGGCTTGAGACGTTGCCGTTGCGCGTGCGCCGCCAGACCGAGACCGCCGGCATCGTGGCGGACTGGCTCGCCGCGCGTCCGGAGGTCACGCGCCTCATCTATCCCGGCCGGCCGGACCACCCGCAGGCCGACATCATCGCCCGGCAGATGTCGGGAGCCTCGACCCTTGCGGTCTTCGAGGTCCGCGGCGGCAAGGCGGCGGCGTTCCGCGTGCTCGACGCGCTGCGCCTCATCCGCATCTCCAACAACCTCGGCGACGCGAAGTCCCTGATCGTCCACCCCGCCACCACGACGCACCAGCGCTTCACGCCGGAGGCGAGGGCCGAGATGGGCGTCGGCGACGGGCTGCTGCGCTTCTCCGCCGGCCTCGAGCATCCGGACGACCTCGTCGCCGACTTCGAGCAGGCGCTCGCCGGGATCTAGCGGCCGCTACAGGTCCAGCCCGAGCTGCCGCGGGTGCGCCGCGCCGGGCCGGTCGAGCCCGTCCAGGAAGGTCCGGGCCTCCGCGACGATCGTGTCCCGCCGGTTCGCAGGCATGGCGTCGAGCGTGCGGTACGGCATCGCCATGCGCGGGTTGCGGCTCAGTGCGTCGCGGTTCTCGATCAGGAAGTGCCAGTAGAGCACGTTGAACGGGCAGGCCTTCGGCCCGGTCTTCAACTTAGGATCGTACCGGCAGCCGTCGCAGTAGTCCGACATGCGGTCGATATAGGCCCCTGACGCGGCGTAGGGCTTCGACGCCAGCAGCCCGCCGTCGGCGAACAGGGCCATGCCGTGGGTGTTGGGCAGCTCCACCCACTCGAAGGCATCGGCATAGACGGCAAGGTACCACGCCTCCACCTGCGCCGGGTCGATCCCGGCCAGCAGCGCGAAGTTGCCGGTCACCATCAGGCGCTGGATGTGATGCGCGTACGCATTGCGCCGGGTCTCGTCCACCACCGAGGCGATGCAGGCCAGGTCGGTCTCGCCCGACCAGTAGAACCATGGCAGCGGCCGGTGGGCCCCCAGGGCGTTCGTCGCGGCGTAGTCGGGCATGCGCAGCCAGTAGATGCCGCGCACGTACTCCCGCCAGCCGAGAATCTGGCGGATGAAGCCCTCCACGGCGTTGAGCGGCGCCGTCCCGGACTCCCACGCGGCCTCCGCCGCCTCGCACACCTCGCGCGGCGTCAGCAGGCCGATGTTGAGGCAGGGTGACAGCATCGCGTGGTTGAGGAACGGCTCGCCCGCCTTCATCGCGTCCTGCGTGTCGCCGAAGGACGGAAGGCAGGCGGTCACGAAGTGCTCCAGCGCCTGCAGCGCCCCGGCCCGGTCGACCGGCCAGCCGAAGCCGTCGAGGTCGCCGAAGTGGTCCGGGCAGCGCCGTTCGACGAGTTCCATGACCTCGCGCGTCACGGCGTCCGGCGCGAAGCGCAGCCGTTCCGTCGCACGGTATCCAGCGGGCAGGGCGCGCCGGTTCTCGGCGTCGAAGTTCCAGCGGTCCCCGACCGGCTCGCCGTCCGGTTGCATCAAGAAGCCGGTCTCCCGCCGCATCTCCCGGTAGAAGAACTCCATGCGGTACGTCTTGCGGTCACCGGCCCAGCGGGCGAAGCGGCCCCGCGAGCAGAAGAAGCGGTCGTCCTCGCGGATCTCGACGGGAATGCCGAGCTGCGCCGACCACTCCCGCATCATCGCCCACACCCGCCACTCGCCCGGCTCGGTTCCGACGAGGCGTTCCGGGCGGTGGCGCGCGATGGCGCGGCGCACCTCGCCGGTGAACGAGCCGGTGTTGTCCGGATCGTCGAGCGTCACGTAGTCGACCCGGATGCCCTCCGCGCGCAGGGCGGCGGCGAAGTGCCGCATCGCCGAGAGGACCAGCACGATCTTCTGCCGGTGATGCCGCACGTAGCGCGTTTCGTCTGCCACCTCGACCATCAGCACCGTGTCGCGGGCCGGATCAAGGCCGTGGAGCGCGGAAACGGACCGGGTGAGCTGGTCGCCGAGGATGAGGCGCAGCGTCGTCACGGCTCGTCTCCGGCGCCGTTGGGCTGGGGCCCCGGCAATCCGGTGCGGGGGGCGGCGACGTAAGGGAGGCAGGTGGCGGGCATGGCGTCCGTCTTTCGGCATCAGGTTACGCAGCGCCCCGCCGCATGGTTCAGGTCGTCTGGTTCAAGCGGGATCTCCGCACGGTTGATCACAGGCCCCTGCTGGAGGCCTCGCGAGCCGGACCGGTCATCCCCCTCTACGTGGTCGAGCCGGGCTACTGGCGCCTGCCCGACACCAGCCGCCGGCAGTGGCTCGCCATCCGCCCGGCGCTGGAGGAACTGCGCGACCGCCTTGCCGGGCTGGGTCTCCCGCTGGTGGTTCGCACGGGAGAGGCGGTCGCCGTCTTGCGTGAACTTCACGAACGCCACGCCCTGACGCGCCTCCTTGCGCACGAGGAGACGGGCAACGGGTGGACCTTCGCCCGCGACCGCGCCGTACGAGGCTTCTGCCGGAAGGCCGGCATCCCTGTCGTCGAGCACCGGCAGTTCGGCGTCGTCCGCGGCCCCCTCGACCGCGACCGCTGGGGCGCGCTCCACGCCGCCTTCCTGCGTGACCCGCCCTGGCCGGAGCCGCTGTCGCTCGGCGGTCCCGACGTCGATCCGGGCGCGATCCCGACGGCGGAGGAGCTGGGCCTTCCGCCGGACGGATGTGCTGCCCCCCAGCCCGGCAGCCGGGCCGACGCCCTCTCCCGCCTCGACAGCTTCCTCGCCGGCCGCGGCGCCGGTTACCGGCGCGACATGTCCACGCCGCTCGCCGGCGAGACCTCGTGCTCGCGTCTGTCGGTGGGCCTCTCGACGGGCGCCGTCTCGATCCGCGAGGTGCTGAAGCGCCTGTTCGCCGCGCGCGACCGGCTTTCATCGCTGGCGTGGCAGGATCGGCCGGTGCCGCTCGGTGCGGTCGACAGCCTCGTCGCGCGCCTCTACTGGCACTGTCACTTCATCCAGAAGCTCGAATCCGAGCCCGCGATCGAGACCCGCTCGCTGCACCCGGTGCACGAGGCGGCGCGCCGGCCGATGCTTCCCGACGATCCGCTGCTCGAGGCCTGGGCGACCGGTCGCACCGGCTTTCCCTTCGTCGATGCCTGCATGCGGTCCCTGGTGGCCACTGGCTGGCTCAACTTCCGCATGCGGGCCATGGTGACGGCCTTCGCCACCTATCACCTGGGGCTCGACTGGCACGCCGTGGGGCTGCGGCTGGCGCGCCTCTTCACCGACTACGAGCCCGGCATCCACTGGCCGCAGGTGCAGATGCAGGCGGGGCAGACCGGCATCAACACGCCGCGCATCTACAACCCGGTGAAGCAGGGGCACGACCAGGACCCGGACGGCATCTTCACGCGGCGGTGGGTGCATGAGCTCGCCGACGTGCCTCAGGCCTTCCTGCACGAGCCGTGGCGCCTGCCGGCCGACCCGTCGGACCGGCCCGGTGCCGGATACCCCGCGCCCGTCGTGGACCACGAGGCCGCGGCCCGGGCTGCGCGAGACCGGCTCACCCGTCTGCGCCGCGAGCCGGGCTACCGGGCCGCGGCGATGGACGTGTACCGGCGCCACGGCAGCCGCAAGCGCCGGCCCGATGCCGACGATCCCGGGAAGGCCCGCGCGGTCGCCGCCGGCCGTGCCCGCGCCGCCGCGCGCCAGCTTCGCCTGGATCTCTGAGATGCCGAAGATGCGCAAGAAGGGCGACCTGCCCGTCAAGACCTGCCGCACCTGCGGCCGACCCTTCGCCTGGCGCAAGGCGTGGGCGCGCGTCTGGGACGAGGTGCGCTACTGCTCCGACCGCTGCCGCGCGGAGCGCCCGAAGGGCGGGACTGGGTCCGAGGCCTGAAACGCGAAAGCCCCGGAGCGGTGCTCGCTCCGGGGCTTTCGTGGCGTCGCCTTGGGGCGTCGCGTCAGTTGGCGGACTTCACCGCGTTCCCGATGTTCGTGAACGTGTCCTGGAGGTTGCCACGCAGAGCCTGCAGCGACGCGATCAGGCCGACGGCGATGATCGCGGCGATGAGGCCGTATTCGATGGCGGTGGCGCCGGACTCGTTGCGGACAAAACGCTTCAGCAGGTTCATGGCTCGCTCTCCTTGCATGAAAACCTGCGATCTAAGGTTGCAGAGAGAGTTTGAACGAGAGTGAATCCACACGCGACCAAAGCGGTTTATTGGCCGAAAGGTTACCGATTTCATGCCCGGCCGGAGGAGGTCGCCCCGGCCCGCATGGCGCACGGCGGTACCGTGGATCGTACCCCGTCGGCCGGCGTGCAGCCTCCCTTCCATTCAACACCTGTGTTGCGTAGTCTGACCTTGAGCTGGACGGGGGCCCGGCCGGCGAAGAGGTTGCCGATGCCGCGGGGGCGGCTGGCGGAAACGCAGGGGGACGAGACATGCTGAAGATCGGAATCCTCGCCATCTCCACGGCGCTGCTCGTGCCGGTGGCCGACGAGGCGCCGCGCTGGGACATCGCGGCGAGCTGCCGGGCCTCGACCGGTGCCGCCAACGGCACCGGTGAGAAGTTCAACGGGTGCGTGAAGGACGAGACTGCGGCGCGCGACCAGATCGCCAAGGTCTGGGCGGCGGCCAAGCCGGGGATGCGCAACACCTGCGTGGGTGCCCAGACCCAGGCTGCCAGGAGCTACGTCGCGCTGATGACTTGCATGCAGATCGCCGACGCGACGCTGCCCTGGAAGAAGTAGCTGAGGGGCCCGCCGCCTCTCCGTGGCGCCACGAGCGTCGCCGACGAATGTCCGGCCAGTGCGGCAGTTGTTCCGACCCGACGTGAACGAGGCCTTCGGCGCCTCGGCAAGGGAGGCGAGGATGAGCACCCATGAGGGCGGCTGCCTGTGCGGCGCGGTTCGCTACCGGACCACGGCGGATCCGCTGCGCGTCACGGTCTGCCACTGCCGCTTCTGCCAGCGCGCCACGGGGTCGGCCTACATGGTCGAGCCGATCTTCCAGCGCGATGCCGTGGAGGTCGTCGCAGGCGAGCCGAAGGTCTACGAGACGCGCTCCGTCGGCAGCGGCAGGATCGTTCGCATTCACTTCTGCCCAGCCTGCGGGACGAAGCTCTACCTCTCCTTCGAGCGGTTTCCCGAGGTCATCGGGGTCTACGCCGGGACCTTCGATGATCCGGAATGGTTCGAGATCGCCCCGGGGAACGCGCGGCACATCTTCCTCGGGTCCGCCCGGCACGACACGGTCGTTCCGGCCGGCTTCGACTCCTTCCACGAGCATGCCGTCGATGCCGAGGGACGTCCCCGGCAGCCACATCGTTTCGACGCGCCGACGCAGGTTGCCGGTCGGATTCCCCGGTCCGGCTGAAGCTGCATCGTGCGGTGCAGGCAGGATGCCGGAGCGCCTCAGGCCATGTCCTTCGGCTTCATGTAGTCCGGCAGGACTTCGGCATAGACCTCCAACCAGTCCGCCTTCCCCACGTCGTCGCCGTCGCCTCCGGGGGTATGCGGTGAGACCTCGGCGAAGGTCATGCGGTGCACGTGCCGCGAGCAGTTCGGGTGAATCTCCTCGACCGCGACGCGGATGAAGAGCTGCGCCGCCCTGACCCGGCCCAGCATCGGATGCTGGTCGTCGATGCGGGCCGTTCCGTTGACCCGCAGGCGCGCCTGCTTCTCGAAGTCGACAAAGAGCAGGTCGACCCGGCCGGTCTCGGCGATGTTGCCGGCCGAGAGGTAGAGGCCGTTCCCCTCGAAGATCGGAAACGTCACTTCAGCGTCCCCTGTCGCGCGGACGAAGCCGCGCGATCCGCCCTTGTAGGAGCACTGTGGCCGGCCGCCTGCGTCGACGGTCGCCAGGAAGAAGAACATCGCGTTGTCGATGAAGGCCCTGTCGGCCGCCGTGAAGGAAGACCGGAACGCACGCTGCCGCACCTTCTCGGCGAGCCGCACGGTCTCGAACTTCTCCTGCAAGGCCCGCATCGAGTCTGTCAGGAACTCGTCCATCGCGCCCTCCCATGGATCGTCCATGTCGCACGTGTAGATTAGCAGAAGAACCTCCTGCTCGAGAGGCGCCTTTCTCCGGTCCCCTGCCATCCTGCCGGAAGCCCCTTCGTCGGCCCTTACGCGCATCCCGGTTCGTGACTAGCATCCGCGCGGGAGCCGGCTGCCGTGACGCGGCCGGCCGCGTGGAGGCAACGGCCCGCACCGGCGACGTTTGTCGTCGGCGTCGGGACGAGGTCCCCCGCGGGAGCAAAGGTCGGAGACCGTCGGATGAACCTTCACAGGCTGCTGCTCGAACGGCAGGCGGCGGGACGGCCCGTCACGGTCGGCATCGTCGGGGCCGGCAAGTTCGGCACGATGTATCTCAGCCAGGCGCGGCTGACGGCCGGCGTCCACGTCGTGGCGGTGGCGGACCTGAACGTCGAGCGGGCACGATCGCAGCTGACCATGGCCTCGTGGCCCCTGGAGCAGTTCGCGGCGACCTCCCTCGACGATGCGCTGGCATCGGGGAAGACCTTCCTGACCGTCGACGCCGAGGCGATGATCCGCCACCCGGCCATCGAGGTGATCGTCGAGGCCACAGGCGATCCGAAGACCGGCATTCGCCTGTGCCAGGCCGCGATCCGCAACGGCAAGCACATCGTCATGGTCAATGTCGAGGCGGACGCCCTCGCCGGACCTCTTCTCGCGCGGCAGGCGCGACAGGCCGGCGTCGTCTACTCCCTGGCGTGGGGCGACCAGCCGGCCATGATCTGCGAGCAGGTCGACTGGGCCCGCGCCAACGGCTTCGACGTCGTGGCGGCCGGCAAGGGCACCCGCTACCACCCGACCTACCACCAGTCGACGCCCGATACGGTGTGGGAGATCCTCGACAAGTACCTGAAGATCGACGACCGCCGGTCGATCAACCCCAAGATGTTCAACTCCTTCGTGGACGGCACGAAGTCGGGCATCGAGATGACGGCCGTCTGCAACGCCACGGGCCTGCAGTCGCAGCCCGAGGGGCTGTCCTTCCCGCCGGCCACGCGGTTCGAGCATGCGGATGTCTGCAAACCGCGCGAGGACGGCGGCGTCCTGTTCGCCAAGGGCGTCACCGAGGTCACGTCCTCGGTGTATCGCGACGGAAGGGACGTCCCGCACCACCTCGCGATGGGCGTGTACGTGGTCTTCGAGAGCCAGAGCGCCTACTCGCGCCAGTGCATCCGCGAGTACAACGCGTTGCCGGACAGCAGCGGGAAATACGCCGCTCTCTACCGCCCGACCCACATGATCGGCCTCGAGCTCGGAATCTCCGTCGCCAGCGTCGCCCTGAGGAAGGAGCCGACGGGCGCGCCCGTCTGCTTCAACTCCGACGTCGTCGCGACCGCCAAGCGCGACCTGAAGGCGGGCGAGGTCCTCGACGGCGAGGGCGGTTTCTGCGTGTGGGGCAAGCAGACGCCTGCGCGGACGTCCCTGCGGGAAGGCTACCTTCCTCTCGGCCTCGCGCATGACGTGAAGCTCAAGCACGACGTGCCCGCCGGCGCCCGCCTTCGATGGAGCGACGTGGCGGTCGACCCGGAAGACTCCGCGGTGAGGTTTCGCCGTGAGATGGAGGCGGCGTTCGGCGGCACCGGATGAGGCGTCCCCTGTCGGCCGCGGATTGCGTGATCCCGGCGGGGGTGCCTGTCCTGCGCCTGCACGACCCAACCGGAACCTTGACCATTCGCCTCGGCGTTTTCATGCTGCGCGGGGGAAAAGTCAGGGATCGCGAGGATGGCCTCACTCCAGGCACGGCACCTGTTCGACGTCACCGGACTTGTCGGCCCGTCGATCGATCTGCGGGACGACGCCGGACTGGGGCGCCTCGTCGTCCCGGTCCTCGGCGGGACCTTCGAAGGGGAGCGGCTGCGGGGCACGGTGCTGCCGGTCGGCGCCGACTGGCTCATGATGGGCAAGGAGTTCAACAGGATCGACGTCCGGATCAGCCTCCGCACCGACGACGGCGCCGACATCCTGATGACCTACCAGGGCGTCCACAACGTGGGGAAGGACGTCAGGGCGCGCCTCGCCGCTGGCGAGGAGGTCGACCCGTCGAGCTACTATTTCCGAACGGCGCCGCTCTACGAAACGGCCGATCCACGCTACGCGTGGCTCACCGGAATCCTGTCCGTCGGGTACGGCGTCCGCCAGCGCGACGGCGTCCTCTACCGCGTCTACGAGGTTCTCTGAGGGCGGCGGCGCCGCGCCCGCCGACTGTCCCGACACGGGGTGGAACCGGCGCATGGCCTGATATGACCAAGGCCCTCCGAGAACACGGCGTCCCCTGCAGCCGCCGCCGGGGCGAGACGCCCCGACCTGCCGCCGGATCCGACGCGCTGCCGCCTTATCTCACCGCGCCGCAGACGCGGCGGCCGTTGACGTAGCGGCACCCGGCCGCGGCGGGCGGCGGACGCTTCGTCGTCGTCACCGCGCCGTTCGGCCCGGCGCAACCCGCGCGATAGACGCCCTTCGCGCACACGACCGCCTCGGCGGTCGACGGCGTGGACAGGCCGGAGGCAACGAACACGAGGCCGCCCAGCAGGACAGGGGCCACGAGGGACAGGAGAGCGCTGCGCATCGGACTTCACCTCGTCAACGAATGGCAAGGTCAACACGCTAGCAGCGTCGGCCAGCCGGAGCTAGGCGGTAAGTCAAATCGAAGCCGCACCTGCCACGCCGCAGGCCGTGTCACCGCGCCCGCGGCCTCGATGCTCTGGATCAGGAGATGATGGCGGAGGGAGCGTCCGCCAAACTAATTTCCACAGACGTCTATTGCCGACCAGCGAACCTAGGAAAAGCATCGAAAAATCAGCGGTGTTCGTCTATCACCGTTCACCCATGTTTGCTACAATCCACGTCGTCGGGTGGGGAACAAGGTGGGGACGGCGATGGGAAAGCAGGTGAAGAGGCTGAGCGCGAGGTTCGTTCAGTCGGTCACGGAAGCCGGACGTCACGCTGATGGCGATGGCCTCTATCTCAATGTCACCGACAGCGGCGCGAAGTCGTGGGTGTTCATGTGGAAGGTCGGAGGCCGGCGTCGTGAAATGGGTCTCGGCCCGGTCCGTGACGTTCCGCTCTCCGATGCCCGCAGTGCTGCGGAGACGGCTCGCAAGCAGGTGCGTGCCGGCGTTGACCCCATCACTGCGCGCGAGCATCGGAAGGCAATGTCCTTCGGGGACGCCGCTGACGCCCTCATCGCCAGCAAGTCCCCTTCGTGGCGGAACGACAAGCACCGCGCGCAATGGACGATGACCCTCACGACCTACTGCCAAGCCATCCGCTCTCGCCCCGTGGCGGACGTCTCCACCGAGGACGTGCTGCGGGTGCTGAAGCCCCTCTGGCAGACGAAGGCGGAGACGGCATCGCGGCTTCGTGGGCGAATCGAACGCGTGCTCGACTTCGCAAAGGCCAAGGGCATGCGGAGCGGCGAGAATCCCGCTCGTTGGCGCGGACATTTGGACGCCATCCTGCCGAAGCCTCAGAAGCTCGCACGCGGGCATCACGCCGCGATGGCGTTCGATGACGTCCCCGCGTTCATGGCGGCTCTGAGCGGCACCGAGGGCGTTTCTGCGCTCGCCCTGCAATTCCTGATACTGACGGCTGCGAGAACTGGCGAGGTTCGCGGTGCCACGTGGCGGGAGTTCGATTTCAAGACGAACGTCTGGACGATACCGGCGAACCGAATGAAGGCCGGACGGGAGCATCGGGTGCCGCTGTCGCCGGGTGCCGTCGCTATTCTAGAAGATATGCGGGCTCGGGCGACTGAGGGGCAGGGCGACGACGCTAAGCCGCAGCCTGACGCCTTTGTCTTTCCTGGCGGTCGTATCGGAAAGCCCCTGTCTGTGATGGCGCTGGAAATGGTCCTGCGGCGCGCCAAGGTGGACGTCACGACGCACGGCTTCCGGAGCGCCTTCCGCGATTGGTGCGGCGAGCGGACCACGTTCCCTCGCGAAGTGGCGGAAGCTGCCCTTGCCCACCTTGTCGGCGACGACGTCGAGCGGGCCTACAGGCGCGGCGATGCCTTGGAGAAGCGGCGGAAGCTGATGGACGCGTGGCACCGCTTCTGTGCACAGGCGAATTCCGCCAACGTCGTGCCCCTGACCAAGGCGTCACGGTCACGATAGGCTTCACGACGCGGGATAGGGCGGCCACCCGACAAGCAGGACTGCACCTCCTGCTTCCCGCGCCTTGCCGGGTGCCATCGCGAGGTGCAGCGATGTCGAAGACCAGTGGTCTATTCAGCTTAGGACGCCTTTCGCTCGACGAGTTACAGGCCGTCAGCGCTGGACGCAGTAAGGGAACGCCTTACTGGGTTACACCCGAGAACAAAGCGCTCTTGGAGGCCTTGGCTGGAGTCTGCCGACGCAACAAGGTGACGCCAATCTTTGAAACCGATGGGACAACGCTTTGGACCCTCGCAACGCTCGCGCTGGCGTTGGTCGTAAAGCATGAAGAAGCGCGTCCGAGAAAGCGGCCTGGACGTCCGCCGGGAACGCACAAATACGAGGTCGACGACGAGGCCATTGCGGAGATTTGGCGGCGCACCCTCAAGAACCCCAAGAAGTCGCAGTCGTCCATCCTCAAATCCGTGGTGAACGATTTTCAAGTTGAGGGGCGATGGGGTAACCAAGAATTCCAAAGTGTTGACCCACATCGAAAGCGGCTCAGAGCGCGCCTTAAGGCTGGCATGAGCAACAGCGTCCTGAGCAAATTGCTTCGCGGGGACTGAAAAAAAACTCCGCCCGAGTTTTCGTGCCCCATAGAGGTTCGTGGCCTGCCACAGATGTTCATGCCTGAGTCGTTCAGGTGAAACATCGGAGGTCTGCGATGGCAGACGGTAAGCAGGTCGGAGCACTTTCCATAAAGCAAGTAGCGCAGTCGGCGGGCATCGGTCGCTCGACCGTCTACGCCCAACTTGCGGCTGGAAAGCTCAGTGCAGTGAAGGTTGGGCGCCGGACGCTCGTTCTTGTCAGCGAATTCTCGCGCTGGCTGTCGAGCCTTCCCCGTGTCTGAAGGTGGAGCCCGGGTCGCGCTGCAACGCGACACCGGGCCGTGTTTCCCATGACCGCGAAATCAAGGACAAACGCGATGGTTATCGCACCTGATGCCCTAAACGGCAACAATCCGCGTGCCGAGCGCACGTTCGTTCCCTTCAATCTCGACCATGCCGCACGCCGTCTGGCGCGACGTTTCGGCTTGCCCCGTGAGACGGCTCTGCTTGTCGCAGACCTCGTCTATGGCGAGGTGCGTCATGGATGACGTCGTAAAGCTCCGCTTCCGCATCGACGGCGGTGACGTCAAGGAAGCCTCTGGCCGCCTGGCATGGTGCCTCGCCCAGCTTGTTCTTGCTGGTGAAAGAGGCGTGACGCCCATTGAACGGCCAGCACCTCGTTGGTCGGGATATGTGGACCAACTCCGTGACCGGTACGGGCTTTGTATCGAGACCATCATGGAGCCGCACGGCGGTCCATACAGCGGGCGTCACGGGCGGTACGTCCTGCGCTCCCGCGTAGAAATCATCGACGTTGTGCGTCGCGCCGCGTGAGGACAGAGGGGCGGTCCCGTGGCCGCCCCCACCCAACTCCAGGAACGAAAGAATGCCTAGGTCCGCAAACACTCGCGACCGGCCACACGCCCGCATTTACTTCGATTGGTTGGAACTGCCAGCATACCGTGCCTTGTCCCTCGCCGCTCAGGCGTTGCTCACTCATATGCTTGCCAATTACCGTCCGAACGAGAACGGTCGGCTGTCGTGGTCCGTTAGACGCGTGGCCGATGCAATTCAGGTTTCAAAGGCCACCGCATCGCGCGCGCTGAACGAGCTTGAAGCGAACGGCTGGATTGCCGTGACCGCGGTCGGCAGGTTTGGATGCAAGGCGCGCGGCAGCCGCTATCGCCTCACCATGTACGAGGATTTCGACCAATCTCCGCCAACGAGGGACTACCTACACGTCTCCGCTAACCCGCGAACAACCCGTCGTCGAAGCCGTCCCTCTGCTGAAACTCAACGGTTCGCAGAGAGGGACACCACAGTCCGCCTTCGGGGACACTGAGGCGCTACACGCGTTGGATAGACCGCAGGCGTTAGTGCCGTTTTCTATTGGGGATTAAGCGGCTTAGGGCGATGACACCCGCGCCGCTCTACGCAGCCGTGGAGTCGCCCGACAGAGGTATAGGTACAGCTATCTAGGAGCCGTCTAGGTGTCGGGTCAGAAGCAGACCGTCGAGTTCCCAACACGGTCGCAGGTAACGGGTCCGGCGGCAGCCTCTACAGCCCTCCGCTGCAAAGCCTCATGGCGGCGTAGCCGTTGTCTGTCGGCTGCGGCTTGCGTCATCGACAATCGTTGTCCAGCACCCGCCTGCCGTCGTGACAGCACTTCATGGGCGGCTGACACTAACGCCCGAACCATGTTCTGCTATAAGCCAGAATATTTCTCGCGCATTCAAAGCGACAACTAGCAATAAAGCTAGTATAACGATAACTAGAATGTATCTGTATTTTGGCCGAGACACCATTTCGGGTCGCCCTACACTGAAACAGGTCGCGTTCAAACAACGAGAATACGACCTGTTTTATGAACCCTAAGCTGGCGCACCAAGTTCAGTCGACGCTCGGGCATCACGGCGGTCCAATTGAATGCAGCTGAACTCTAGCAGCTGAGTTAGGGCATGTCTCGGCGGGCGCCTGAAGCAGGACCGTTCGCCCACCGGCCTAGGTGCCAATCAATCTGGACGGCAGCCACGCCAATCCGGAAAGCTTCACGCCAAAAGGTGGGGAACAGGATGGGAAAGGTAGCAGGATAAAACAGAAAACCGCTGATAATACAGAATATTACAGAGAGTAGGTGGCGGAGGGAGCGGGATTCGAACCCGCGATACGGTTTCCCGTATACACACTTTCCAGGCGTGCGCCTTCAACCACTCGGCCACCCCTCCGCGGCGTCCGCCCGAAGGCCGACGCGGGCTTCGTCGCGGACACGCCGGACGCAGCAAGGCGCGTCTTATAGCCCACGCGGCGGCGAGCGCAAGACGCCCGAGGACAGGCTCGTCGTTGGTCAGCGGCCGCGCTGGTTCGCGGCGCGGGCCTCCAGCCAGCCGACGAGGCGCACCAGCGGCCACAGCAGGACGAGGTAGATGATGGCGGCGCCGATGAGCGGCGTCGGATTGGCGTTCAGCGCCTGTGCATCCGTCGCTTCCTTGAGCAGTTCCGGCATGGCGACCACGGACGCGAGCGAGGTCTCCTTGATGATCGAGACGAAGTTGCTGGTCTGCGGCGGGATGACGATCTTCATCGCCTGCGGCAGCACCACCTTCGCGAGGATCAGCGGAAAGTGCATGCCGAGCGCTGCGGCCGCCTCGAACTGGCCCTTCGGCACGGCCTCGATGCCGGCACGGAACACCTCCGAGGAATAGGCGGAGAGCACGATCGACAGCGCCGTGATCGCCGAGGCCCATGCCGAGAGGCGGATGCCGACGAACGGCAGGGCGTAGTAGATGACGATCAGCACCACCAGCATCGGCAGCGCGCGGAACACGTCGACGTAGACGATGGCGAGAAGCTGCAGCGGCCGCGGCGCGTAGAGGCGCAGAAGCGTCACGCCCAGCCCCACCACCGTCCCCACCACGATGCTGGCGATGCCGAGGGCCAGCGTGGTCATCAGTCCCCGGAACAGGGCCGGGAGGCTGGAGAGCAGCACCTCGACGTTGAAGAAGGTCTCGAGCAGCGACATCGCAAGCCTCGCTCCGGCGCGGCGCCGCGGTCGGGGGCGTGGGGAAGGGAAACGGGGCGGGGTGCCCGGACCCGGGCGGCGGACAGGGTCCGCAGGCGGTCATGCAAGACCGGCGCCGGATGGCTCCGGCGCCGGGGAACGTTCGGCCGGCTGGCGCCTCACTCCTTGGGGAGCGGGCGCTCCTGCGCGGTCGAGCTGTCGGCCGGGGCGTCCGTGCCGAACCACTTCTTGTGGATCGCCGGCAGCGTGCCGTCCTTCTTCATCGCCGTGACGGTGGCGTTCACCTTCTCGAGCAGCGGATGGTTCTTGCGCATCATCAGCGCGTACTGCTCGCCCGTCTTGATGCGGGAGGTGACGGCCAGGTCCTTCATCTTGGTGAAGGAGTAGTCCATGCCCGGCACGTCGCTGATCACCGCGTCGACGCGACCGGCGGCGAGGTCGAGCAGCATCTCGGTCTGCTGGTTGTAGCCGCGGATCGTGGCGACGCCGTACTTGGCCTGGTTCTCCTTGGTCCACTTGTCGCCCGTGGAGGTGGAGAGCACGCCGACCGTCTTGCCCTTCAGCTCCTCCGGCGACTTGATCGGCTTGGCCTTCTGCGAGGCGATGCCGAGGTCGCTGTCGTAGTGGGCCTGCGTGAAGGACTGGCTCTTCAGGCGCTCGGGCGTGATGGTGATCGAGGAGATCGCCATGTCGATACGGCCGGAGCTGGTCGCGGCGAACAGGGCCTGGAAGCCCATGTCCGAGATCTCGGGCGTCAGGTTGAGGCGCTTGGAGATTTCGCGGACCATCTCCACCTCGAAGCCCTCGAACTCGCCCTTCTCGTTCTTGAACTGCCACGGCGGGTTCGCCGGGTAGGCGCCGACCGCCAGCTTCTCCTGCGCCAGCGCCGGCCCGGCCAGGGCCGCGCCCATCGCCAGGGATGCGGCCACCAGCATCGTGCGACGTGCAATCCTCATCATTGTCCTCTCTCCCTCCCCGGTTTCACCCGGTCTGCGTGCGGAGCCCGTGGATCGGGCCCCGAAATCCGTCACGACAGGGCGTCGACCATCCGGTCGAGCGCCACGGTCAGCTGCGCCTGGTCACGGCACATGCACATGCGAAGGAAGCTCGCCGAGGGCTGCCCGAACATCGAGCCCGGCGCCAGGCCGACGCGTGCGCCCTCGAGCACCTTCATGCAGGCGTCGCGGGAGTTCGGCGTGTCGGGGAGCGAGAAGAAGATGTACATGCCGCCGCGCGGCTTCTTCGGCAGGTGGATGCGGGCGACGTCCTTGAGCCGCTCGTAGCCGAGATCGATTCCCGTCCGGCAGCGCTCGCGCATGGTCGTCACCAGCTCCTCGCCCTGCGTGATCGCGGCGTGGGCGCCGGCCTGGATCGGCCCGGAGGTGCCGCTGCTCATCAGCTGGGTCATCTGCGCCAGCTGGGGCGCCACCGACAGGGGGTGCGTCAGCCAGCCGCAGCGCCAGCCGGTCATCGCCCAAGCCTTCGAGAAGCTGTTGACCGACAGCGCGAGGTCCTCCGGATCGGCGATCGAGAGGATCGACGGCGCGGCCTCGCCCTCGCCGAACCACAGGCGGTTGTAGACCTCGTCCGAGACGATCCAGATGCCGCGCTCGCGGCCGAACTCGAGGATGGCCCGCATCTCGTCGCGCGACGCGACCCACCCGCAGGGATTGGACGGGGTCGAGAACACGATGGCGCGCGTGCGGTGGTCGCAGGCGTCGAACAGCTTGTCGAGGTCGAGCCGCCAGTCGTTGTCGACGAAGTCGAGAGACACGGCGCGCGGTTCCGCGCCCACGAGGTGGATCAGGTTGCGGATGTTGGGCCACTGCGGCTCGACATAGACCACGTTGGTGCCCATGTCGGCCACCAGCTCCATGGCGAGCAGCAGGGCGTGCATGCCGCCGGGCGCGACGGTCGAGCGCCGCCGCTCGATCGGGACCCCGTGCAGGCGGGACTGGTAGGCCGCGATCGCCTCCGACAGCGGGGGATGGCCGTGCATGTCGGGGATGTAGAACGTCATGCCGGCGTCCAGCGCCGACTTGGCGGCGTCGCGCACGAAGGCGGGCGTCGTCAGGTCGCCCTCGCCGTACCACAGCGGGATCACGTCACCCAGCTCGCGGGCCCGCACGGCGAGCTCTGCGATGTTCTCCGTGGAGAGATCCTGGATTTGCGGGCGGGCGTGCCTCAGGGCGTCGTCGGAGCGCGCGTTGCGCCGGTCCATGGTCTCGTCCTCACATGCGTCGCCGCGCACCTGTGAGAAACCGGCGGCGGCGGGGAATGGCAGGCCCGCGCCTCCCGGCACCGACCCGTCCGGCCCGCGGACGGACGCCGCAAACCGAATATCGTATGCAGTTAAGGAATGAAATAATTCGGGGGCTGTCAACGGACGCCGCAGGCCGCGCATGCCGGCGCGGAGCGACCGCGTGTCGCTTGACAAGCACGGCTCCAATTATTTTAGATGTTAAATATCTGCCGCCGATGCGCAGGTCGCGCCGGCGATGCGGACGACCGGCAGGGACGACCCGCCGGGGCGGCGAGCGGAGGCGATGCATGGAGCGGTCAGGCCACGTCGACAGCTTCCCGCGGGACAACCTTCCGCCGCGCGAGCAGTGGCCCGATTTCCTGCTCGACCGGCCCGAGTTCCGCTACCCGCCGCGCCTCAACTGCGCCGTCTCCTTCGTCGATGACCGGGTTGCGGCCGGCGACGGCGACCGGGACTGCATCGTCGCGCCCGGCACGCGCTGGACCTATGCCGACCTTCAGGCGCAGGTGAACCGCATCGCCAACGTCCTGACGCAGCGCTTCGGCCTCGTCTCCGGCAATCGGGTGCTCCTGCGCGCGCCCAACAACCCGCTGATGGTCGCCACCTACCTCGCCGTCATCAAGGCCGGTGGCGTCGTCGTGGCGACGATGCCGCTGCTGCGCGCGAAGGAACTCGCCACCATCGTCGAGAAGGCGCGGATCGCGCTCGCCGTCTGCGACGCCCGTCTCCTCGACGAGCTGGGGAAGGCGCGGCCGGCCGCGCCCTCGCTCAAGACCGTGGTGGCCTTCGGCGACGGCGCGCCGGGCAGCCTCGAAACGCTGGCCGCCGCTGCCCCGGATACGTTCGCGGCCTGCGACACGGCGAGCGACGACGTGTGCCTCATCGGCTTCACCTCGGGCACGACGGGCGTGCCCAAGGGCACGATGCACTTCCACCGCGACATGCTCGCGATCTGCGACGGCTACGCCCGCCATCTGCTGAAGCCCCGCCCCGACGACCGCTTCATCGGCTCCCCGCCGCTGGCCTTCACCTTTGGGCTCGGCGGGCTGGTGCTGTTCCCGCTGCGCGTCGGCGCCTCCACGATCCTGCTGGAGAAGGCGTCCCCGCCCGAGCTCCTCGACGGCATCGAGACCTACCGCGCCACCGTGTCCTTCACCGCGCCCACGGCCTACCGGGCGATGATTCCGCTGCTCAAGGGGCGCGACATCTCCAGCCTGCGCCTGTGCGTCTCCGCCGGTGAGGCGCTGCCCAAGCCCACCTTCGAGGCCTGGAAGGAAGCGACCGGCATCAGCATCACCGAGGGCATCGGCGCCACCGAGATGCTCCACATCTTCATCGGCTCCTCGCCCGAGGACATCCGTCCCGGCGCGACAGGACGACCCGTGCCCGGCTACGAGGCCCGCGTCGTCGACGAGGCGATGAACGACGTTCCCGACGGCACGCCCGGGCGCCTCGCGGTGCGCGGCCCCACGGGGTGCCGCTACCTCGCCGACGACCGCCAGACGGTCTATGTCCGCAACGGGTGGAACATCACCGGCGACACCTACATCCGGGATCCGGACGGCTACTTCTGGTACCAGGCCCGCAACGACGACATGATCATCTCGGCCGGCTACAACATCGCCGGCCCGGAGGTGGAGGCGGCCCTCCTCACCCACCCGGCGGTGAAGGAGTGCGGCGTCGTCGGCCAGCCCGACGCCGACCGCGGCATGATCGTGAAGGCCTTCGTGGTGCCGACCCCGGACGCCGAGCCGGGCCCCGACCTCGCCAAGGCGCTGCAGGACCACGTCAAGGCAGAGATCTCCCCCTACAAGTACCCCCGATCCATCGAGTTCGTGTCGGAACTGCCGCGCACCGACACCGGCAAGCTGCGCCGGTCCGTGCTGCGGGAACGGGCCGCGACCCAGGCCTCGTCCTGAGCCGGCCAAGGAGAGCGTCATGAGAATCGTGTGCATCGGCGGGGGACCCGCGGGGCTCTACTTCGCGCTGCTGATGAAGCTGCTGAACCCCGCCCACCAAGTCACCGTGGTCGAGCGCAACCGGCCCTACGACACGTTCGGCTGGGGCGTCGTGTTCTCGGACGCGACCATGGAGAACATGCGCGTCTGGGATCCCAAGACCGCCGCCGAGGTCGAACAGGCCTTCAACCACTGGGACGACATCGAGGTCGTCATCCACGGCAAGCGCATGCGCACCAGCGGCCACGGCTTCGTCGGCATCGGCCGCAAGCGCCTGCTCAACATCCTGCAGGCGCGATGCGAGGAACTCGGCGTCGAGCTGCAGTTCGAGACCGAGGTCGACAGCGACCTCGACTTCCCCGACGCCGACCTCGTCATCGCGTCGGACGGCGTCAACTCCAAGGTGCGCCGCAAGTACGAGGACATCTTCCGCCCCGACATGCAGATGCGGCCCAACCGCTACATCTGGCTCGGCACGGACAAGTCCTTCGACGCCTTCACCTTCGACTTCCGCCGCACCGAGCACGGGTGGTTCCAGGCGCACGTCTACAAGTTCGACGAGCACACCTCGACCTTCATCGTCGAGACGACGGAGGACACCTTCCTCGCCCACGGCCTCGACAAGGCGGACCAGGACGAGTCCGTCGCCTTCTGCGAGGCGCTCTTCGCCGAAACGCTGGACGGCGCCCGGCTGATGACCAACAGCCGGCACCTGCGCGGGTCGGCCTGGCTCAACTTCGGCCGCCTCATCTGCGACCGCTGGTCGACCTTCAACGGCAGCAGCCACGTCGTGCTGATGGGCGACGCGGCGCACACCGCCCACTTCGCCATCGGCTCCGGCACCAAGCTGGCGCTCGAGGACGCCATCGAGCTCGTGCGCCAGTTCAAGATCCTCGGCGACACGGCCGACAGGATCCCGGCCGTGCTCGACGCCTACGAGGAGGTGCGCCGCGTCGACGTCGCCCGCATCCAGAACGCGGCGCGCAACGCCATGGAGTGGTTCGAGGTCGTGGGCGACCGCTACTGCGACACGCTGGAGCCCGAGCAGTTCATGTACTCGCTGCTGACGCGCTCGCAGCGCATCAGCCACGAAAACCTGCGGTTGCGCGACAAGACCTGGCTCGAAGGCTACGAGCGCTGGTTCGCCGCCCATTCCGGCGTTCCCGTCGGCGGCAACATGGGTCCGCCGCCGCCGATGTTCACGCCCTTCACCATCCGCGGCCTGACGCTGAAGAACCGCATCGTCGTCTCCCCGATGGCCATGTACTCGGCGAAGGACGGCGTGCCGAACGACTTCCATCTCGTGCACCTCGGCAGCCGTGCCATCGGCGGCGCCGGCCTCGTCTTCGGCGAGATGACCTGCACCTCGCCCGACGCCCGCATCACGCCCGGCTGCCTCGGCCTGTGGAACGACGAGCAGGCGGCGGGATGGAAGCGCCTCGTCGACTTCGTGCACGCCAACTCCGACGCGAAAGTCGGCTTGCAGCTCGGCCATGCCGGCCGCAAGGGCTCGACCCGCCTCGGCTGGGAAGGCATCGACGAGCCGCTGGAGAGCGGCAACTGGCCGCTGATCTCGGCCTCCCCGATCCCCTATCTCCCGCACTCGCAGGTGCCACGCGAGATGACGCGCGACGACATGGACCGCGTCCGCGACGACTTCGTCCGCGCCGCGCGCTACGGCGCCGAGGCGGGCTTCGACATCCTCGAGTTGCACTGCGCGCACGGCTATCTGCTGGCGAGCTTCCTGTCGCCGCTCACCAACGTGCGGACGGACGACTACGGCGGCTCGCACGAGAACCGCGCCCGTTACCCCGTCGAGGTGTTCAAGGCGATCCGGGCGGTGTGGCCACAGGACCGGCCGATCACGGTGCGCATCTCCTGCCACGACTGGTATCCGGGCGGGAACACGCCCGACGACGCAGCAATCTTCGCGCGCCTCTTCAAGGAGGCCGGCGCCGACATGATCGACTGCTCGTCCGGCCAGACGCTGAAGGGCGACAGGCCCGTCTACGGCCGCCTCTACCAGACGCCGTTCTCCGACAAGATCCGCAACGAGGTGGGCATCGCGACGGTCGCCGTCGGGGCCATCTCGGAGGCGGACCACGCCAACTCGATCATCGCCGCCGGCCGCGCCGACCTCTGCGCGGTCGCCCGCCCGCACCTCGCCGACCCGGCGTGGACGCTGCACGAGGCGGCGAAGATCGGCTACGGCGGCGTCGCATGGCCGAAGCAGTACCTCTCCGGCCGCGGCCAGTACGAGACCAACCTCGCCCGCGCGGCGGCCGGCAAATGAGCGGCGCCGGGCGCCTCGCCGGGCGGCACGCCTTCGTCACCGGCGCCGCCGGCGGCATCGGCTCGGCCATCGCCGCCGCGCTGGCCGCCGAGGGTGCGCGGGTGACGCTGGCAGGGCGCCGGGCCGGCGCCCTGGAGGCGGTGCGCGCCGCACTGCCCGATGCGGCGCGGCACGGCACCGCGGTGTTCGACGTCACCGAAGAGGCTGCGGTCGGGCATGCCTTCGCCGCCGCCGAAGCCGAACGGGGTCCGCTCGACATCCTCGTCGCCAATGCCGGCGCGGCGCCGAGCGCCCCCTTTGCGAAGACCGATCGCACCCTCTGGGATGCGACGCTGGCGCTGAACCTCACCGGCACGTTCCACTGCTTCCGCGCCGCG
Organism: Alsobacter sp. R-9; assembly: GCF_054612375.1. Lineage (NCBI taxonomy): Bacteria > Pseudomonadati > Pseudomonadota > Alphaproteobacteria > Hyphomicrobiales > Alsobacteraceae > Alsobacter > Alsobacter sp. R-9. The sequence continues at coordinate 252,426 of NZ_JBTSWJ010000005.1, read as the reverse complement.
GCGGCGGGGATGCAGCCGCGAGGCCGGGGCCGGATCATCGCCGTCGCCAGCACGGCGGGGCTCGTCGGCTACCCCTACGTCTCCGCCTACGTGGCGGCGAAGCACGGCGTCGTCGGGCTCGTGCGGGCGCTGGCGCTGGAGCTGGCGACGTCGGGCGTGACGGTCAACGCGGTGTGTCCGGGCTTCACCGACACGCCGCTGATCGACCAGGCGGTGGAGACGATCGTCGCCAAGACCGGTCGCTCGGCCGAGGATGCCCGCAGGACGCTCGCCCGCTCCAACCCGCAGGGCCGCCTCGTGGCCCCGGCGGAAGTGGCGGACGCGGTGCTCTGGCTGGCGGGGGACGGCGCGTCGGCGGTGACGGGGCAGGCGATCGCGGTCGCCGGCGGCGAAGTGATGGCGGGGTGAGACCATGGACACGATGCGCGAGACGCTGCGGCCCTTCCGCGACTACCACGCCCGCCACTTCCGGTGGGAGACCGATACGGACGGGCGCGTGGCGACGCTGACGCTGAACCGCCCCGACAAGAAAAACCCGCTTACCTTCGAGAGCTACGCGGAATTGCGCGACCTGTTCCGCGACCTCGCCTACGCCAGCGACGTGCGCGCGGTGGTCCTGACGGGCGAGGGTGGCAACTTCTGCTCCGGCGGCGACGTGTTCGAGATCATCGAGCCGCTGACGCGGATGTCGATGCCCGACCTGCTGGCCTTTACCCGCATGACCGGCGACCTCGTGAAGGCCATTCGCCGCTGCCCGCAGCCGGTGATCGCGGCGGTGGACGGCGTCTGTGCCGGGGCCGGCGCGATCCTCGCCATGGCGTCCGACCTGCGCCTCGCGACGCCGCGCACGAAGACGGCGTTCCTCTTCACCCGCGTCGGGCTCGCCGGCGCCGACATGGGCGCCTGCGGCATCCTGCCCCGCCTCATCGGGCAGGGCCGCGCCGCTGAGCTGCTCTTCACCGGACGGGCCATGACCGCCGAGGAAGGCGCCGCCTGGGGCTTCTACAACGCGCTGCACGCGCCCGAGGCCCTGCCGGAGCAGGCCCGTGCGATGGCCCGGGGGCTGGCCGACGGTCCCTGGTTCGCGCACGGCATCACCAAGACGATGCTCAACCAGGAATGGGCGATGGGTCTCGAGGAGATGATCGAGTCCGAGGCGCAGGCCCAGGCCATCTGCATGATGACCAAGGACTTCCGCCGCGCCTTCGAGGCCTTCGCCGCCAAGGCGAAGCCGGTGTTCGAGGGCAACTGACGTGGCCGGCCTTTCCACCCCGCGCGGCGACCTCGGCCATCTCGACTGGCCGTTCTTCGAGGAGCGCCATCGCGTCTTCGCGCGACGGCTCGACGACTGGATCGCCGAGGGCGGCCTCGAGGGCATCGACCACGGCGACACCGACGCGGCGTGCAAGGGTCTCGTGGTGAGGCTCGGCGAGGCCGGCTTCCTCGAGCCCTGCGTGCCGGCAGCCTTCGGCGGAGCCTCGGACGTGCTGGACTCCCGGCTGCTGTGCATCGCGCGCGAGCGGCTCGCCTTCGCCGACGGGCTCGCCGACTTCGCCTTCGCGATGCAGGGCCTCGGCACGGGCGCAATCAGCCTCGCCGGCGATCCCGCCCTGCAGGCGCGGGTCCTGCCGGCCGTGGGCGAGGGCGCGATGGTGTCGGCGTTCGCCCTGTCCGAACCCGACGCCGGGTCGGACGTCGCGGCCATGGCCTGCGCCGCGCGCCGCGACGGCGACCACTACGTCCTCGACGGCGAAAAGACGTGGATCTCCAACGGCGGCATCGCCGACGTCTACACCGTCTTCGCCCGAACGGGCGAGGCGCCGGGGACGCGCGGCATCTCCGCCTTCGTCGTCTTCGCCGACACGCCCGGCTTCGAGATCGCCGAGCGCATCGACGTCATCGCGCCCCATCCGCTGGCGCGCATCCGCTTCACCGGCTGCCGCATCCCGGCCTCGCATCTGCTGGGATCGCCCGGCGAGGGTTTCAAGATCGCGATGCGCACGCTCGACATCTTCCGCGCGTCGGTGGCCGCGGCCGCGCTCGGCTTCGCCCGGCGTGCGCTGCACGAGGCCCTCGCTCACGCCCGCAACCGCAGGATGTTCGGCGCCACGCTGGGCGACCTGCAGCTGACGCAGGCCGCCATCGGCGAGATGGCGGCGGGCGTCGACGCCGCCGCCCTGCTCACCTACCGCGCCGCGTGGCGCCGCGACGTCCAGCGCCTGCCGACCACCCGCGAGGCGGCGATGGCCAAGATGACGGCGACCGAGACGGCGCAGCAGGTCATCGACCGGGCCGTCCAGATGTTCGGCGGACGTGGCGTCCGCTCGGGAGAGATCGTCGAGCGGCTCTACCGCGAGATTCGCGCCCTGCGCATCTACGAGGGCGCGACGGAAGTGCAGAAGCTCATCATCGCACGCGAGATGCTCAAGGCGGGATGCTGAAGAATGGGGAGCCCGATGAACGACCAGACGCCGCGGCGCAGCCCGCCCGCCAAGCCCGAGCCGGTGCACGACATCCTGCAGCCGGCCGGCTGGGCCAAGCCCATCGGCTACGCCAACGGCGTCGCCGCGCGCGGCCGCACGATCTTCGTCGGCGGCCAGGTCGGCTGGACGGGTGAGTGCCGCTTCGAGGCGCATGACCTCGTCGGGCAGGTGCGCCAGACGCTGCAGAACATCGTCGCGGTGCTGGCCGAGGCCGGCGCCGAGCCGCGCCACATCACCTCGATGACGTGGTACCTGGTCGACAAGAAGGACTACATCGCCAAGCGCAGCGCCATCGGCCGCGCCTATGTCGACGTGATCGGGCGCTACTACCCGGCGATGGCGGCGGTGCAGGTCTCCGGCCTCATCGAGGACGAGGCCCTCGTCGAGATCCAGGCCACTGCCGTCGTCCCGGACTGAGCGGGCCGGCGCGCCGGCCTGCCGTCATGAGACGCCGTTGACGGCGAGGAAGGCGCGCATGCGCGCCACGGCGCGGTCCGGGTCGGTGAACAGCCGCGCCTGCGACGCCAGACGGAAGACGTCGGCATAGTGGACCAGCCCTCGGGCCGATTCCATGCCGCCGACCATGCGGAAGTGGTCCTGGTGGCCGTTGAGCCAGGCCATGAACACGACGCCCGCCTTGTAGAACTGCGTCGGCGCCTCGAAGATGCGCCGCGACAGCGGCACCGTCGGCCCGAGGATGGCGTGGTAGCCGTCGAGGTCCCCCGCCGCGAGGCGGTCGAAGGCTGCGGCGGCGGCCGGCGCGATGGGATCGAAGATGCCGAGCAGCCCGTGAGAGAGGTGCTCGCCGTCGCCGGCGATGAGGTCGGCGTAGTTGAAGTCGTCGCCGGTGTACATCTTCACGCCCGCCGGCAGCATGCGACGCATGCGCTCCTCGTGCGTGCGCTCCAGCAGCGAGATCTTGATGCCGTCGACCTTCGCGGCGTGCCGGTCGATGAGGGACAGGCACGTCGCCATGGCCTGGTCGACGTCGGTCGAGCCCCAGTAGCCGGCGAGCTGCGGGTCGAACATCTCGCCCAGCCAGTGGAGGATCACCGGCTGGCGGGCCTGCGCGATCAGGCGGCCGTACACGGCGAGGTAGTCGTCGCGGCCCTTTGCCAGTCGGCACAGCGCGCGGCTGGCCATCAGGATGATCCGCCCGCCATGCGCCTCGACGTGCTCCATCTGCTCCTCGTAGGCGCGGATCACGTCGTCGAGCGAGCGGGTCTGTGCCGGGTCGAGCTGGTCGGTTCCCGCGCCGCAGGCGAGGTCGGCGCCGGGAACCGTCCGGGCCTCGGCCAGCGAGCGGGCGATCAGCTCGCGGGCGCCGGCCCAGTCGAGCCCCATGCCACGCTGGGAGGTGTCCATGGCCTCGGCGATGGCGAAGCCGAGCCCCCAGAGGTGTCGGCGGAAGGCGAGCGTGGCATCCCAGTCGACCACAGGCGTGCGCCAGGGATCCGTCTGGCGCAGGGGGTCGGCGACGACGTGGGCAGCGGCATAGACGGTGCGGGGAAAGCCACCCGTATGCCGCGACGGATAGGGTGACGCCTCGGCAAGCCGGAACGGTTCGCGCGTTCCCGCCGCGGTCGGCAGCATGATGCTGGTCATCGCCTCGTCCTCTCGCGTTTCCCCGGGGCGCTGCGGCCCCTTGTCCCTCGCCAGTCGCCTGCTTGACAGGGGCTGAGCGTTACGGCAACTTCTGCATTAGAACGTTCCAAAGTCAAGCGACAGCAGATCTGCCGCGCAATAATCTGAGCTAGATCAGATAGTTGCAAAGTCGAGCGGCTTTTCCTGCTTCAGGTTGTCTGGACCGTTCCAAGAGAGCGTCGCCAAGAGCGACTGAGTGAGGAACGACAGGATGGGCGACCCGAGGACCGGCACTGGCCGTCCGACGACGATCGTCGACATCGCGCGCGCCGCCGGCGTGTCGAAGTCGACCGTGTCGCTCGTTCTCAAGGGCTCGTCGCTCGTCAAGGCCGAGACCCGCGAGCGCGTCGAGGACGTCATCCGCCGCTTCGGCTACGTCTACAACCGCGGCGCCGCCAATCTCCGCACGGCCACCTCCAGTTTCGTCGGGATGCTGATCAGCGACCTGACCAACCCCTTCTTCGCCGAGCTCGCCGTCGGCATCGAGGAGGGGCTCTACCAGCTCGGCTTCGTGCCGATCCTCGCCAACACCAACGAGGACCTCGACCGGCAGGCCCACGTCCTGCGCTCGATGCGCGAGCACGGCGTCGCGGGGATCATCATGAGCCCGGCGCGCGGCACCGACGCCTGGACGCTCGCCAACATGCCGTCGCGCGGGATGCCCATGGTCATCACCATGCGCCGCATCCTCGGCAGCCCCCTGCCCTATGTCGGGCCGGACAACCAGGCCGGCGCGCGCAAGGCGGTGGAGCACCTGATCGGGCTCGGGCACCGCCGCATCGCCTTCATGGGCGGCTACGCCACCATGACCACGCAGCAGGAGCGGATCGCCGGCTGGCGGGACGCGCTGGCGGCCGCCGGCCTGCCGTTCGACGATGGCCTGATCTTCGAGTCGATGCCCACCCGCGAGGGTGGAAAACGCGCGATGGAGGAGGCGCTCGCCGTGTCCGAGCCGCCGACGGCGGTGTTCTGCTACAACGACATCGTCGCCATGGGCGCCACGCGGGCGCTGGCCATGCGCGGCATCCGGCCCGGCCGCGACGTCGCCGTGGTCGGCTTCGACGACATCGACGAGGCGGAGCACAACGCGCCGCCGCTCACGACCGTCAGCGCCGACACCCGCGCCATGGGCGCGCGCTGCGCCGACAGCCTCCTCGGCATCATCCGCGGCGGCGATCCGTCCGCCATGTCCTACACCGGCGAAACGCGCCTCGTAGTGCGCGAGAGCTGCGGGGCGCCCTTCGCCGCCCGCACGAGGGAGTACGCATGACCGTCCGCTGGGGCCTGATCGGCGCGAGCACCATCGCGCGGGAATGGGTGATCGGGGCGATCCGCGCCACGGGCGGCGAGGTCGTGTCCGTGATGTCGAGCGACGCCGCGCGGGGCGAGGTCTATGCGCGCGACAACGGCATCGCCCGCAGCACGACGGACCTCGACGCCCTGCTCGGCAGCGGCATCGACGCCGTCTACATCTCCACGACCAACGAATTGCACCGGCCGCAGACGCTCGCCGCCGCGAAGGCCGGCAGGCATGTGCTCTGCGAGAAGCCGCTCGACCTCGCGCTCGACGGCGCCCGGGAGATGGTCGCCGCCTGCCGGAGCGCCGGCGTCGTCATGGGCACCAACCACCACTTGCGCAACGCCGGCACGCATCGCGCGATGCGCGAGGCCATTGCGGCCGGGCGCATCGGCCGGCCGCTCTTCGCCCGCGTGTTCCACGCCGTGTTCCTGCCGCCGCACCTGCAGGGCTGGCGCATCACGACGCCGGACGCCGGCGCCGGCGTGGTCATGGACATCACCGTCCACGACGCGGACACGCTGCGCTTCGTGCTCGGCGAGGAGCCGGTCGAGGTCACGGCCATGGTGCAGGAGGGCGGCATGGGCGCCGCCGGCATCGAGGACGGCGTCATGGGGACCGTCCGCTTCCAGTCCGGGCTGCTCGCCCAGTTCCACGACGCCTTCACGACGCGGTTCGCGACCACGGGCTTCGAGGTGCACGGCACCGAGGGGTCCCTCATCGGCACCAACTGCATGACGCAGAAGCCGGTCGGCGACGTGGTGCTGCGCACGGCGGCCGGCGAGGGGTCCCTGTCCGTCGACCGTACCAATCTCTACGAGCGGGCACTCGCCGCCTTCCACGCCGCGATCCGGGGCGAGCGCGCCCCCTCCGCCACGGGTGAGGACGGCGTCCGGTCGATGGCCCTGGCCCTCGCGGCCCTCGAATCCGCCAGGACCGGGCGCACGGCGCCCGTCCGGCCCGGTCTCTGACGGAGCGTTCCCGATGGCTTTCCCCTGCATCATGACCGCCGACGAGGCCGCCGCGCTAGTGCCGGACGGCGCCGTCGTCACCGTGTCGTCCTCCTCCGGCCTCGGCTGCCCGGACGCCGTGCTCGCCGCCCTCGGCCGCCGCTTCGAGGCGAGCGGCCATCCCCGCGACCTGACCACGCTCCACCCCATCGCGGCCGGCGACATGTGGGGCATCAAGGGCATCGACCACATTGCCCGCGAGGGCATGCTGAAGAAGGTCCTGGCCGGCTCCTACCCGTCCGGCCCCTCCTCGGCGACCCCGCCGGCCATCTGGCAGATGGTCACCGGCAACGCCATCCCGGCCTACAACATTCCCTCCGGCATCCTCTTCGACATGCACCGCGAGGCGGCGGCGCACCGGCCGGGCGTGCTGACCAAGGTCGGCATGGACACCTTCGTCGATCCCGATCGCGAGGGCTGCGCGATGAACGCCCGCGCCGCGGCCGAGCCCGTCGTCAGCAAGGTGGAGTTCGCCGGCGACACGTGGCTCTTCTTCCCGGCCATCGTCCCGCAGGTCGCTATCATCCGCGCCACGACCGCCGACGAGCGCGGCAACCTCAGCTACGAGCACGAGGGCGGCTATCTCGGCCCGCTCGACCAGGCGCTGGCCGTCCGCAACAACGGCGGCATCGTCATCGCGCAGGTGAAGCGCCTCGCCCAGGCGGGAACGCTCAAGCCGCACGACGTGCTCGTGCCCGGCATCCTCGTCGACGCCATCGTCGTCGCGCCCGACCAGATGCAGACGACGCAGACCGTCTACGAGCCCGCGATCTCCGGCGAGGTGTTCCGCCCGCTCTCGTCCTTCGAGGTGCCGGCCTTCGACGTCTCCAAGGTCATCGCCCGGCGTGTCGCGCAGGAACTCACCCGCGGCGACGCGGTGAACATCGGCTTCGGCATCTCGGCCAACGTGCCGCGCATCCTGATCGAGGAGGGCCGCCACGGCGACGTGACGTGGGTCATCGAGCAGGGGGCCGTGGGCGGCGTGCCGCTCATCGACTTCCAGTTCGGCTGCGCCTCCAACGCCGAGTGCATCGTCCCCTCGCCCTACCAGTTCACCTATTTCCAGGGCGGCGGCTTCGACGCCTCGCTCCTCTCCTTCCTGCAGATCGACCGCGACGGCTGCGTCAACGTGTCGAAGCTGGGCGTGCGCCCGCACGTCACGGCCGGCGCGGGCGGGTTCGTCGACATCACGGCGCGGGCCCGCAAGATCGTGTTCTCGGGCTTCTTCTCGGCCGCCGCCGATCTCGCCGTCGAGAACGGCGCCCTGTCGATCCGGCGCGAGGGCAAGGTGAAGAAGCTCGTCAACGCGGTCGAGCACGTGTCCTTCTCGGGCCGGCGGGCCGTCGCGCAGGGGCAGGACGTCACCTACGTCACCGAGCGCTGCGTGATGAAGCTCACCCGCGACGGGATCGTCGTCACCGAGATCGCCCCCGGCGTGGATCTCGAGCGCGACATTCTCGCGCAGGCGGAGTTCCCGCTCTTGGTCCCGGCGCCGCCGTCGGTGATGAATGGGGCTCTCTTCAGGCCGGAACCGGTCGGCCTGCGGCTCAGGGAGGGACGCTCATCATGAGCGACGCGGTCCGCCTCGCGGTGGAGGGCGCGTGCGCGACGGTCACGCTGGCGCGCCCCGAGAAGCTGAATGCGCTCGACGCCGGCATGATCGCCGCGCTGGCGGACGCCGTGTCGCGGATCGAGGCGGACCCGGCCGTCCGGGTCGCCATCCTGACCGGCGAGGGCAAGGGCTTCTGCGCCGGCGGCGACATCGCCGCGTGGGGCGGCCTGCCGCCGCTCGAGATGTGGCGCAGCTGGACGCGGGCCGGGCACCGCGCCTTCGACGCGCTGGCACGCCTGCGCGTGCCGCTGGTCGCCGCCCTCAATGGCCACGCGCTGGGAGGCGGCCTCGAGCTCGCCGGGACGGCCGACATCCGCATCGCCGAGCAGCAGGCCAAGTTCGGCCTGCCCGAGACCGGCATCGCCATGGTGCCCGGCTGGTCCGGGACGCAGCGCCTCGTCCGCCGCTTCGGCGCCGGCGTCGTGCGCCGCCTGGCGCTGACGGGCGAGATCGTGACGGCGGAGCAGGCACTGGCGATGGGCCTCGTCGACGAGGTTGTCCCCACCGGCGGCGCTCTCGCCCGGGCGGGGGAGATCGCGGCGCGCATCGCCGCCCGCGGCCCGGCGGCCACCGCAATTGCCAAGCAGCTGATCAATGCCGCCGAGGGGGAGGGCGACGAGGCCGCGACGCTGGAAGGCCTCGCCGGGTCGCTCGCCGCCTTCACCGAGGACGGCGCCGAGGGCGTCGCGAGCTTCCGCGAGAAGCGCCCGCCCGTCTATGGAGGCCGCTGAGATGACCCTCGGCCCCCTCCGCATCCGTTTCGCCGACCCGCCGGCCGTCGTGGCCGGGACGGGCCGGACGTCGATTTCACTGCCGTTCGCGGTTCGCCTGGCGCGTGCCGGTGCCGGGGGCCGAGCAGTCGAAAACGCCGCCGGACGAATCCGGCATGACCACCCAATGGGAGGATTGGACTCATGAAGACCCTGACGAAAAGCCTCGCGGGCGCGCTGCTCGCGACGACGGTCCTCGGCGGCGCCGCGATGGCGCAGACGAAGGAAGTGCAGATGCTGCACTGGTGGACCTCGGGCGGCGAGGCGGCCGCGCTGAACGTCCTCAAGCAGGACCTCGCCAAGGAAGGCTTCGCCTGGAAGGACGTGCCGGTGGCCGGCGGTGGCGGCGATGCCGCGATGACCGCGCTCAAGGCCATGGTCGCCGCGGGCAACTACCCGACCGCCTCGCAGATGCTCGGCTACACGGTGCTCGACTACGCCGGCGCCGGCGTGATGGGCAACCTCAATGCCGTCGCCAAGGCGGAGGGCTGGGACGCGGCCGTTCCGAAGCCGCTCCAGAAGTTCGCCATGTACAAGGGCAACTGGGTCGCGGCGCCGGTGAACGTCCACTCGGTCAACTGGCTGTGGATCAACAAGTCCGTCATGGACAAGATCGGCGGCACCGAGCCCAAGACCTTCGACGACCTCGTCAAGCTGCTGGACAAGGCGAAGGCGGCGGGCGTCGTTCCGCTGGCGCTCGGCGGCCAGAGCTGGCAGGAGGCCACCATGTTCGACAGCGTCGTGCTGTCGACGGGCGGCGCCGACTTCTACAAGAAGGCCTTCAACGACCTCGACGAGTCGGCGCTGAAGTCCGACACGATGAAGAAGGCGTTCGACAACCTCGCCAAGCTCAAGACCTACGTCGACCCGAACTTCTCGGGCCGTGACTGGAACCTGGCCACCGCCATGGTGATCAAGGGCGACGCCCTCGTGCAGGTCATGGGCGACTGGGCCAAGGGCGAGTTCGTCGCCGCCAAGAAGACCCCGGGCACCGACTACCTCTGCTACCGCTTCCCGGGCACCGACGGCACGGTGATCTACAACTCCGACATGTTCGGCATGTTCAACGTGCCGGCCGACCGCAAGGCCGCCCAGGAGGCGCTTGCCAAGGCGACGATGTCGAAGAGCTTCCAGGTCGCCTTCAACATCGTGAAGGGTTCGGCGCCGGCGCGCGTCGACGTCTCCGACGCGGAGTTCGATGCCTGCGGCAAGAAGGCCATCGGCGACCTCAAGGCCTCGAACGAGAAGGGCACGCTGTTCGGCTCGCTCGCCCAGGGCTACGGTGCTCCGCCGGCCGTCGCCAACGCCTACAAGGACGTCGTGACGAAGTTCGTCCACGACCAGATCAAGACGTCCGACGAGGCGGTGAAGCAGCTGGTGAAGGCCATCAACGACGCGAAGTGACGTGACGGCGGCGGGGCCTTCCGGGGTCCCGCCGCCCCGCGCTCCCCGGGCCTCCCCGCAGAAGGGAGGACGGATGGAGGATCGAGCCTGGACGCATGCCGGCGTCCCCTCCCCGGGCTGGGGCGGGGCGAGCGGCGGGGACCTTCCCCGCCATGCCGATGGAGGGACCCGTGACCATCACGACGATGCCAGACCGCGCAGGGGCGCGGGCGGCGCCCACCACGGGCGAGACGTCGATCCGCGAGCGCCTGCAGGACGCCCTGCCGAAGATCGTGCTGGCGCCGAGCTTCGCCGCCGTCGTCGTCTTCGTCTACGGCTTCATCCTGTGGACGATCTACCTGTCGTTCACGAACTCCAAGACGTTCCCGAACTACACGCTCACCGGCGCGCGCGCCTACGAGCGGCTGTGGAACTGGACCTTCGAGAGCGACCCGCCGTCGAGCTGGTACACCTCGATCACCAACCTCGGCACCTTCGGCGTCCTCTACATCGGCATCTGCCTCGCGCTCGGCCTCCTGCTCGCGATCCTTCTCGACCAGAAGATCCGCGGCGAGGGCATGCTGCGGCCGATCTACCTCTACCCGATGGCGCTGTCCTTCATCGTCACCGGCGTGGCGTGGAAGTGGTTCCTGGACCCGGGCCTCGGCCTCGAGAAGACGCTCCACGCCTGGGGCTGGACGAGCTTCCACTTCGACTGGATCAAGAACAAGGACCGCGTGATCTACACCGTCGTCATCGCCGGCGTGTGGCAGGCCTCGGGCTTCGTGATGGCCATGTTCCTCGCCGGCCTGCGCGGCATCGACGGCGAGATCATGAAGGCGGCGCAGATCGACGGCGCCACCACGGTGCAGCTCTACCGGCGCATCGTCATCCCGATGCTGCGGCCGGTGTTCCTGTCTGCGTTCATCGTGCTCGCACACATGGCGATCAAGTCCTACGACCTCGTGGTCGCGCTGACCTCCGGCGGGCCCGGCGGCTCCGCCTGGCTGCCGTCGAACTTCATGTACGAGTACACCTTCAAGCGCAACGAGATGGCCGTGGGCTCGGCCAGCGCGGTGATCATGCTGATGACGATCACCGCGATCATCGTGCCGTACCTCTACTCCGAGCTGAAGGAGAAGGGTCGATGAGCGCCGCCTCCGCATCCAATCCCGCAGCGGGGGCCTCGGTCCTCAACCGCGTCGTGATCTACGGGCTGCTGCTGTTCTTCGCGGCGGTCTACCTGATCCCGCTGTTCGTCATGCTGATCACGTCCTTCAAGACGATGGACGAAATCCAGGGCGGCAACATGCTGTCCCTCCCGCAGGCTCCCACCTTCGACCCGTGGGCGCGGGCCTGGGGAGAGGCCTGCGTCGGCCTCACCTGCGCGGGCATCAAGGGCTACTTCTGGAACTCCATCAAGATGGTGGTTCCGGCGGTGCTCATCTCCACGGTGCTGGGCGCGCTGAACGGCTACGTCCTCACCAAGTGGCGCTTCCGCGGCCACAAGCTCGTCTTCGGGCTGATGCTCTTCGCCTGCTTCATCCCGTTCCAGGCCGTGCTGCTGCCGATGGCAACGATCCTCGGCTCGCTGGGCCGCTTCGGCAACGAGCTGCGCGACCTGACCGGCTACTCCTTCGGCTTCGGCAACCCCACGGTGAACCTCGTCTTCGTCCACGTGGTCTACGGCCTCGGCTTCACGACGCTGTTCTTCCGCAACTACTACGAGGCCTTCCCGACCGAACTGGTGAAGGCCGCCCAGGTCGACGGCGCGAGCTTCTTCCAGATCTTCACGCGGATCCTGCTGCCCAACTCGGCGCCGATCTTCGTGGTGACCGTGATCTACCAGTTCACCAACATCTGGAACGACTTCCTCTTCGCCTCGGCCTATGCGGGCTCGGGCGACGTGATGCCGATGACGGTGGCGCTGAACAACGTGGTCAATACGTCGACGGGCGTCGTCGAGTACAACGTCAACATGGCGGCGGCGATCATCGCCGCCCTTCCCACCCTCTTCGTCTACATCGTGGCCGGCCGCTATTTCGTGCGCGGGCTGATGGCGGGCGCGGTGAAGGGTTGAGGACAGCGACGGACGGGAGGGACGGACAATGGCATTCCTCGAGATCGCCGGGCTGAAGAAGCGCTTCGGCAACGTCGAGATCCTCAAGGGCATCGACATCACGCTCGACAAGGGCGGCTTCCTGGTGCTGGTCGGGCCGTCGGGCTGCGGCAAGTCCACGCTGCTCAACACCATTGCCGGGTTGGAGACGATCACCGAGGGCGAAATTCGCGTGGAGGGGGCGCCGATCAACGGGCTGCACCCGTCCAAGCGCGACATCGCCATGGTGTTCCAGAGCTACGCGCTCTACCCCAACATGACGGTGGCCCAGAACATCGGCTTCGCGCTCGAGATGCGCGGCGTGCCCAAGGCGGAGCGCGACGCGGCGATCGCCGGCGTCGCCAAGACGCTGCAGATCGACCACCTGCTCGACCGCAAGCCGAGCCAGCTCTCGGGCGGCCAGCGCCAGCGCGTCGCCATGGGCCGGGCGCTGGTGCGCAATCCCCGCATCTTCCTCTTCGACGAGCCGCTGTCGAACCTCGACGCCAAGCTGCGCGTCGACATGCGCACCGAGATCAAGCGCCTGCACCAGACGACGGGCGCCACCATCGTCTACGTGACGCACGACCAGATCGAGGCGATGACGCTCGCCACCAAGATCGCCGTGCTGAAGGACGGGGCGCTGCAGCAGGTCGGCACGCCGGCCGAGATCTACAACCGGCCCGCGAACCTCTTCGTCGCCGACTTCATGGGCAACCCGGCGATGAACCTCATCGAGGCGCAGGTGGTGAGCGACGGCGGCCGCACGCTGCTCTCCCTCACCCGCGCCGGCGACGGCGACATCCGCCTGCCGGTGCCGCGCTCGGCGGGTTCCACCGGGCTCGACGGGCGCAAGGTCATCCTCGGCATCCGCCCCGAGGCGATCACCGACCGCGACGGCGCCGACCGCAACTCCGGGGCGCTGGAGATCGTTGAGTCGCACGTCGAGGTCGTGGAACCGGCGGGCTCCGACACCTTCGTCGTCACCCACATCGCCGGCAAGGAGGTGACGGCGCGCATGCGGGCCGATGCCGACGTGAAGGCCGGGACCCGCGTGCCCTTCGCCTTCAACCTCGACAAGGCCGTGCTGTTCGATCCGGGAACCGGCCAGAGGATCTGAGCGTGAGCGGGTCGCCCGACATCCTCGTCATCGGCTCCGGCATGGGCGGCGCGACGCTCGCCGCCGGGCTGGCGGGGTCGGGCGCCCGCGTCACCATCCTCGAGCGCGGCCACCGCATCCCCGATACGCCGCAGGCGCGCGACACGGCGGCGATCTTCCGCGACGGCGTCTTCCGGCCGAAGGAGACGTGGTTCGACCCCGCGGGCCACGGCTTCAACCCCGGCAACTACTACGTGGTCGGCGGCAACACGAAGCTCTACGGCGCCGTGCTGATCCGCTACCGCGAGCGCGACTTCGAGGCGGTGCAGCACGCCGACGGCGTGTCCCCGGCCTGGCCGCTCCCCTATTCGGAGTTCGAACCGTGGTACGCCGCGGCCGAGAGGCTGTTCCAGGTGCGCGGCGCCGCCGGGCAGGATCCGACCGAGCCGCCCCGCTCCACGCCCTACCCGCATCCGCCCGTGCCCGACGAGGCGCCCGTCGCCGCCGTCCGCGAGCGGCTGCGCCGGCAGGGGCTGCACCCCTTCTCGCTGCCGCTCGCGGTCGATCTCGACCGCTGGCTCGCCCGCGGCGCGACGCCGTGGGACGCCTATCCGGACACGACCGGCGGCAAGCTCGACGCGGAGACCGCCGCGCTCGCGGCCGCCCTGCGCGATCCCGGCGTGTCGCTGCGGACGGGCGTCCGCGTCCTGCGCCTCCTCGCCGCGCCGGACGGCCGGCGCATCGAGGGCGTCGAGGTGGAGGAGGGCGGCGAGCGAAAGGTCCTGCGGGCCGGAACGGTGGTGCTGGCGGCGGGCGCCGTGAACTCCGCCGTGCTGCTGCTCGCCTCGGCCACGGACGCCTGCCCGGCGGGCCTCGCCAACCGCTCGGGCGTCGTCGGCCGGCACTTCATGAACCACAACTGCACGGCGATGCTCGCCATCGACCCGCGGCTGCCGAACCCGAGCGTCTACCAGAAGACGCTAGGCCTAAATGACTTCTATTGCGACGACGGCGCCGGCGGCCCGCCGCTCGGCAACGTGCAGTTGCTGGGAAAGATCACCACCCCGATCCTGCAGGCGCAGCTGCCGCGCATGCCGCGCCCGCTGCTCGCCGCCCTCGCCCGCTGGAGCTTCGACTGGTACCTGATGAGCGAGGACCTGCCGCACCCCGACAGCCGCGTGCGCCTCGACGGCTCGCGCATCGTGTTCGACTGGCGGCGCAGCAACGAGACCGGCCACGCCAGGCTCGTGGCGCGCATGCGCGAGGTGTTCCGGGCCGCCGGCTTCCCCATCGTGCTCTCCCGGCCGTTCGACCGGCGGACGCCGTCGCACCAGTGCGGCACGGTCCGCTTCGGCACCGATCCGGCGACGTCGGCGCTCGACCTCCACGGCCGCGCCCACGATCATCCGAACCTTCACGTAGTCGACGCCTCGTTCCTGCCCACCTCGGCCGCCGTGAATCCGTCGCTGACCATCGCCGCGCAGGCCCTTCGGGTCGCCGCCCACCTGCGCGGGGCGGCGGGCACCGGCCTCGCCGTCACCGCGGAGGCCGCGTCGTGAGCCGGCCCGTCGCCGTCGTCACCGGCGCGGGCCGCGGCATCGGCCGGGCCGTCGCGCTGGAGCTCGCGGCCGCGGGCTACGACCTCGCCCTGCCGTTGCTGAAGACCGGCGATGCCGACGCCGAGTCGGTCGAGGCCGCGGTGCGCGAACGCGGCGCCGCCGTGCACCTCCTCACCTTCGACCTCGCCGATGTGGAAGGCCATCGCTCGACCGCGCGCGCCATCGTCTCGCGCTTCGGCCGGCTGGACTGCCTCGTCAACAACGCCGGCATCGGCGCCCCCCAGCGCGGCGACCTTCTCGACCTCACGCCCGAGAACTTCGACACGGTGATGGGCGTCAACCTGCGCGGCACGCTGTTCTTCACCCAGGCCTGCCTGCGGGAGATGATGTCGCACGGCCACGCCGGTCATCCGCGCAGCGTCATCACGATCACCTCCGTCTCGGCCGAGCTCGCCTCGCCGGAGCGCACGGACTACTGCATCTCCAAGGCCGGCCTCTCGATGGCGGTGAAGGCCCTCGCGCTGCGCCTCGCGCCGGAGGGCATCTCCGTGTTCGAGGTGCGGCCCGGCATCATCCGCACGCCCATGACCGCGCCGGTCGCCGGCCGCTACGACGCGCGCATCGCGGACGGCCTCGTCCCGGCGGGGCGGTGGGGCGAGCCGGAGGACGTGGCGGCCACGGTGGCGGCGCTCGCCTCCGGGCGGCTTTCCTTCGCCACAGGCAGCATCGTCAACGTCGACGGCGGGCTCAGCCTGCCGCGGCTCTAGGGCATCATCCCGCCAGGTGGACCCGTCTCGCGGAAGACGATGATGCGCAACGAAGATCCCAGGCGGGGAGACCCCGATGGCCTATGACTACATCATCTGCGGCGCCGGACCCGCGGGCTGCGCGCTCGCGCACCGGCTGTCCGAGGACCCGGAGGTGAAGGTCCTGCTGCTGGAGGCTGGCGGGCGCGACACGCACCCCCTGTTCCACATGCCGGCCGGCTTCGCCAAGATGACCAAGGGCATCGCCAGCTGGGGCTGGTCGACCGTGCCGCAGAAGCACCTCGACGGCCGCGTGCTCTGGTACACGCAGGCCCGCGTCGTCGGCGGCGGCTCGTCCATCAACGCGCAGATCTACACCCGCGGCAACGCGAAGGACTACGACGCCTGGGTCACCGAGGCCGGCTGCGAAGGCTGGGGCTACCGCGACGTGCTGCCCTACTTCCGCCGGGCCGAGGACAACCAGCGGTTCGCCGACGCCTACCATGGCACGGGCGGGCCCATCGGGGTGAGCGTGCCGATCAACCCGCTGCCGATCAGCGAGGCCTTCCTGCGCGCCGCGCAGGAGTACGGCATCCCCTACAACCCCGACTTCAACGGCGCCCGCCAGAGTGGCATCGGCCACTACCAGGTGACCGTGCGGAACGCCCGCCGCTCCTCGGCGGCGGTGGCCTACCTAAGGCCGATCCGCGACCGCGCCAACCTGACGGTGCGCACCGACGCGCAGGTGCTGCGGGTCGTCGTCGAGAAGGGCCGCGCCATCGGCGTCGAGCTGGCGGCCGGCGCCGGCACCGAGACGGTGCGGGCCGACCGCGAGGTCATCGTCTCGTCGGGTGCCATCGGCTCGCCGCGGCTGCTGCAGCTGTCGGGCATCGGCCCCGCGGACCACCTGCGCGCCGTCGGCGTGCCGGTGGTCCACGATCTGCCGGGTGTCGGCAGCAACCTGCAGGACCACCTCGACCTCTACGTCATCGCCGAGTGCACGGGCGACCACACCTATGACGGCTATGCCCGGCCGCACCGCAGCGCCTGGGCGGGGCTGCAGTACCTGCTGTTCCGCAAGGGCCCGGTGGCGTCGACATTGTTCGAGACGGGCGGCTTCTGGTACGCGGACCGCAATGCCCGCTCCCCCGACATCCAGTTCCACCTCGGCCTCGGCTCCGGCATCGAGGCCGGCGTGGCGAAGCTGAAGAACGCCGGTGTCACGCTCAACACCGCGTTCCTGCGCCCGCGCTCGCGCGGCACGGTGCGGCTCGCCAGCGCCGACCCGACGGCGATGCCGCTCATCGACCCCAACTACTGGTCGGACCCCTACGACCGGGAGATCGGACTCGCCGGCCTCAGGATGGCGCGCGAGATCATGCAGCAGCCGGCGCTCGCGCCGTTCATCCTGGCCGAGCGCCTGCCCGGCCCGGGCCACGACAGCGACGAGGACCTCGCCCGCTACGCCTTCCGCTCCTGCAAGACCGACCACCATCCGGCCGGGACCTGCAAGATGGGCACGGACCGCATGGCGGTGGTGGGAACCGATCTGAAGGTCCGCGGCTTGGAAGGGTTGCGCGTGTGCGACAGTTCGGTGATGCCGCTGCTCGTGTCGTCCAACACCAATGCTCCGACCGTGATGATCGGCGAGAAGGGCTCGGACATCATCCGCGGCCGCGCGCCGCTCCTCGCCACCCTGCCCAACGCGCTCGACCCCGGTCGCGCCCTCCAGACCGCCTGAACGGAGACCGCCATGCGCCGCAGCGACATCGATCGCATCATCGACCGGGGCCGCGAGGCCTGCCGGCGGTTCGGCACCGTGCTGCCGCCCTTCGCCCACTGGTCGCCGCAGGACGCGCTCGAGGAGCCCGATGCGCTGCGCCGCATGGCGGCGTGCGGGCTCGGCTGGGCCATCGCGGAGTTCGAGCCGGGCCGCTTCGCCACGCACGGTCTCACCGTCTTCACGCTGCGCATGGGCGAGCCGTCGCTGGTCGGCAGCCGCAGCGGCAAGCTCTACGGCGAGAAGGTGCTGATCGCGCAGGACGGGCAGGTGACCCCGCTGCACTACCACGTGGTCAAGACCGAGGACATCATCAACCGCGGCGGCGGGCGCTTCGTCGTCGAGCTGCTGGCGGTCGACGAAACGGGCCGGCCGAAGGACGAGCCGATCGACGTCGTGAAGGACGTCGCGGTCGTGCGCGTTCCGCCGCGCGGCCGCGTGGTGCTCGAGCCGGGCGAGAGCATCCAGCTCGATCCCTTCGTCGCCCACGCCTTCTGGGCCGAGGGCGGCACCGTGCTGGCCGGCGAGGTGTCGCTCGTCAACGACGACGCCACCGACAACCACTTCATCCCCGCCCTGCCGCCGGCCGCCGCCGTGGAGGAGGACGCCACGCCGCGCTACCTCACCGTTCGCGACATCCCCGCCCTGCTCCGGAAGGTCGCGGCATGATCCGGCACGTCGTCCTCATCCGCCCGTCGGCCTCCGCCACCGCACGGGACGTATCCGCCGCCATGGAGAAGGTGGCGGCGCTGAAGGGCGTCATCCCGGGAATCCTCGACGTGCGGCACGGTCCGGACGTCAGCCCGGAAGGCCTTGGTCGCGGCTACGCGATGGGCTTCGTCGTCGACTTCGCCGACGCGGCGGCGCGCGACGCGTACCTGCCCCATCCGGAGCACCAGAAGGCCGGCGCCGCCCTCGTCGCCGTCGCCGAGGGGGGCATCGACGGGATCCTCGTCTTCGACCTGGAGATGTGAGGCGGGAGCGCTACGCCCTCCACGAAATGCCTGCGCCGTCATCCCCGGCGACCGGCGAAGCCGGTCGGGAAGGGGATTCATTGTGGCGGACCGTGCCGAAGGCCGTCTGGGTCCCCTTCCCCTCCGCGGCATGGCCGCTCCGGCCGGGGATGACGGAGAGAGGCGAACCTTCGCCGCCCCTCAGTGGATCTCCGGCTCCGGCAGCGGGTCGGTGCCCTCGAGGAAGTCGTAGTCGCAGCCCTCGTCGGCCTGCTTCACGTGCGCCGCGTGCAGCTTCACGTAGCCGCGCATCTCGGGCCGGGGCTTCGGCTTGAAGGCGGCGAGGCGGGTGGCGAGCTCCTCGTCCGAGATCTCGAGGCGGATCGTGCGGGCCGCGACGTCGACCGTGATCATGTCGCCGTTTCGCACCGCCGCCAGCGGTCCACCGACATAGGCCTCGGGCGCCACGTGCAGGATGCAGGCGCCGTAGCTGGTGCCGCTCATGCGCGCGTCGGAGATGCGCACCATGTCGCGCACGCCCTGCTTCAGCAGCACCTTGGGGATCGGCAGCATGCCCCATTCCGGCATGCCGGGGCCGCCGACCGGGCCGGCGTTGCGCAGCACCATCACGTGGTCCGGCGTGACGTCCAGGGTCTCGTCGTTCACCGCCTTCGACATGTCGTCGTAGCTGTCGAAGACGATGGCGGGCCCGGTGTGCTTCAGCAGGCGCGGCTCGGCGGCGGTCGGCTTGATGATGCAACCCTTGGGCGCCAGGTTGCCGCGCAACACGGCGATGCCGCCGCCCTTGGCGATGGGCTTGTCGAGCGGCCGGATGACGTCGTCGTTCCACACCTTCGCGTCGGCGAGGTTCTCGCCCATCGTCCTGCCGGTCACCGTCAGTTCGTCGAGCTTCAGGTGCGGCGCCAGCGTCTTGAAGAAGGCCTTGAAGCCGCCGGCGTAGTGGAAGTCCTCCATCAGCCACTCGCCCGACGGCCGCAGGTTGGCGATGACGCCGACCTCGTTCGACAGCGCCTCGAAATCGTCGAGCGTGAGGTTGATCCCGGCACGACGGGCCATGGCCAGCACGTGGATGATGCCGTTGGTGGAGCCGGCCATCGCCATCAGCGCCACGATGGCGTTGTGGAACGAGTTGCGGGTGAGAATCTGCTTCGGGCGCAGGTCCTCCCACACCATGTCGACGATGCGGCTGCCGCAGTCCATCGCCATGCGCGAGTGGCCGCTGTCGGCGGCGGGGATCGAGCCGGCGCCGGGCAGCATCATGCCCATCGCCTCGACGATGCCCGCCATGGTGGAGGCGGTGCCCATCGTCATACAGGTGCCGAAGGAGCGGGCGATGCCCGATTCCATCTCCTGCCAGTCCTTCTCGGTGATGCGCCCGGCCTGCTTCTCGGCCCAGTACTTCCAGACGTCGGATCCCGAGCCGAGCACCTTGCCGCCCCAGTTGCCGCGCAGCAGCGGGCCGGCGGGCAGGAAGATGGCCGGGATGTCCATGCTGATCGCGCCCATCAGCAGGCCGGGCGTGGTCTTGTCGCAGCCGCCGAGCAGGATCGCCCCGTCGATGGGGTGCGAGCGCAGCAGCTCCTCCGTCTCCATCGCAAGGAAGTTTCGGTAGAGCATGGTGGTGGGCTTCACCATGACCTCGGCAAGCGACATCGCCGGCAGCTCGATCGGGAAGCCGCCCGCCTGCCAGACGCCCCGCTTCGCCTCCTCCGCGCGCTGGCGAAGATGCGTGTGGCAGGGATTGATGTCGCTCCACGTGTTGATGAGGCCGATGACCGGCCGCCCCACGAAGTCCTCGTAGCGGTAGCCCATCTGCAACGTGCGCGAGCGGTGGCCGAAGGCGCGCAGGTCGGAGGCGCCGAACCAGCGGTGGCTGCGCAGCGTTTCGGGGGTCTTCTTGCGGGCGGTCATGGCGGGCGTTTCCGGTGTTTTCTTGCGGGTCTTCGGGAAGGCGTCGTCAGTTTACTCGGCGGCGGCGCGGGAGGGGAGGAGGCCCCAGCCGCGCAGCACGTCGGCGAGAATGGCGCGGTCTTCGTCGTCGAGCGCCGGCAGGCCGGGCAGGCGCACCGGGCCGACCGGGAAGCCGATCAGCGAGAGCGCCTCCTTCACCACGGTCACGTTGGCGCCGTTGCCGAACTTCGTGCGCATCGTCTCGAAGCGCGCGATGGTCGACACGAGGTCGCGCACCCGGTCGAGATAGCCCGATTCGAGGGCGGCGTGGATGGCCAGCGACCGCGCCGGGTCGACGTTGACGAGGCCCGACGTGAAGCCGCGCGCGCCCACCGCGTAGAACGGCGCGGCCCAGCCCTCGGCGAGGCCGCAGACCCACAGCGCCGTGCCGGGGCCGGAGGCGCGGATCGCCTCCGCCAGCATCATCAGGTTCGTCGTGGCGAACTTCACGCCCGCGACGTTGGGATGGTTGGCGATGCCGAGCAGGTCCTTCAGGCTCATGGCATCGGAGCGGACATAGGCGACGAGGGGCAGGTCGACCTCGTCGGCGATGGTGCGGAAATAGGCCGCCTGGGACTGCGGCGCCGCGAACGGATCCATCGGCTGGTGCGCCATGATGGCGTCCGCACCCTGCGCCTTGGCCCGCCTGCCGAGTTCGACGGCCTCCTTGAGCGAGCGGCCGACGGCCGCCGTCAGCTTCGAGCGGCCCGCATTGGCCTCGATCGCCGTGTCGTGGACGAGGCGCACCTCGTCGGGCGTCAGCGCGTAGTACTCGCCGGTGTTGCCGGCCGACACGATGTTGTGGATGCCGGCCACGGCGATCCGGTCGATGACCTTGCCGAGTAGCGTCGTGTTGATCAGGCCATCGACGCCGTAGGGCGTGACATGCACGCCAGAGATGCCGCCCAGGGCGGCGCGAATGGATGAAGCGGTCATGGGGCAGTCTCCCTGCGGCGTTCGAAGGCGGTTCTGACGTGTTCCTGGGCGGAGCGCACGACGTGCTCGCGCATCGCCCGCTCGGCGGCGTCGGCATCGCGGCGTGCCAGCGCCTCGCAGATGGCGGTGTGCTCGGCGAGGGCGCGGGCCCGCTCGGCGGCGTCGCTGAGGATGAGGATGCGGGCGGTGTGCACGTAGACGCGCTGCCCGACGAGGATGCGCTGCAGGTAGCGGCAGCGCGAAATGGCATGGATGGCGTCGTGGAACGCCTCGTTGAGCACGACGAGCCGCTCGGTGTCGCCGGTCGCCGTCGCCTCGGCCATCTGCGCGACCGTTCCGCGCAGGGTCGCGACGCCGGCGTCGTCGATCCGCTCGGCGGCGGTGCGGGCGATCATCCCTTCCAGCGCGGCGCGGGCCAGCGCCATCTCGTGCGCCTGCTCCGCGTCGAAGGTGACACGCACCCCGCGCCGCGGCTCCGTGAGGACGAGCCCCTCGCCCTCGAGGCGTCGCAAGGCCTCCTTGAGCGGCGTCGTGCTGACCCCGAGCTCGGTCGCGACCTTCCGTTCGTTGAGCACCGTGCCCGAGGGGATGTCGCCGGCGATGATGGCGCGCCGCAGCGTCTCGTGGACGTGCTCGCGCAGCCCCTTCAGGTAGGCCGGGTCGACGGGTTCGAGACGCGGGCGCAAGTGCCGTTCCTGCATCGCGGGGACGACCGACAGACCCGGCTGCGTTGATCCACGCGCCGGGCGCTGCGGCTCCGCGAGACCTGCGGGAACCGTTGTCACGGAGCCCCGTGCCGCGCGAAGGTCGCCGGTGGCACCGCGACGTCCCCCGACGGATTGCGGTGCCGGAGAAACTTGATATATCAAATCTCAGAAGAGTCAAAGACCCCCTTCGCCGCGGCGAAGGGCCACGGAGGACGCCGATGCGCACCGACACCCCCGCTGTCACCAAGCTGACCGACATCCCGCTCGGCTGCGGCGAAGGGCCGACCTGGTCGGCGCAGGACAACGCGCTCTGGTTCGTCGACATCCCCGCGCCCGCGCTCTTCCGCCTCGACGTGGCGAGCGGCGCGATCACGCGCTTCCCCATGCCGAGCGCCATCGGCAGCTTCGGGCTCGGCACGGACGGGCGGCTGGTGGTGGCGTTGAGGGACGGCGTCCACTGGTTCGACCCCCGCACCGGCGCGCTCACGCTCATCTGCCGGCCCGAGCCCGACCTGCCGATCAATCGCCTCAACGACGGAAAGGTCGGCCCGGACGGCCGCTTCTACGTCGGCAGCATGGACGACCGCCCGCAGAAGGAGGCGACGGCCTCCCTCTACCGCATCGACACCACCGGGAGTTGTGACCGCATCATCACCGGCCTGACCGTTTCCAACGGCCTCGCCTGGACCCCCGACGAACGCACGATGTTCCACTCGGACAGCCGGCAGAGGTTCATCGACACGTGGGATTTCGATTCGGTGTCCGGCGCCATCGCCAACCGCCGCACCATCCGCGTGATGGAGGAGGAGGACGGCCGCCCCGATGGCGCCGCCTGCGACGCGGAGGGCTTCTACTGGTCGGCCGGCGTCTCGGCCGGCGTCCTCAACCGCATCGCGCCGGACGGCAGGATCGACCGAAAGGTCGTGCTGCCCGTGGCCGCGCCGACGATGCCGTGCTTCGGCGGTCCCGACCTGAAGACGCTCTACGTCACCTCGCTCACCACCGACCGGCTCGGGCCGAAGGAGCCCGGCACCCTGCTGCGGTTCGAGGTGGACGTCCCCGGCGCTCCGATCGCCCGCTTCGGCGAACCGCTGCGCGCCTGACGCCGCGGCGCGCGCAACCCGCGCCGCCCAGGCGCCTCAGCTGTGGATCAGGCCCAGTTTCACGGCCCGTGCCACCGCGTGCGTCGTGTTGAGGGCGTTCAACTTGTAGCGGCAGGTCTGCAGGTGGGCGCGCACCACGCGCTCCGAGATCTCCATCCGCTCGGCCACCTCGTCCGACGTGAGCCCGCTCGCGGTGAGCTGCAGCGTCTCCCGTTCGCGTGGTGACAGCTTCGCCACGCCCCCCGTCATCTTCGTGCCGGCGATCTCCAGCAGCCGCCGGTGGATGTAGTGGCCCAGCGTCATCCACTCTCCGGTCCGCTTTTCCTTCAGCCGCGCCCAACTGGCGTCGTCGCAGTCGGCCGTGACGTTGAACAGGGCGAAGTCTCCGCTCGGGCCGCGGATCGGAAAGGCGAGCCCCTGCCGCCCGATCCCGAACTCGGCCGCCTCCTCGATGATCCGGCGGCTCGTGGGGTTGGCGAGGCTGAGGTCGCTCCAGTCGATCGGCATGATCTGCTTCATGGCCGTCTGGATGACCGGATCCTCCCGGAAGTAATCGTGCTGCGTGTAGTGCCGCACCCACGAGTCGGGATACGTGACGAGCACGATCCACTCCCCCGTGTCGCTCTCCTCCAGCGGCGGCACCCCGCAATAGGCGGCGTGCTGAATGTCCAGCCGCGGCAGAAAGTCGAGCAGCGCAACACGAAGATTCGTGATGCTTTTCGCTCGGTCGATGCGCTCGATCAGCTCGGGTGTGCTGGCCCCTGGAAACATGATCGCCCCTGAAATCACGTTGTTCCAATGGAAAGGAAAGAACAATGCGCCAGCGTGAATCACGAAAAGGGCCGCGTCAACGAAGATCGACGCGGCACAACTTCAGGTAGATCAATGCAGCGGCGTTTCGACGGCCCTGACGATCGCCTCGAGCAGGGCCAGCGCGATGTCGCCGTCCTCGCGGAACGTGTCGAGGGGAGCCACCTTCCTCGGACCGCACTGCAGCATCAGCCGCACGTGGGCGGAACCGTCCGGCAGGCGCCCCGCCATGTGGGCCGTGCCGGGCAGCGAATGGTCGAGCAGCACCAGCGCCGCGTCGACCCACGCCTCCGAGTCGAGGGCCCGCACCAGCGGGACGGGGCAATCGGCGGGATCGCGGCGGCACATCGCGACCGCGCGGAGGAAGAGGTCCCGCGAGGGGGTCGGGGCGCCGACGATCTCGTCGCCGAGCCGCGCGGCGGGCGGAGCGCGCATGTGCTGGCCCATGGTCACGCCGCCATCGAAAGCGCGGCCGCGTCGGCCGCGGGGAGCCCGGAGCGGTGGCGCAGCATGCGGCCGACCTCGGGCGACACGTCCCAGAGCCCCGCGAACACCGGCACGCTGCCGGGTCGGGCCGAGCGGCCGATCACTTCCGGGATCCAGCCGGAGCGCCGGTAGATCCGCAGCATCGGGATCTCCGAGACGCCGAGGATCTGGGTGACGCCGGAGACCAGGGCCGCCTCGCACACGCCGGTCAGGAGCTCGCAGGTGGCGACGTTGAGGCCGGCGGCGCCGCCTTCGGAGCCCAGGTCGGGCAGCACGCCGAACCGGGTGCACTCCCAGATCAGCGGGCTCTCGATCTCGAACGGCTCGTCGAAGAAGCCGTTGAAGATGTCCCGCATCATGTGGCGGCCCGTCGTCGGCAGCAGGCGTGCCGCCCCGCGGACGACGCCGGTGTCCTCGTCGACCGAGAGCACGTAGAGCGGATCGCAGTCGTCGTAGACGTCGCGCTCGAGGCCGTCCTGCACGCAGACGTCCCAGCGCAACCGGTCGTGGAACACCCTGGCCCGCAGCCGGAACATCTGCTCGGCGAGGTCGGGGCGCTGCGCCAGCTCGAAGGCATGGAGCTTGAGGATCATGGCGGTGGTCTCCGGTTCGGGTTGTCCGTGGACCAGAGGCTTCACCGGGCGCGGCAGGCCCGCATCGTCGGATTCGCCGGGGCGCCGGCGCCACGGCGTCCCCGCCCCGTCGCGCCCGCCATGGAGGAGCGGCCGGTGCGGCGCGCGGCGGGCGGCAGCATTCTTGTCGCACTGCAACAAGGGAGACACGAGATGGAACAGGTTCTGGACGAGCGGCGCGCGGTCCGGCCGGGCAGGACTCCGGCCGGCGCCCCGGGCGCCTGGACGCGGGACCACATCCTGGGCTTGGTCCTGCTCGGCGTGGACGCGATCGAGCGCGAGGGTCAGCCCCGCGTGGCGGCGGAGCTGCGGCACCTCATCATGACCTGGTACACGCAGGGCGGGCTGGGACGAAGCCAGCGCCCGGCCCGGACGCGCCGCCGCCGGCGCTCGCGGATCGCGGCCGACGAAGACGCCTGAGGCGCCTCAGAGGCCCATCCGCCGCCCGATCGTCGCGTCGAGCCACGCGATGTCGGGGGCGATCGCCGGCAGGTGGTCCCACCAGCCATGGAAGCCGTGCAGCATTCCCGGCACGAAACGCACGTCGTGCTCCACGCCGGCCTCGGCGAGGCGGCGCGCAAAGAGCGCGGTGTCGTCGACCAGCGGATCGCACTCCGCCGCAAACAGCATCGTCGGCGGCCATCCGGCCGGCACCGGGTGCCGCGCGGCCGAAAGCTCGGGATGGTCCGCCGCGACGTCGGGCGGGATCGTCACCCGGCAGAAGCCCACCAGCGAGTCGCGCTCCAGCATGTAGCCGCGCGCGAAAAGCTCGGTCGCCGGCAACGTCATCGTCATGTCGAGCCACGGGCTCATCAGCACCAGCAGCGCGACCGGGCTCTCCCCGGCCGTGACGAGGCGCCGCGTGGCGGCGGCCGCCAGTCCCGCCCCGGCGCTGACGCCCGCGAGCACGAATCGCGGCGCGAGACCGGGAATGGCCCCGGACGCCAGCGCCCGGACCGCGTCCTCGGCATCGTCGAACCCCGCCGGCCACGGATGTTCCGGCGCCAGCCGGTAGCTGATCGCCACCACGTCGACCCCGAGCGACGCCGCGAGCCGTCGGCACTCGTGCTCCGTGTCGTCGATGCCTCCCACCACGTACCCGCCGCCGTGGATGTAGACGAGCGTGAAGCGCCCGGGGCCTCCGGGCGGCCGGTAGAGCCGGGCGCGCCGGGGCCCGCCCCGGGTCGGCAACGCCAGCTCCTCGATGGCCGCCATCGGTTCGACCGGGCCGCGCCGCCGGATGGCCGCCATGCGGCGTCCGACGTCGCGCTGCAGGGCGAGCGTCTGTTCCGCGCGCGGCGGGAGGCCCTGCGTCTCCTGCCACGCCGCGATCATGGCCATCAGCGCGCGGGCTTCGGGGTGGATGGGCATCGGGGTCTCCGCGAAGGCGTCGGGCGGGCGGCGGGCAGGGGGACCGAGCCGCGGGAGGCGGGCTCAGAAGCGGGGCCGGGTGGAATCCCAGTCGGGGCGATACTTGCGCATCTCCTTGGCGTCGTCGCGGACCCGGATGCCGCACTCGAGGTAGTTCCGGTGCAGTGCCGCGAGCGCCGTCCTGTCCAGCCGCACGCCGAGGCCGGGACCCTTCGGCAGGGCCACGCAGCCGTCGGCGATGGCGAGCTTTCCGCCCTCGATCACCTCGTCCTCCTGCCACGGGTAGTGCGTGTCGCAGGCGTATCGGAGGTTGGGGATGGTGGCGCCCACGTGGGTCATCGCCGCCAGGCTGATTCCCATGTGCGAGTTCGAATGCATCGAGATGCCGAGGCCGAAGGTGCGGCCGATCATGGCGAGGTGCTGCGTGGCGCGCAGCCCGCCCCAGTAGTGGTGGTCCGACAGCACCACCTGCACGGAATTGAGCCTGACCGACTTCGGAATGTGCCCGAAGGCGATCGTCACCATGTTGGTCGCGAGCGGCATGGGCGCGAAGGCGGCGACCTCGCCCATCTCCTCCAGCGTGCCGCAGGGATCCTCGAGGTACTCGAGCAGGCCGTTCTCGGCGAGCTGGGGCATCACGCGGCGCGTGGTCGCAACGCTCCACCCGCCGTTCGGGTCGATCCGCAACGGCGCCGACGGGAAGGCGCGGCGCAGCGCGCGCAGCGTCTCGATCTCGAAGTCGGGCTCGAACACGCCGCCCTTCAGCTTGATCGAGCCGAACCCGTACTCCTCCACCATCCGGCGGGCCTCGCCGACCATCTGGTCATGCGTGAGCACCTCGCCCCAGTCGTCGGCGGGGTAGCCGGGGTCGTCCTTGTGGCGTTCGAACTTGTAGAAGAGATAGGCGGAGTAGGGGACGCGGTCGCGTACCGCCCCGCCCAGCACCTCGTACAGCGGAAGGCCGAGGACCTGGCCCTGCAGGTCGAGGAACGCCACCTCGAAGGCGGCCAGCGCCGAGGCGCGGGCCTTGTCGCCCTTCGGCGGGAACGTCGCGCCGGTGTCAGGGTCGCCGCCCACCGCCGCGTAGACGCAGCGGGTCAGCCCGTTCAGGTCGAACGGCGACAGCCCGACAAGGCTCGGTTGCACCTTCGCCATGTTGCCGAGCGTCTCGAGGTCGCCGTAGCTCTCGCCGAGCCCGATCCGTCCGTCGTCGAGCTCGACCTCGATGATCGAGCGCAGCGCCCACGGCTCGTGGACGCCGGCGACGTTGAGCAAGGGCGGGTCGCGGAAGGCGATGGGGGTGACGCGGACGTCGGCGATGCGCATGGCGGGTCCTCGGACGGGTGGCGGTGGTCTCGTCGGTGCGGGGCGCCCGGCACCGGTCGCGCTGCGCGGGTCAGGCGCCGGGAACGGGGGCGCCGTCGTATTCGATGGAGCAGAACGGCCCGCCCTGGTAGTACTTGCCGACCGCGTCGAGCTTCACGGACTTCTCCGCCTCCATGGCGTGGGCCACGTGGTCGTCGGCGCTGTCCTGGGGCTTGTAGCCGAGCGCCAGCGCCGCCGCGTTGTCGTACCAGCAGCGCGAGTTGTTGGAGACGCCGAAGACGATCGTGTTGTGGATCGCCGGATGCGTGAGGCCGATCCGGACCAGCTGGGCGAGGTCGCGCGCGCTGATCCAGATGGCGAGCGCGCGCTCGCTGGCCGGCAGGTCGAAGGCGTTGCCGATGCGGATGTGCATGCTCTTCACGCCGTACTTGTCGGCATAGAGCGAGCCCACGTCCTCGCCCCAGCACTTGCTCAGCCCGTAGCGGCTGTCGGGGCGGCAGATCGCGTTCACGTCGATCTTGTCGGTGCGCGTGTAGAACCCGACGGCGTGGTTCGACGACCCGAAGATCACCCGCTTCGTCCCCTTGCGATAGGCCGCCTCGTAGACGTTCCAGGTGCCGATGATGTTGGACTGGAGGATATCCTCCCACGCGCCCTCCACCGGCATCGCGGCGAGATGGATGACGGCGTCCATCCCCTCCATCGCGGCGGAGACGTCGGCCATCGAGGCGATCTCGCCGACGACCATCTCCTCGCCCGGGCGCAGGTCGTCGGGCGTCACGCGGTCGAGGATTCGGATGAGGTCGAATTCGCCGGCGAATTCCTTGCGCAGCTTGCGGCCGACGCCGCCGCTCCCGCCGGTGATGAGAAGCTTCATGGGAACCTCCGGTCTTTCGTGTCAGCGAAGAAGGGACTGGCGCAGGTCGGCCGGCAGCGCGAACACGCTGCCGGAGGCGGGGGCCTCGGACAGCTGCTGCGGCGACAGGCCGATGCGGCTAGAGGTGACGAACAGCGTGTCGTCGGTGCGCCCGCCGAAGGCGAGGCCGGTCGGGCGGGGAACGGGGAGAGGCAGGAAACGCATGTCGCCGCCGTCGAGCGCCAGCCGCGCCACGCCCCAGCCGTCCCACAGGGCGACCCACAGGTGTCCGGTCTCGGCGATGCACAGCGCCGTCGGCCGGCCGTGGATCGGGTCGATCCGGGCCACCGTGCGGGGGCGGGACGGCAGGCCCTCGCCGTCGATCTCCCACTGGAGGATCTCGCCACGGTCCGGCACGGCAGCGTAGAGTACGCGCCCCGACGCGTCGCAGGCGACGTCGGTCACGGCTCCCTCCGGCTGGGCCGCCAGCGTCAGCCGGGACTCGCGCAGGCGGTAGAGGCCCGCCGGCTCTGCCGCCGCGGGGCCTTCGCCGACCGAGATCCACAGGTCGTCGCCCCGGCCGCGGCAGGCGGCGGTCACGGCGGCGAGGAGGCCGGCGCCGGCCTGCGCCACGGGCGCCGACTGTCGGCCCTGCCGGTCGATCGTGCGCATGCCGTCCACGGCGGACAGGAACCAGCAGCCGTTGCCGACGGGAGCCATCGCGGTGACCGGGCCGTCGAAGCGCGCCAGGACCTCGGCGCCGCCGTCGGCCTCGCGCAGCACGGCGGGGGCCAGCGCGTCGAGCCACATCAGGCGCCCGGCGCCCTCGTCCCAGCACGGGCTCTTGCCGTAGAAGGCCTTCTCCGGCGCGACAGTCGCGATGCTGCCCGCCTCCATCCGGCCGCGCCCGCGTCCGCCGCCGCGCTGGCGCAGGGCGTCGCCGAGCCGCCGGGCCGCTGCGGCCACCTCCGGTCCCAGCTGGTGGGCGCGGTCGGAGGTCATGCGGTAGATCGGGCCCGAGACGGTGAAGGCGCCGACGGCGCCCTCGCCCTCGGCCGGGACGGCGGCGCTGACGCAGCGCGCGCCTTCCATGAACTCCTCGTCGTCGATGGCGTAGCCGCGCAGCCGGAAGAGATCGAGCTGCGAGCGCAGCTGCGCCGGGTCGGTGATCGTGCGCGCCGTCAGCGGCTCCAGCGCCATCCGCCCGATCAGCGCGTCCCGCTCCGCCGCGGGCAGCTGCGCGAGGTAGGCCTTCCCCATGCCGGTGCAGTAGAGCGGCCGGCGGCTGCCGAGCGGCGCGCCCGTGCGCATCTGGTAGGCGCTCTCGGCCTTCTGCAGGATGATCATGTCCGCACCGGTGGGGACGGCGAAGTAGACCGTCTCGCCGGTGAGTTCGCGCAGCCGGCGGATCTCCGCCATGGCGAGAAGCGGCAGGTCCTGCGCCGGCCACACGGCCTGGGCGTAGTCGAGGAACTTGAACCCCGGGAAATACCCCTGCGTCGAGGGGTCCAGCCGCACCATGCCGCGCTGCTGAAGGGTCTGCAGGATGCGGTAGACCGTGCTGCGCGGCAGGCCCGTCTCCTCCGCCAGAGACTGGGCGCGGTGGTGGCCCGGCGCGCCGGCGATGAGGTCGATCAGCGTCAGCGCCTTGACCACGAGCCCCGTCCCCGGCGCCCCGGCGGCCTCGGCCGTCTCCCCCTGTTCGATCCGTCGCATGACAACCCGTCACCGCTGGTTGCGCGCACACTACGGCCGCGCCGCAGGCGACAGCAACTCGTTTTCTCACATTTTGAGAACAATCGATGCTGCAGGTGCGAAATGAGCCCTTGTGTCGCACATAGTGAGAATCGCCGTTGACAGGCATCACGCTCCACCCTTAGCTTCCGCCACACGTGAAAAGAGCGGAGCCGGAGAACCGGCGGCCTGCTCGGGGGAAACGCCGTCCGGGAACGGGCGGGGGGAGTGGCGCCTTGAGTGCTGCCTTGAAGACCGTTGCCGCGGGGGCGGCGAACGGGGACCGCCTCCTGGCGTCGGGGCCCATGCGGGCCACCGTCCGCGCGGCGAAGGGCGGCCGGGTCGCCGCGCTGTGGCGCGAGGAGCCCAAGAACCGGCGCACCGACGTCGTGGTTCCCCTTCCCGACGGCGATTTCGACCCGCTCGCGTGGCCCAAGGCCGGCATCTACCCGCTCGTCCCCTGGTCGAACCGCATCCGCAACGCCCAACTGCAGACCGAAGGCGGCGCCGTCGCGCTGCAGCCCCACCCGGCCTGCGCGCCGCATGCGCTGCACGGCTTCGCCCACGAGATGCCGTGGGAAATCGTGGAGAGCGGCCCGGACAGTCTCTCCATGGCATTCATCCACGCCCCCGACGGACGGTCCCCGGCCGGCTGGCCATGGCCGTTCCGCGCGCTGCAGCGTCTTTCGCTCGACGGCGCCGGGCTCACGCTCGAGCTCTCCGTGACCAACACCGGCGACCGGCCGATGCCGGCCGGCCTTGGCGTCCACCCCTTCCTCGCGGCGGCTCCCGGGGACCGTCTCCGCTTCACCGCGGACACGCTCTGGCCGGCGGACGCGGACGGCTGCGGCCATGCCGCCGTGGCGCTGGCGGCGCGCGAGGCGCGGCACGACGCGGTGCTCGGGCAGGGCGGCGACACGCGCTTTCTCGCGGGCTTCGGCGGCATCGCCTCGCTCGCCCGCGGCGACGGGTCGCGGGTGGTGATCGAGACGGGCGCGCCCTTCGACCACCTGGTGCTGCACGTCCCGGCCGGCACGCCTTACGCGTGCATCGAGCCGGTCACGCACGTCGCCGACGCCTTCAACCTCGCCGCGGCGGGGGTCGAGGGCACGGGCGCGCGGGTTCTCCAGCCGGGCGAGACCCTCGCCGGGCTGGTGCGGTTGGGTCTAGCATGACGACGGGGCGGCAGACCCCTCGGGGCGCTGCCGCCAGGCAAGCGGACCGCCAAGGTCCTTGGGAGGAGACGACGATGAAGAAGAACGAGACGACGGGACGCGGGGTCGACCGCCGCGACGTCCTGAAGGGCATGGCCGGCGCCGCCGCCGTGTCGATGTTCGCGGGCAGCGCGCTCGCCCAGGCGGCGAAGGCCGAGGCGCCCGACCTCGCCAAGCTGGCTGCCGACGGCAAGCTGCCGAAGCTCGCGGACCGGCTCCCCGCCAATCCGCTGGTGATCAACGCCGAGAAGGTGGGCAAGTACGGCGGCTCGCTGCGCCGCGGCCTGCGCGGCTCGGCCGACCACAACGGCATCCTGCGCCTCGTCGGCAACCAGGGCCTCGTGCGCTGGAACCTCGCCTTCACCGAGGTGCTGCCCAACGTCGCCGAGAAGTGGGAGGTCAACGCCAACTCGACCGAGTTCACGTTCACCCTGCGCAAGGGCATGAAGTGGTCGGACGGCAAGCCGTTCACCGCCGACGACGTCGTGTTCTCGATCGAGGACTGCGCCAAGAACTCCGAGCTCTACAAGTCGGTGCCCTCGACGCTGGTGATCGGCGGCAAGCCGGGCACGGCGACCAAGATCGACGACAACACGGTGAAGTTCACCTTCGCCTCGCCCTATGCGCTGTTCCTCGAGATCCTGGCGACGCCGCTCGGGCAGCACCCGACGCTGTTCTGCAAGCACTACGCGAGCCAGTTCCACCCGAAGTACAACGACAAGGTCGGCGACCTCGTGAAGGCCGCAAACCTGTCGAGCTGGCCGGACCTCTTCCGCGCCCGCAACGGCGACATCGAGATCCCCTCGCGCTGGTCGAACCCGGAGAAGCCGGTCCTCGACCCGTGGGTGATCAAGGAGCCCTACACCGGCGGCGCCACCCGCGTGGTGATGGAGCGCAACCCCTACTTCTGGCAGGTCGACCAGGCCGGCAACCAGCTGCCCTACATCGACCGGCTCACGTTCAACATCTCGCAGGACGTCGAGTCGCTGATGCTCGACGCGATCTCCGGGCGCCTGGACATCCAGGAGCGCCACATCGACACCCTGCAGAACAAGCCCACCCTCTCGCAGAACATGCAGAAGGGCGGCTACCGCCTCGTCGAGCTCATCGCGTCCTCGTCGCAGCAGGTTCAGATCTACCTGAACATCACGCACAAGGACCCGAAGATGCGGGAGATGTTCGCCAACAAGGAGTTCCGCCAGGCGCTCTCGATGGGCATGAACCGCAAGGAGATCATCGACATCGTCTACCTCGGCCAGTCGCAGCCGTGGCAGACGGGTCCGCGCCCCGGCCACCCGTGGGAGCACAAGCAGCTCTCCTCGCAGTTCACGGACCATGATCCGAAGAAGGCGAACGAGATCCTCGACAAGCTCGGCTACAACAAGAAGGACGCCCAGGGCTTCCGCCTGCGTCCCGACGGGCAGAAGGTGTTCTTCGCCATCGACGTGATCCCGACGCTCTATCCGGACGCCGTGGACACGCTCGAGCTGGTGAAGCGCCACTGGGCCGAGATCGGCGTCGACATCAAGGTCAACACCATCGAGCGCGCGCTCTACTACACGCGCGGCGACAACAACGACCACGATGCGGCGGTGTGGCCGGGCCCCGGCGGGCTCGACCCGATGCTCGACCCGCGCGACTGGTTCGCCCAGCACCCGCAGGGCTCGCGCTACGCCATTCCGTGGACGCTCTGGTACGTGTCCAACGGCAAGGACGGACAGGAGCCGCCGGAGAGCCAGAAGCAGCGCATGAAGCTGTTCAACGAGGCGCTCGCCACCGCCGACCTGAAGAAGCGCGGCGAGATCATGAAGCAGGTGTTCGACCTCACGGCGGACGCCTTCGAGACGATCGGCGTCTGCCTCGCCGTCAACGCCTTCGGCATCGTCAAGACCAACCTCAACAACGTGCCGCAGAAGTACCCGAACGCCTGGTCGTGGCCGAACCCCGGTCCGGCCCTGCCGCAGCAGTTCTTCTTCACCTGAGCAAACGCCGGCGGCGGCTCCCCTCCCGTCGCCGCCGGCCCTTCCTTCACCGCCCGCGCCGCGCCCCGGCGCGGGCGCTTCGCGACCGACCGCGGGCCTCCGCCCGCGGCGACGGGCACCTTGCCTGCACCGGGGCCATCCCCACGGACGCCGCCATGCTGCGCTTCATCGTCTCCCGCACCCTCTGGATGATCCCGTCGCTGTTCGTCGTCAGCTTCATGGCGTTCGTGCTGATCCAGCTGCCGCCGGGCGACTACGTGACGACCTACATCGCCACGCTCGCGGCCTCCAATGAGGTGGTCGACCAGAACACCGCCGCGGACCTGCGCCAGCGCTTCGGCCTCGACCAGCCGATGATCGTCCAGTACTTCAAGTGGATATCGGGCATCGTCCTGCGCGGCGACTTCGGCCTCAGCTTCGAGTGGCAGCAGCCGGTCTCCGAGCTGATCTGGGAGCGCATGGCGCTGACCCTGCTGCTGACCTTCTCCACGCTGCTCGCCACCTGGGGCATCGCGCTGCCGATCGGCATCTTCTCGGCGGTGAAGAAGTACTCGATCGGCGACTACATCGTGACCTTCTTCTCCTTCCTCGGCCTCGCCATCCCGAGCTTCCTGCTGGCGCTGGTGCTGATGTACATCGCCGCCGTCCAGTTCGGGCAGGAGGTGGGCGGGCTGTTCTCCGAGCAGTACGTCAACGCGCCGTGGAGCATGGGCAAGGTCGTCGACCTGCTGCACCACCTGTGGATCCCGGTCATCATCCTCGCGGTGTCGGGCACGGCGAGCCTGATCCGCGTCATGCGCGCCAACATGCTCGACGAGCTGGCCAAGCCCTACGTCACCACGGCGCGGGCCAAGGGTCTCTCCGAGTTCCACCTGCTGGTGAAGTACCCGGTCCGCATCGCGCTGAACCCGTTCATCTCCACCATCGCCTGGCTGCTGCCCAACCTCGTCTCCGGCTCGATCATCGTCGCCATCGTGCTCAGCCTGCCGACCGCCGGCCCGCTGCTGCTGCAGTCGCTGATGAGCCAGGACATGTACCTCGCCGGTGCCTTCGTGCTCCTGATCTGTGCCCTCACGCTCGTCGGCGCGCTGATCAGCGACATCCTCCTCGCCCTCGCCGATCCGCGGATCCGGCTCGAATAGTCCGGATCAGGAGCGCCCCATGACCGACGCAGCCCTCGCCGTCGTCGACCAGAAGCGACTGGCCGTCGCCTCCCAGTGGCAGCTGATGTGGTGGGCCTTCCGCCGCCACCGGCTGGCCATGATCGGCCTCGTGATCACGGTCTTCCTCTACATCATCGCGGCCGTGCCCGGCTTCTTCGCGGTCAACGACCCGAACCGGCAGAACGCGCGCGCCGCCTACTACCCGCCGCAGTCCATCCACCTGTTCGACCGCGACGCCGACGGCAACCTGTCGGTGGGCCTCTACTTCCGGCCCTACCAGCTCAAGCGCGACCCGCAGACGCTGGCGGCGATCTACACCGAGGACCCCGCTCGCAAGGTCGCCATCCGCTTCTTCGGCCAGGGTTACGAGTACAAGCTCTTCGGCCTCATCCCGACGACGACGCACCTGATCGCCTCCGAGAACCCGAGCTATCCGCTCTTCATCTTCGGCGCCGACCGGCTCGGGCGCTGCGTCTGGTCGCGCATCATGCAGGGCGCGCAGATCTCGCTCTCCGTCGGCCTCGTCGGCGTGTTCCTGTCGCTGACGCTGGGCGTCGTGCTCGGCGGCATCTCCGGCTACTTCGGCGGGCGCATCGACTTCGTCGTCCAGCGCGCCATCGAGTTCGTGCTCGCCCTGCCGACGATCCCTATCTGGCTGGCGCTCGCCGCCGCGCTGCCGCAGGACTGGCCGGCGGTGCTCAACTACTTCATGATCACGCTCATCCTGTCGCTGACGGGCTGGGCCCAGCTCGCCCGCGTGGTGCGCGGCCGCTTCCTCAGCCTGCGCACCGAGGAGTTCGTGACCGCCGCGCGGCTCGACGGCTGCAGCGAGGGGCGGATCATCTTCCGCCACATGCTGCCGAGCTTCCTCAGCCACATCATCGCGTCGATCACGCTCGCCATCCCGGCGATGATCCTCGCCGAGACGTCGCTCTCCTTCCTCGGCCTCGGCCTGCAGCCGCCCACCATCTCGTGGGGCGTGCTGCTGCGCGAGGCCCAGAACATCCGTTCCATCGCGACGGCCCCGTGGCTGTTCGCCCCCGGCGCCGCCGTGGTCCTGGCGGTCATCGCCCTCAACTTCCTGGGAGACGGTCTGCGCGACGCCGCCGATCCGTACAACAAATGACGCTGACCGACCTCGCCCCCCGCACGGCCGGCGCCGCCGGAGCCCCGCCCCGCCTCGTCCTCGAGGTGAAGGACCTCGTCACGCACTTCCCCGTCCGCACCGGCGTGGTGAAGGCGGTCGACGGCGTGTCCTTCACGATCGAGCGCGGCAAGACGCTCTGCGTCGTCGGTGAATCCGGCTCCGGCAAGAGCGTCACGGCGCGCTCCATCCTGCAGATCGTCGATGCGCCCGGGCGCATCGTCTCGGGCTCCATGGTCCTGCACCGCGAGGACGGCAGCACCGTCGACCTCGCCACGCTCGATCCGCGCGGCAAGGCGATCCGCGCCATCCGCGGCGCCGAGATCGCGATGATCTTCCAGGAGCCGATGTCCTCGCTGTCGCCCGTCCACACGGTGGGCGACCAGATCATGGAGGTGCTGCGCCTCCACATCGGCATGGGCAAGAAGGAGGCCCGCGCGCGCTGCGTCGAGCTGCTGCGCCAGGTCGAGATCCCCAACCCCGACAAGGCGGTCGACCGCTACACCTTCGAGTTCTCAGGCGGCATGCGCCAGCGCGTCATGATCGCCATGGCGCTCGCCTGCAACCCGATGCTGCTGATCGCCGACGAGCCGACGACGGCCCTCGACGTGACGACGCAGGCCGAGATCCTCGACCTCATCAAGCGGCTGCAGCAGCAGCACGGCATGGCGGTGCTGTTCATCACCCACGACATGGGCGTGGTGGCCGAGATCGCCGACGACGTGATCGTCATGTACCACGGCAAGGTGATGGAGTCGGGGCCGGTCGACACCATCTTCCACGCGCCGCAGAACGACTACACCAAGATGCTCATCGGCTCGGTGCTGCGGCTCGAGCAGAAGGCCGAGATCCGGCTGAAGCGCCCGCCGATCGACGAGACCGCGACGTCCGTCGTCGAGGTGAAGAACCTGATGATGCACTTCGGCTCGCCGAAGGCGCCGATCAAGGCGGTGGACGACGTGTCGCTGAAGGTGCTCCCCGGCGAGACGCTGGGCATCGTCGGCGAGTCGGGCTCCGGCAAGACGACGATGGGCCGCTGCCTGCTGCGCGTCTACCAGCCGACGGGCGGCGAGATGGTCTACCGCCGCGCCGACGGCTCCAGCGTCGACCTCGTGCGCGCGGACAAGCAGACGCTGCGCGACTGCCGCCGCGAGATCCGCATGATCTTCCAGGATCCGGTGGGCTCGCTGAACCCGCGCATGACGGTGTCGCAGGTCATCGGCGAGCCGCTGCTCGTCAACGGCATCGCCCAGGGCCGGGAACTCGACGACCGCGTCGCCGACCTGATGCAGCAGGTGGGGCTCAACCCCGACTGGCGCGAGCGCTACCCGCACGCCTTTTCCGGCGGCCAGCGCCAGCGCATCGGCATCGCGCGCGCCATCGCGCTGAACCCGCGCGTCATCGTCGCCGACGAGGCGACCTCGGCGCTCGACGTGTCGCTGCGCTCGCAGATGCTCGACCTGATGATGAACCTGCAGGACAAGCTGGGGCTCAGCTACGTCTTCATCAGCCACGACATCGGCGTCATCCGCTACATGTGCGACCGCGTGGCGGTGATGTACCGCGGCAAGGTCGTGGAGACCGGCTCGACCGAGCAGGTCTGCGACCACCCCGACCACCCCTACACGAAGGCCCTGCTCTCGGCGATCCCGCGGCCCGACCCGCGCGCCCGCTCGATGCACAAGCGCCACCGCTACACGGGGTAGGCGAATGACTTGCCCCGCCGTCATCCCCGGCGCCCGGCAGAGCCGGGCGGGAAGGGGATCCAGGCGCGGCCGGCCGATTCTGGATCCCCTTCCCGGCGCTTCGCGCCGCCGGGGATGACGGCGAGACACTGCCCGAGACACTGCCAAGGAGCACCACCGAGGTTCCGATGAAGATCACCGAAGTCCGCACCTACCTGATGCACGCCGGCGCGCCCAACCTGAAGACCTGGGCGGCGGACGGCTCGTTCGGCAGCCAGTCCTACTCGAAGAACCTCACGGGCTCGCGCAACTGGCTGTTCGTGAAGATCTTCACCGACGAGGGCATCACGGGCATCGGCGAATGCTCGGGCTGGCCGCGTGTCATCGAGACCGCGGTGAAGGACCTCTCGCGCATCCTCGTGGGCGAGGACCCGACGCACATCGAGCGCCTGTGGCAGAAGATGCACATCGCCATCATGGGCCACGGGCTCACGGGCACGGTGGGCGCCGGCGCCATCAACGGCCTCGACATGGCGCTGTGGGACATCAAGGGCAAGAAGCTCGGCGTTCCGGTGTGGAACCTGCTCGGCGGCAAGGTGCGCGACCGCATCCGCATCTACGCCCACGCCAACACGCCCGAGGTGGCGCTCAGCCTGAAGGAGCGCGGCTTCACCGCCTTCAAGTGCGGCGGCGTCTCCGACCCCGTCCGCAAGGTCGCGGCGCTGCGCGAGGCGGTGGGCGACGAGATGGACATCGCCATCGACCTGCATGGCCCGCCGTGGCTGACCCCGGCCGACGCGGTGCAGGTGTGCCGGGCGCTGGAGCCTTACCGCATGATGTGGGTCGAGGACCCGGTGGCGCCCGACAACCTGGAGGGCTTCCGCCGCATCCGCCAGCATTCCAGCGTCACGCTGGCAGCCGGCGAGCGGCAGGCGACGATCTTCGGCGAGCGCGAGCTCATCGAGGAGGAGCTTGTCGACGTCATCCAGCCCGACACGGGCCGGGCCGGCGGCATCACGCAGATGAAGAAGATCGCTGCGATGGCCGAGGCGCACCACATCATGATGGCGCCGCACTCCGGCTCGCTCGGCCCGGTGGCGGAGTACGCGGCTTTGCACGTGCTGGCCGCGATCCCCAACGGCTACATCCTCGAGCGCATCGAGGACGACTGGGACGGCCGGGCGAAGACCATCGTCCCGCACCCCGTGCAGAAGGACGGCCACCTCGCCGTGCCGGACGCGCCGGGGCTCGGCGTCGACATCGACGAGGACTTCGTGGCCCAGTTCCCGAGCGAGGCCAACGTCTCGATCCCCGTCTCCGAGGCCTCCGGCAGCTACGCGCCGGGCACCTACCGCGAGCACCTCTACGTCCAGACCCGCACCCGCCGCGGCGTCTATTTTCCCAAGACCTGACACTTTAGGGCCCATGCCATGACCGCGCCGCTCTCCGACGCCGCCCGCGAGATCTACAAGCAGGTCTCGACCGCCACGCTCACCACGCTGCTGTTCAAGCGGGGCCTGCGCAACGCCTTCCTGCAGGGCGTGCGGCCGCTCAACCCGGGCGGGCCGCGGCTCGTCGGGCCGGCCTACACGCTGCGCTACATCCCGGCGCGCGAGGACCTCGACCACCTCGGCGTGTTCCGCGACCACTCGCACCCGCAGCGCAAGGCCGTGGAGGAGATCCCGCCCGGCCACGTGCTGGTGATGGACTGCCGCGGCGACGCCTCGGCCGCCTCGGCCGGGTCGATCCTCGTGACGCGCATGATGGTGCGCGGCGCGGCGGGCGTGGTGACGGACGGCGGCCTGCGCGACAGCCCGGAGATCGCGGCGCTGCCCTTCCCGAGCTACTGCAAGGCGCCGTCGGCCCCCACAAACCTCATCAAGCACCACGCCGTCGACATCAACGTGCCGATCGGCTGCGGCGACGTGCCGGTGTTCCCCGGCGACATCATGGTGGGCGACGGCGAGGGGGTGGTGGTCATTCCCGCGGCCATCGCCGAGGAGGTCGCGGTGGAGGCCAGGGAGCAGGACCTCTTCGAGACCTTCGTCATGGAAGAGGTGAAGGGCGGCCGCGGCATCTTCGGCCTCTATCCGCCGACCGACCCGAAGACGGAAGAGCAGTACAAGGCCTGGAAGGCGCGCCGCGGCTGAGCCGCGCGCCGGCCGCGCCGGGAAAGGGAATGCCATGAAGATCGACCGCCTGCGCGCCTTCATGACGCGCGACAAGGACCGTCCGCGCCTCGTCATCGCCATCGACACGGACGACGGGCTGACGGGCTGGGGCGAGTGCTACAACCACGGCCCCGACAAGGCGCTGCTGCCGCTCCTCGACTACCTGATGACCTTCCTGAAGGGGAAGGACCCGACCCGCATCGAGTACATCGTCCACTACCTGATGCAGCAGACGCGCTTCCCGCCGGGCGCGCTCGGGCTCGCCGCCATCGCCGCCATCGACCACTGCCTGTGGGACATCTCCGCGAAGGCCCTCGGCGTCCCCGTCTACAAGCTCATCGGCGGCAATGTCCGCGACCGCGTGAAGGTCTATGCCGGCGTCTACACCGCCCCGGACGCGCCCGCCGCGAAGGACGAGTTCGACCGGCTGAACGAGCAGTGGGGCCTCACCGCGTTCAAGCTCTCGCCTTGGCGGGTCGACCAGCACCGCAACCGCTGGGGCGAGGTGGTGAAGGCCTCGGCCGACTACTTCCGCTCGCTGCGCGAGACGGTCCGCTCCGACTACGAGATCGCCTTCGACGCCCACGCCAAGATCTTCGAGGTGGGCCAGGCCATGCAGCTCGGCAACGCGCTGGCGCCCTACGACCCGCTGTTCTTCGAGGAGCCGCTGCGCCCCGAGAACTTCGAGGCCTGGGGCGAGCTCAAGCGAGGGTTGCAGTGCACGCTGGCGACCGGCGAGTCCCTCTACAGCCGCTTCGAGTTCCTGCGCCTGCTGCAGGTGCGCGGCGCCGACATCATCCAGCCCGACATCTGCGTCGTCGGCGGTCTCATGGAGATGCAGAAGATCAATGCGCTCGCCGAAGCGCACTTCGTCTCGATCGCCCCGCACAACCCGATGGGGCCGCTGGCGACGGCGGTGAACGTGCATTTCTGCGCGGCGGCGAGCAACTTCCGCTTCCTCGAGTACCGGCTCCCGCACGGGCCGGGCTACGTCTTCGGCACCGGCGCCGGAGAGGCGCCGACCGCCGACCAGAAGTTGCAGGGCGCCTGGTACGTCGCCGACCCCTATCTGCCGAAGGACGGCCACCTGGAGTTGCGCCCCGACCGCCCCGGCTGGGGAGTCGAGATGGACATGGAGGTCCTCGGCAAGGAGGACTACGTGCACTGGGAGCGCAAGGTGCCGGTCAAGCCGGACGGGTCCACGGGCTACGCGTGAGGCGACGCGTGGGGCGGTGCCGTCCGTCCCGTGCTCCTCGCCTCCTTCCGCCTGGCGGATCGAACGGATTTCGCCTCCGCTCCCGGCCGTGATAGCACCGGTCGTCTCCCGCCCGACCCGAGGAAGCCCTGGCGATGACCACCGCGGTGAAGTCCAACTGGGAGGTGTTCCGCTTCCCGGGCTTCCGACGCTTCTTCAGTGCGCGCTTCATGACCGGGGTGGCGATGCAGGTCCACAATGTGGGCCTGGGCTGGCTGGTCTACGACCGGACGGGCAGCGCGCTCGCCCTGGGCTTCGTCGGTCTGGCGGCCTTCCTGCCGGCTCTGCTCCTGGCCCTCGTGGCCGGTGTCGTCGCGGATCGGTATGACCGCCGCCTGATCGTCACCACGTGCTGGAGCGTGATCGCGGTCGCCGATGTCGGCCTCCTCTACTTCGCCACCCATCCGGAGACGCCCGTCTGGCCGATCTTCGGCCTGACGATGCTGGTCGGCGCCTGCCGTTCCTTCGGCAATCCGGCGACGCAGGCCCTGCTGCCGAACCTCGTGCCGCGCACCCACTTCCCGGCGGCGGTGACGTTCAACGCGTCCGCGTGGCAGAGCTCGTCCATCCTGGGTCCGGCCGTTGGCGGGTTCCTGTATGCGCTGGGACCGGGCGTGGTGTTCTCCGTCTCCGCGGCTGCGTTCGCCATCGGCGCCACCCTGATCGGCTCGCTGAAGGTGCGCCACCACCCGCCGGCGACGCGCGAGCCGCCGACGCTGGCCACGTTGTTCGCCGGGGTGAGCTTCATCCGGTCCCGGCCGGCGATCCTCGGCGCCATCTCGCTCGACCTGTTCGCCGTGCTGCTCGGGGGCGCGGTGGCCCTCCTGCCGATCTACGCCAAGGACATCCTGCAGGTGGGGCCGTGGGGCCTCGGCCTGCTGCGCAGCATGCCCGCGACGGGCGCCATCGCCATGACCATGCTGATGGCGTGGTTCCCTCTGCGGCGGAAGGCGGGCATGCGCATGTTCATGGCGGTCGCGATCTTCGGCATCGCCATCATCGTGTTCGGCCTCTCGACCAACCTTTACTTGTCGATGGCGGCGCTCTTCGTCACCGGCGCCGCCGACATGGTCA
The DNA here is from genome assembly GCF_054612375.1 of Alsobacter sp. R-9. Classification (NCBI taxonomy): domain Bacteria; kingdom Pseudomonadati; phylum Pseudomonadota; class Alphaproteobacteria; order Hyphomicrobiales; family Alsobacteraceae; genus Alsobacter; species Alsobacter sp. R-9. Next base: position 210,372 of record NZ_JBTSWJ010000005.1, on the reverse strand, counting down.
GCGTGGTGGTGCGCCAGACGCTCGTCCAGCTGGAGACGCCGGACGACATGCGCGGCCGGGTGTCTGCGGTGAACTCCGTCTTCATCGGGGCATCGAACGAACTCGGCGAGTTCGAGTCCGGCCTGGCGGCGGCGGCCTTCGGCCCGGTTGCTGCGGTCGTCCTCGGCGGAGTGGGCACCCTGCTGGTGGTGGCGACCTGGATGAAGCTGTTCCCCGAGCTGCGCAGGCGCGACGCGCTGATCCGGTAGGCCGTCCGCGGTCAGGCCGCCGGCAGGCGTGTCAGGCGCAGGATCACGTCCGGCGCCTCGTCCCCGTCGGCGCGCCCGGCCGTCCCGCCGAGCCGCCGGTCGAGCCAGTTGCCGAGCTTCAGGCCCGCCAGCGACACGCCGGCCCCCGCCAGCGCCAGCCCGGGGATGATCCAGATCTGGTTCCACGTCCGCCCCGCGAGCGGGCTCCCGGTGGCGTACTGCCACGCCGAGATGCCGAGGAGGACGAGGGTCACGAAGCCCAGGATGACGGCCGCGACGGCGCCCAGCATCACCATGACGACGGGAACGGTCATGAGCCACTGGGCCCGCGTGACCGGGCGGGACGGGCCGTCGATGCCCCGGGGAAAGATCGTCTCCAGCGCGTACCGCCCCTTCGGCACCTTCACGCTCCGGCCCATCCGGTAGCGGCCGAGGCCGCCCCCGGGGGTGAAGGCGCTGCCTCTCCGCGGCTCCAGCGCCAGGTACTCCGCCCCGCACACCCAGAGCCGTCCGCCGGGGATGTCGATTTCGCCCACGGTGCGGACCGCATGGGCGGCAGGCTCCGGGGAGGGGCTCTCGTCGACCAGCACGTGCACCACGTGCATCCCGTCCCCGCCCGTGCCGCCGAACCACAGGCGGCCCTCCGCCTGCAGCGCCTCCATCATGCCGGCGGGATCGTCACCGATCCGCTCGTCGATGTCGGGCGGAAGCGCAGCGGTGTCGAAGGCGCACAGCGTTGCCCCGTCAGTCCCCGCCTTGATGACGTGCTTCATGGTCGACCCGGGCCGGGGCCCGCCCCACGGACAGCCGCGATGAAGCTCTTGTGATGCGGGACCGGCTAACGCCGGCTGAATCGGTGCGGCCTGCTCCCTTCCCCGACGCTGCGACCACCGGTCCGGGCCCACGGCGGTGAAACGCGTATGCCGGTTCTTGCGAGGGGCGGAAGAACCGTTCTATCGTTTCCGCGCTCGCGGCCGGGAGGGCCGCGGCCTCGTCAAGAAACGAAAAGCGGGGCCACGGGCCTCGAGGAGGAACCACCATGAAGGCATCCTGGCTCATCGCCGGGCTCTTCGCCGCGACCGCTGCCTTCGTGCAGCCGGCGGCCGCCCAGCAGCCCACCATCCCGATCATCGTCAAGGACACGACGTCCTTCTACTGGCAGATCGTGCTCGCCGGCGCCCGCAAGGCCGGTCAGGACCTCGGCGTGAAGGTGCCCGAGCTCGGCGCCCAGTCCGAGGCCGACATCAACGGCCAGATCGCCATTCTCGAGAACGCCGTGTCGTCGAAGCCGGCCGCGATCGTGATCTCGCCGACGCAGCGCGCCGCCCTCGGCAAGCCGATCGACGAGGCCGCCAAGTCGGTCAAGATCATCGGCATCGACTCCGCCGCTGACTCGAAGGCCTTCACGTCGTTCCTCACGACCGACAACGTGCAGGGCGGCCGCATCGCCGCCGACGGCCTCGCCGCCGCCATCACCAAGCAGTACGGCAAGGCCGAGGGCGAGGTGGCGCTGATCACCCACCTGCCGGGCGTCGGCTCGCTCGACGAGCGCGCCAAGGGTTTCAAGGAGCAGCTGGCCTCCAAGTACCCGGGCATCAAGCTCGTCGCCGACAAGGTCTCCGACGGCACGGCCAACGGCGGCCTGAACATCACGACCGACCTGCTGACCGCCTTCCCGAACCTGCGCGGCATCTTCGCCTCGAACCTGATCCAGGCTCAGGGCGCGATCCAGGCGATCGCCGAGTCGAAGGCGCAGAACAAGGTGAAGCTCGTCGGCTTCGACAGCGACGACAAGCTCGTCAAGGCGCTGAAGGACGGCGTCATGGCCGCCACCGTCGTCCAGGACCCCTATCGCATGGGCTATGACGGCGTGAAGACCGCGCTCGCCGCCTCCAAGGGCGAGAAGGTCGAGGCGTTCGTGGACACCGGTGCCAACCTGATCACCGGCGAGAACATGAACGGCGCCCGGGCGCAGGAGCTCCTGAACCCGAAGGTGAAGTGATCCGGGCCCCGGCCCGCTGACGACGCCTCCGGGCCCGCGCCCGGAGGCGGCTTTCCGCGCCTGACGCCCTGAGCCTTCTCCCGGACGGATCCCCGCGCGTGTCGACCCTGCACGAGAGCATCGCCCCGACCCCGTCCGCGCCGGCCTTCGCCGGCCCGATCCTCGAGCTGCGCGGCCTCGAGAAGCGCTACACCGGCACCCACGCCCTGAAGCCGACGACGCTGGCCTTCGAGACCGGCGAGATCCACGCCATCGTCGGCGAGAACGGGGCGGGCAAGTCCACCCTCATCAAGCTGCTCACTGGCGTCACGCCCCGCACGGCGGGCGAGATGGTCTGGATGGGCCGCCCCACGGACCTCTCGACACCGAACGAGGCGATCGCGCTCGGCATCAACGCCGTCCACCAGGAGGTCGTGCTCTGCCCGCACCTCACGGTCGCCGCCAACATCTTCCTCGGCGACGAGCAGACCCACCGCGGGCTGCTGCGCGACCGCGCCATGGTGCGCGATGCCCAGAAGATCCTCGACGACCTCGGCTTCTCGCTGCCGGCGCACGTGCTGCTTTCGAGCCTCACCATCGGCCAGCAGCAGCTCATCGCCACGGCGCGCGCCGCCAGCCGCGGCACCCGTTTCCTGATCTTCGACGAGCCCACCGCCTACCTGACGCGCCAGGAGGCGGCGCAGCTCTTCGCGCTCATCCGCCGCCTCAGGCAGGAGGGCGTGACGATCGTCTACATCTCGCACCGCATGGAGGAGATCTTCGAGCTCGCGGACCGCGTGTCGGTGCTGCGTGACGGCACGCTCGTCGGCACGCGCAGGGTCAGCGAGACCTCGGACGCCGAGCTGATCGCGCTGATGATCAACCGCTCGATCGAGCAGGTCTACCACAAGGAGGGCTTTGCGGTCGGAGCGCCGATCCTCGAGGCACGCGGCCTCTCCGGGCCGGGCTTCAGCGACGTGTCCCTCACCGTGCGCGAGGGGCAGATCGTCGGGCTCTACGGGCTCATCGGCGCCGGGCGGAGCGAGTTCGTCATGGGCGTCTACGGCCGCCAGCCCTGCTCGGCCGGCGAGGTGCGCTGGCAGGGCCGGCCGGTGTCGATCCGCAGCGAGCGCCAGGCCATCGACCTCGGCATGGCGCTGGCGCCGGAGAGCCGTCGCGACCAGGGTTTGTGCCTCAACCTCGGCGTCGGCCTGAACATCAACCTGCCCGTGTTCGACCGGCTCACCCGTGGCGTCACGATCGTGCCGGGCCTCGAGCGCGAGGCGGCGGAACGGCAGATCGGCGACCTGCGCATCAAGACCGCGGGGCGCAACGCCCTGGCGCTCAGCCTCTCCGGCGGCAACCAGCAGAAGATCGTCATCGGCAAGTGGCTCAACCACGGCGCCAAGCTGTTCATCTTCGACGAGCCGACCGTGGGCGTCGACGTCGGCACCAAGGCCGAGATCTACCGCCTCTTCGGCCGCCTGCTCGCGCAGGGCGCGGGCATCCTGCTGATCTCGTCCTACTTGCCGGAGGTCTACGAGCTCGCCGACGAACTGCACGTCTTCCGTGCGGGCCGACAGGTTGCAACCCACGGCTTCAAGGCCGTGAGCCACGAACAGATCCTCACCGAAGCCATCGGCGTCTGACCCGCCCGAGCCCCCGCCCGAGCCACTCCAAGGACCCGGACCATGACCGACACCGCTGCCGCCGCCGGACCCGCCAAGGCGCGCTTCGAGTTCTCGCGCCTGCTCGGGCTGACGCTGATCGGCGTGCTGCTGGCGATGTTCCTGTTCCTGTCGTGGAAGACCTCGACCTTCGCGACGCCGGGCAACCTCTCGAACCTCGCCCGGCAGGGGGCGATCTTCGCCATCCTCGCGCTGGGGCAGACCTTCGTCATCATCACCGCCGGCATCGACCTCTCGGTCGGCGCCGTGGCGAGCTTCATCACCGTCGTCGTGGCCATGCTGATCCAGGGCATCGCCCCGGGCATGACGGCGTGGATGGTATCGGTGGGCCTGCCGGAGGCGGCGGCCAACGTGGTCTCGCTGTGGGTGGTGATCCTCGCCTCGCTGATGCTCGGCATGGCGATCGGCGCCTTCCACGCCTTCGGGGTGGTGAAGATGGGCCTGCCGCCCTTCATCATCACGCTCGCCACCTTCACGGCCCTGCGCGGCATCGGCCTGCTGATGACCAACGGGTCGACGATCAACGTCACCAACGACACCTTCACCGGCTTCTCGCGCGGCGAGTTCCTCGGCATCCCCAACCTGTTCATGGTGGTGATCGTCGTCGCCGTGCCGGCCTTCGTGTACCTGCACCTGTCGCGCTGGGGCCGCTACCTCTACGCCGTCGGCTCCAACGCCGAGGCGGCGCGCCTGTCGGGCGTCAACGTGCAGGCGGTGACGGCGACCGCCTACATCCTGTCCTCGCTCTGCGCCGCCATCGTCGGCGTCATGCTGGCCTCGCGCACCGGAACCGGCAACGCGACGCAGGCCATCGGCTTCGAGCTGGAGGCGATCGCGGCCTCCGTGATCGGCGGCACCAGCCTGTTCGGCGCGGTGGGCTCGGTGTGGGGGCCGCTGCTCGGCGCCTTCATCCTGGCCACCATCCGCAACGGCGCCAACCTGATGAACGTGAACTCCTTCTGGCAGTTCATCATCACCGGCGGCCTGATCATCCTCATCGTCTACTTCGACGGCCTGCGCCGCCAGCGCCGCTGACGGCGCGGCTTCCGCTGGTTTCCGACCGAATGCGCTTGCTCCTCAGCGGGAGAGCACCTGACGGCGTCAGGTCCTCTCCCGGTGTAGATTCTTGAAAAGCATCATCTTTGTCCGCCAACCGGTTTCCACTTGGCGGGATGATGCTCTAGCATGCGGCGCGGTCGCGCCTTGACCTCAGAAACGCCCCGTCCGGGAGAACGCCCATGAATGCCCCCGCCCGTCCCCAGGCCCCCCGTGTCGTGCGGCTCTCGCCCGCCGACAACGTCGTGGTGTCGGTCGATCCCATCGAGGCGGGCGCGGTCGTGGAGGGCGTCGTCGCGCGGGCGCGCGTACCGCGCGGCCACAAGATGGCGACGGTCGCGATCCCGAAGGGCCAGCCGATCCTCAAGTTCGGCCAGATCATCGGCTTCGCCTCGACCGACATCGCCGCCGGCGACTGGGTGCATGAGCACAACGTGGAGATGCACGCCTTCGCCCGCGACTACCGCTTCGCCGAGGACGCCCGGCTCGAGGAGGTGCTGCCCGTCGCGCAGCAGGCGACCTTCCAAGGCTTCCGCCGCGCCAACGGCAAGGTCGGCACGCGCAACTACATCGCCATCCTCACCTCGGTGAACTGCTCGGCGACGGTCGCCCGCTTCATGGCCGAGGAGATCAACCGCTCCGGCATCCTCGCCGACTATCCCAACATCGACGGCGTGATTCCGCTGGTGCAGGGCGGCGGCTGCGCGCTTGACGTGAAGGGCGAGGGCTACGAGATCCTCAAGCGCACGCAGTGGGGCTACGCCACGAACCCCAACGTCGGCGGGGTGGTGATGGTCGGCCTCGGCTGCGAGGGCTTCCAGATCCCGCGCTGGAAGGAGGCCTACGGCGTCTCCGAGAGCGACACCTTCCGCACGATGACGATCCAGGAGACCGGCGGCACCCGCAAGACCGTCGCCGCCGGCGTCGAGGCGATCAGGCACATGCTGCCCATCGCCAATGCGGTGAAGCGCGAGACCTGCCCCGCCTCCGAACTGATGCTCGCGCTTCAGTGCGGCGGCTCGGACGGCTACTCCGGCATCACCGCCAACCCGGCGCTGGGCGCCGCGGTGGACCTCCTGGTGCGTCACGGCGGCACGGCGATTCTCTCCGAGACGCCGGAGATCTACGGCGCGGAGCACCTGCTCACCCGCCGCGCCGCCAGCCGCGAGGTCGGCGAGAAGCTCGTGTCCATGATCCACTGGTGGGAGGACTACACCGCCCGCAACAAGATGGAGATGAACAACAACCCCTCGCCGGGCAACAAGCTCGGCGGCCTCACCACCATCCTCGAGAAGTCGCTCGGCGCTGCCGCAAAGGGCGGCACCACGACGCTGGCGGGGGTCTACCACTACGCCGAGCCCGTGGACGCGAGGGGCTTCGTCTACATGGACACGCCCGGCTACGACCCCGTGTCGGCCACGGGGCAGGTGGCGGGCGGCGCCAACATGCTCTGCTTCACCACGGGGCGCGGCTCCGCCTACGGCTGCAAGCCGACGCCCTCCATCAAGCTCGCGACCAACAGCGAGATCTACCGCCGCATGATCGACGACATGGACATCAACTGCGGCGACATCCTCGACGGCGTGTCCATCGAGGAGAAGGGCCGGGAGATCTTCGACATGGTGCTGCGCGTCGCCTCCGGCGAGCGCTCCAAGTCGGAGCAGCTCGGCTACGGCGACGCCGAGTTCGTGCCGTGGACGGTCGGCGCCACGATGTGACGGCAGCGTCAGCGCGACTACACCGGCGACGACACGTCGCAGGTTTCGGTTCCGCTTTCGATTTTGTCGTTGAACTGTCGTGGAACGTTCATGTTAAGCTGCAAACAAACCACAACATCCGTTCCATCAAGGAGCCGGCACGCGCCGGGCGGGATGTTGGGACCAGAGGGAGAAACCGAATGAAGCACCACCTGAAAGCCGCCATCTCCGTCGTCGCCGTCCTCACGGCCGCGCCCGCGCTCGCGCAGACGGAGATCCAGTGGTGGCACGCCATGACCGGCGCCAACAACGACGTGGTCAACAAGCTGGCGGCCGACTTCAACGCCTCGCAGAACGAGTACAAGGTCGTCGCGACCTACAAGGGCTCATATGCCGACACGCTGAACGCCGGCATCGCCGCCTTCCGCGCCGGCAACGCGCCGCACATCATGCAGGTGTTCGAGGTGGGCACCGCCACGATGATGGCCGCCAAGGGCGCCATCAAGCCGGTGCAGGAGATGATGAAGGAGGCGGGCGAGAAGTTCGATCCGCAGTCGTACCTCCCGGCGATCACCGGCTACTACTCGACCGCCAAGGGCGACATGCTGTCGTTCCCCTTCAACTCGTCGACGATGGTCATGTGGATCAACCGCGACGCGCTGAAGAAGGCCAACATCACCGAGATCCCGAAGACCTGGCCCGAGGTGTTCGAGGCGGGCAAGAAGCTGAAGGCGGCCGGGTGGGACAAGTGCGGCTTCACCGCCGCGTGGTCACCGTGGGCGCTCGTCGAGCAGTTCTCGGCCTGGCACAACGTGCCGATGGGCACGAAGGCCAACGGCCTCGACGGCTTCGACACCGAGATGAAGTTCAACAGCCCCACGCACGTGAAGCTGCTGACGGACCTCGTCAACCTCCAGAAGGACAAGACCTACGACTACTCGGGTCGCGCCAACGAGAACGAGGGCCGCTTCACCTCGGGTGAGTGCCCGATCATGCTCACCTCGTCGGGCTTCTTCGGCAACGTCAAGGCGAACGCCAAGTTCGACTTCACCTCGGCGCTGATGCCGTACTACCCCGACGTCGCCGGCGCGCCGCAGAACTCCATCATCGGCGGCGCCTCGCTGTGGGTGATGGGCGGCAAGTCCGCGGCCGAGTACAAGGGCATCGCCAAGTTCTTCACCTTCCTCTCCGACACCGACCGGCAGGCCAAGCTGCACATCGAGTCGGGCTACCTGCCGATCACCAAGGCGGCGTACGAGAAGGTGAAGGCGTCGGGCTTCTACCAGCAGAACCCGGACCGCGAGACGCCCATCAAGTCGCTCACCAACAAGGAGCCGACCGAGAACTCCCGCGGCCTGCGCTTCGGCAACATGGTGCAGATCCGCGACATGATCTCGGAGGAGCTCGAGAACGCGCTCGCCGGCAAGAAGTCGCCCCAGCAGGCGCTGGACGACGCCGTGAGCCGCGCCAACGCGACGCTGCGCCAGTTCGAGCGCACCGCCGGCCGCTGATCGTGACGAAGGCGCGCCCGCAACCGCGGGCGCGCCTTTTCCATGCGCGAAGCCTCGCCTAGAGTGGGGCGCGCCCGCGCATCCCGCCCCCGCCTTCCCCGGCCCTCCGGAGCAGCATGGAAAAGCGTTCGGTCTTCAGCAATCGCCTGCTGCCGTACCTGCTGCTGGCGCCGCAGCTCGCCATCACCCTCGTCTTCTTCTACTGGCCGGCCTCGCAGGCGGCGTGGATGTCGTTTCGCATCCAGGACGCCTTCGGCACTGCCACCGAGTTCGTCTGGTTCGAGAACTACACCGAGCTGTTCAAGTCCCGCGCCTACTACGAGGCGATGTGGACGACGGTGATCTTCTCCACCTGCGTCACCTTCCTGTCGATGTCGTCGGCGCTGCTGCTCGCCGTCATGGCCGACAAGCAGATCCGCGGCGCCACCGCCTACCGCACGCTCCTGATCTGGCCCTACGCCGTGGCCCCGGCCATCGCCGGCGTGCTGTGGCTGTTCATGTTCCAGCCGTCGCTCGGCATGGTCGGCCGGATGCTGCGCGGCATGGGATACGACTGGAACCCCCTGCTCAACGGCACGCACGCCATGGTGCTGGTCATCCTGGCGGCGACGTGGAAGCAGATCAGCTACAACTTCCTCTTCTTCCTCGCCGGCCTGCAGTCGATCCCCAAGAGCCTCATCGAGGCGGCGGCGATCGACGGCGCCCGCCCCGTGCGGCGCTTCTGGACGATCGTGTTCCCGATGCTGTCGCCGACGACCTTCTTCCTGCTCGTCGTCAACATCACCTACGTCTTCTTCGACACCTTCGGCATCATCGACGCCATTACCAAGGGCGGGCCGGCCAAGGCGACGGAGACGCTCGTCTACAAGGTCTTCAACGACGGCCGGCTCGGCGGCGATCTCGGCGGCTCGGCGGCCCAGTCCGTGATCCTGATGATCATCGTCATCAGCCTCACGGCGATCCAGTTCCGCTACGTCGAGCGCAAGGTGACCTACTGATGCGGGGGCGGGGCTGATGGTCGAGAAGCGTCACTGGTTCACCGACGCGCTGCCGCACGTGATCCTGCTGATCGGCGTGTTCATCGTCGCCTTCCCGGTGTGGCTCGCCTTCGTCGGCTCCACCTGGGACGCCGCGACGATCGCCAACGGCACGATGCCCATCGTGCCGGGGCCCTACGCCGTCGAGAACTACTACCGCACCATCTTCGTGGGCGCCGGCCGCACCACGGGACAGCCGGTCGGCGTGCTGATGCTGAACAGCTTCATCATGGCGATCACCATCGCCGTCGGGAAGATCTGCATCTCGATCATCTCGGCCTATGCGGTGGTCTATTTCCGCTTTCCGTTCCGGATGGCGGCCTTCTGGCTGATCTTCATCACGCTGATGCTGCCGGTCGAGGTGCGCATCTACCCGACCTACGAGATCGTTGCGCAGCTGCGCATGCTCGACACCTATGCCGGCCTCGCCGTCCCGCTCATCGCCTCGGCGACAGCCACGCTGCTGTTCCGCCAGTTCTTCATGACCATCCCGGACGAGCTGGTCGAGGCGTCGAAGATCGACGGTGCCGGGCCGTTCAAGTTCTTCAAGGACACCGTGCTGCCGCTGTCGGTCACCACCATCGCGGCGCTATTCGTGATCCAGTTCATCTACGGCTGGAACCAGTATCTCTGGCCCCTGCTGATCACGACGAAGGACAACATGCAGACCATCGTCATCGGCATCAAGACGATGCTGGTGACGCAGGACGCGCTCACCGAATGGCAGCTCGCCATGACCACCGCCGTGCTGGCCATGCTGCCGCCGGTGCTGGTGGTCCTGCTGATGCAGAAGCTGTTCGTGCGCGGCCTCGTGGAAACGGAGAAGTAGGCCGATGGCCGTCGTGACCCTGAAGAACGTCCGCAAGGTCTATGCGGGCAACGTCGAGGCGGTGAAGGGGGTCAACATCGACATTCCCGACGGCGGCTTCTGCGTCCTCGTCGGCCCCTCGGGCTGCGGCAAGTCCACGCTGCTGCGCATGGTGGCGGGACTGGAGACGATCACCTCGGGCGAGATCAACATCGGCGGCCGCGTCGTCAACGAGATCGAGCCGGCGGACCGGGACATCGCGATGGTGTTCCAGAACTACGCGCTCTACCCGCACATGACGGTCTACGACAACATCGCCTACGGCCTGCGCAACCGCGGCACGCCGAAGGACGAGATCGACCGCCGCGTGCAGGAGGCGGCGCGCATCCTCGCCATCGAGCCGTTCCTCGCGCGCAAGCCCCGCCAGCTCTCCGGCGGCCAGCGCCAGCGCGTCGCCATGGGACGCGCCATCGTCCGCAAGCCGCAGGTGTTCCTGTTCGACGAGCCGCTCTCCAACCTCGACGCCAAGCTGCGCGTGCAGATGCGCGTCGAGATCAAGAAGCTGCAGCGCGCCCTCGGCGTCACCTCGATCTACGTCACCCACGACCAGGTCGAGGCGATGACGCTGTCGGACAAGCTCGTGGTGATGAACGTCGGCCGCGTCGAGCAGATCGGCACGCCGACGGACGTCTACCGCCGCCCGGCGACGAAGTTCGTGGCCACCTTCATCGGCTCGCCGCCGATGAACATCGTGCCCGGCACGGTGGCCGGCGATGGCCGGGTGACCGTGGCCGGGGTGCCGCTTCCCGTCGACGACCTTCGCCCGGGCCTGCCGGCGGGGACGGCGGTCGATGTCGGCCTGCGGCCCGAGGACCTCGTCGTCGAGCCCGGCGCCGCCGGATCGCACCCGGTGATGGACGTCGACTTCGTCGAGGAACTCGGCGCGACGCAGCTGTTCCACGGCCTGCTCGGCGGCACGCCCGTCACCGTGCAGTGCCCGACCGGAAAGGTCCCGGTGACGGCGAGAACGCTCGCCCTGTCCGTCGCGCCCTCGCTGATCCACGTCTTCGATCGCGAGACCGGCGAGCGTATCGGCCGCGAGGCCGCCTCCATCGCCGCCTGACCCTCGGCGCGAGGCTGGCCCGGCATTCGCATGCCGGATGCGAAATGCCGGATTCCCCCATCCTGCGGCATGCGCTAGGGAGGGGAGACGGCACGGTGGGGGCATTCCATGACGGTCAGGATCGACGGACGCAGGCTGAAGGCCGAGGGCGTGGTGCGCGTGGCGCGGCCGGGGCCGTCCGGCCGCTATGAGAAGGCGGCGCTCGACCCGGGCGCGCGCGAGCGCATCGCGGCGACGCGGCGCTACATCGACGCGCAGTGGATGCACGACGACGCGCCGCTGATGTACGCCTTCAACACCGGCGTCGGCCTGTTCAAGGACCAGCGCGTGCTGATGTCCGAGATGGTCCCCTACCAGACCAAGACCATCTTCGCGCACGCCACCGGCGTTGGCGAGCCGCTGCCCGAGGACGCGGTGCGCGCCACGATGCTGCTGCGCGCCAACGCCTTCGCCTCCAACTATTCCGGCCCGCGCGTCGAGCTCGTCGAGCGGCTGATCGCCTTCCTCAACGCCGGCCTGCACCCGGTCATCCCGGCCAAGGGCTCGGTCGGCGCCTCCGGCGATCTCGCCCCTCTGGCGCACCTCGCCGGCGCGGTGTGCGGCTTCCCCGAGGCCGAGATGGTCTACAAGGGCCGCCGCATGCCGGCCCGCGACGCCATCGCGAAGGCCGGGTTCTCGCCGGACTTCGACCTCGGCGCCAAGGATGCCTCGGCGCTGATCAACGGCTCGACCGTCTCGCTCGCCGTCGGCGTTCTGGCGCTGGAGGACGCGCGCCGGTTGCGGCGTACGGCCGACATTTCGCTCGCCCTCTCGCTGGAGGCGATGCGCGGCGAGCTCGCCGCCTTCGATCCGCGCGTCCACGCAGCGCGCCCCCATCCGGGGCAGGCGGCCATCGCCCGCAACGTGCTGAAGCTGATCGGCGATTCGAAGCGCTGTTCCGCGGCGGCCCGCATGACCGTCTATCCGGAGGAGAACCGGGCCCCCGGCACGCCGCCGCCGCCGCGCGTGCAGGACGTCTACTCGCTGCGCTGTGCGCCGCAGGTGCATGGGCCCGTGCTGGAGGCGCTGGACTATGTCGGGCGCATCATCGGCACCGAGATCAACTCGGCGACCGACAACCCGCTCATCTTCGACGACGGCAAGGACGGCTACGTCTCGATCTCGGGCGGCCACTTCCATGGGCAATACGTGGCGCAGGCCATGGACCTGCTCGCCATCGCCGTCGCCGACCTTGGCTCGATCTGCGAGCGCCGCCTCGCCCGCCTCATCGACCCTACGATGAGCTACGGCCTGCCGCGCAACCTGCTGGCCGGCAAGAAGGGCCTCAACACGGGCTTCGCCACCGTGCAGTGCTCCATGTCGGCGCTGGTCATGGAGAACCGCACGCTCTGCATGCCCGGCTCGGTGGATTCGATTCCCGGCAAGAGCAACGCCGAGGACCACGTCTCCAATTCCACCTGGTGCGCCCGCAAGGCCCGCACGGTGGTGGAGAACGTCGAGCAGATCGTCGCGGGCGAGCTGCTCATGGCGGCGCAGGCGCTGAGTCTCGTCGAGCCGATCGCTAAGGACCATCCCATCGGCACGGGCTCCCGCGCCGCCCTGGAGGCGATCCGCGCGGTCATCCCGCCGGCCCTCGACGGCGATCGCTGGTACGCGACCGAGATGCGGCAGGCGCTGGACCTCGTGCGCTCGGGCGCGGTGCTGGAGGCGGTCGAGCAGGCGGTCGGCAAGCTCGACTGAGCCGTCACGGGTCCTTGCCAGTCAAGGTTGTGGTGAGACTTCGTTTCCACTGCATCCGCTAGCCTCCGTCGAGAGTAGTCCCTCCCGACAGGACGGTGCGGGTGACCCAGGCCCAGACGCTCTCGACCCCGGTTCTCGACGTGGGCGCCGCCCTTCGGCGCTGCGCGGCGGGCGACCGCGCCTCCCTGCGCGCCATCTACGACCAGGAGGCGTCGCGCATGCTCGGCATCGCGGTGCGCCTGCTGCGCCGGCGCGACCTCGCGGAGGAGGCGGTGCAGGACACGTTCCTGAAGATCTGGAACAGCGCGGCGATGTTCGACGAGGCGCGTGGCGACCCGCGCGCCTGGATGTACACCATCCTCCGCAACCGGGCGTTGTCGATCCTGCGCGGCGAATCGCGGACGGACCTCGTCGACGATTTCGAGCCGATGGGACTCGAGGCCCCGGGGGAAAACCCCGAGCAGGCCATGGCTCGGCTCTCCGACGCCGGTGCGCTGAAGCACTGCCTCGAGCGCATCGACCCCGTCCGCCGGCAGGCGATCCTGCTCGCCTATGTCAACGGCCTGACCCATGGCGAGATCGCCGGGCGGATGCAGATTCCGCTTGGGACCATCAAGTCCTGGATCCGCCGCAGCCTGATGGCGCTGAAGGAGTGCCTGTCGTGAACCCGTCCGACCGCGAGCGGCTGGCGGCCGAGTACGCCCTCGGGGTGCTGGAGGGACGCGACCTCGACCAGGCGGAGGCGCTGTTTGCGACCGATCCGGCCTTCACCCGGGCCGTGACTGACTGGAACAGCCGCCTCGCCGAGCTCGACCGCCACGCGCAGCCGCTGCCTGTCGGCGAGGCGCTGTGGTCCCGCATCGCCGCCGCACTGCCGGCCGGCGCCCCTGTCGCGCCTTCGGCCATGCAAGCCGAGGCCGGCGCCGTCCCGACGCCACCCACGCCGGCCCGGCCGGGCTGGTGGTTCAGCCTGGGCTTCTGGCGACCGGCGGCCCTCACCGCGGGCTTTGCCGCGATGCTGCTGGCCGTGGGTCTCGGCGTCGCGGTGCAGCGCGCGCAGCGTGCGCCCGTGCTCGTCGCGGTGCTGCTCACCGACTCCAGCCGGCCCGCCGCCGTCGTCAACGCCTTCGCCGATGGCCGCACGGAGCTGATTCCGCTCGATGCCATCGCCGTTCCGCCCGGCAAGGCGCTGGAGATCTGGACGCTGTGGGACCGCGCGCGCGGCCCCGTTTCGGTCGGGCTCATCGACGCCGCCCGCCGTGTCGATCTCAGGCTCGACGGCCTGCCGCGCCGCCCGGACCAGCTCTTCGAGATCACGCTGGAGCCGGCTACCGGCTCGCCGACCGGCCGCCCGACGGGACCGGTGCTCATGAAGGGCACGACGAGCCCGACCCTCTAGAGGCCCTGGAAGCGTACCCCTGAACGACGAAGCCCGGGCCGTCGCCGGCCCGGGCTCGCGCAGGTCCTTGGGTCGTTTCTTCTGACTTATTCCGCGGCGAGCTGGCTCGCCGGCGCCGCGGCGCGGACGTCGGCGTCCACGTGCTGCTCGAACTTCTGGAAGTTGGTCCGGAACATCGAGACGAGCTTCTTCGCCGTCTCGGCGAACTCCGCCTTCGAGGCCCACGTCTTGACCGGGTAGAGGATGTGCGGCTCGACGCCCGGCACCGAGGTCGGCACCGCGAAGCCGAAATAGGGGTCGGTGCGGAAGTCGGCGCGGTTCAGCGAGCCGTCCAGCGCCGCCGTCAGCAGGCGGCGGGTGACGCGGATCGGCATGCGCCGGCCGACGCCGAACTTGCCGCCGGTCCAGCCCGTGTTGACGAGCCAGCAGTCGACGCCGTGCTTGCCGACGAGGTCGCGCAGCAGGTTGCCGTAGACCGACGGGTGGCGCGGCATGAACGGCGCACCGAAGCAGGTGGAGAACGTCGCCTCCGGGTCCTTCACGCCCTTCTCCGTGCCAGCCACCTTGGCAGTGTAGCCGGAGAGGAAGTGGTACATCGCCTGCGCCGCCGTGAGCTTGGCGATCGGCGGCAGAACGCCGAAGGCGTCGCAGGTCAGCATGACGATGTTCTTCGGCACGCCGGCCCGGCCCGTCTCGGAGGCGTTCGGGATGAAGTCGAGCGGGTAGGCGATGCGGGTGTTCTCGGTCTTCGAGCCGTCGTCGAAGTCGGGCACGCGCGTCTGCGGGTCGAGGACGACGTTCTCCATCACGGTGCCGAAGCGCTCGGTGGTGGCGTAGATCTCGGGCTCGGCCTCGCGCGACAGCCGGATCGCCTTGGCGTAGCAGCCGCCCTCGAAGTTGAAGACGCCGGCCGGGCTCCAGCCGTGCTCGTCGTCGCCGAGCAGCGTGCGGTTGGGGTCGGCGGACAGTGTCGTCTTGCCGGTGCCGGACAGGCCGAAGAACACCGCGACGTCGCCGCGCGAGCCGACATTGGCCGAGCAGTGCATCGGCATCACGGTCTTCGCAGGCAGGGTGAAGTTCAGGTAGGTGAAAACCGACTTCTTCATCTCGCCGGCGTAGCTCGTGCCGCCGATCAGGACGATGCGGCGCGAGAAGTCGCAGGCGATCACGGTGTCGGTGCGGCAGCCGTGGCGGGCCGGGTCGGCCTTGAACGACGGCAGGTCGACGATCGTCATGTCCGGCACGAAGCCGACGAGCTCCGCGCGCTCCGGACGGATCAGCAGGTTGCGGATGAAGAGCGAGTGCCAGGCGTACTCGGTGAACACGCGGACCTTCACCCGGTTCGCCGGGTCGGCCCCGCCGAAGAGGTCCTGCGCGAAGAGGTCCCTGCCCTGGGCGTGGGCGAGCATGTCGGAGAGCAGGAGGTCGAACTTCTCGGGCTCCATCGCCCCGTTGTTGTCCCACCACACGGTGTCGGCGGTGAGGGCATCGCGGACCACGAACTTGTCCTTGGGCGAGCGGCCCGTGTGGACGCCCGTCTCGGCCACCAGCGCGCCGCCGGCGGCGACCCGCGCCTCGCGGCGCTGCAGCGCCTCCTCGTAGAGCTGCGGTGCCTGCAGGTTCCAGAAGACCCGTTTCAGGCCCTTGAAGCCGAAGGCATCCGCTCCGTGGGAGCCGTTGTAGGTGCCGATATTGTCCACGTCGTCTCTCCTCGCGCCCGCGGCTTGCGGGCGCCCCCTGTCTCGACCGAACGGCGGCACGCCGCTCGAAGTCGCGGTCTCCACCTCTGGCGCGACTGCTCTACTGAGCGGCCGCACGTCCGGCAAGTGCGACTTTCAGTTCAATCATCACGAGACGCGCCGAAGAACAAGACGTTCCACCGGCGCCGCTCCCGGTTTCCATGATGTTTCTTAACGTCGCGAGGAGTCGAAACGTTTTAAGTCGGATTTCTACTGTAACGTCCGTGCCGTTTCGGCCATCGCCTGGAATGCCTTGCGCAAACCGGCGGGCCCTTCGACGCGCTCGGGGAAGATGAGCCGGGCAAAACGGTCCTCGCAGGCGAGGTCGCAACCCTCCGGGTCGATGCCCGTCATCCGCCATGGTCCGGCGGCCTCTCCGAGGAGGCGCGTGGCATAGAGCGAAACGGTGTCGGGGTGATCCTCGTTGACATGGGCGACCGCCTCCGCCTCGGCCTCGAGGAGCCCTTCGGCCCCCGTAAGATCGACGAGGAGGTCCGTCGCAGCGAGGTCGACGATGCGACCGAACCCCGCGACGAGGTGCCCGCCTTCCGGGACGAGGCGCCAGAAGGAGAAGTCCGCGAAGCCTGCGTACATCTCTGCCGCCGGATGCCGCGCGAGGAAGCGCCGCCGCACGCGCTCGTCGTCGGTGCGCTCGCCGCGGGTGGTGACGCTGACGCGCGGGTGGACGAGCGGGTCGCCGCCCCCGACCTCGGCGAAGAGGATCGACGACGCCGCGCGCTCCTCGAGGTTGAGCGTGTGCAGCGCCAGCCGCGAGATGAGCACGATGGGCGTGCCGTCCACGTCGGTCGCCGTCGAGACGAGGGAGGCGTACGGACCGGCCGTCCTGCGGTCGAGCGTCGCCAGCGTCGCATATCGGGACGTGCGCATGAGCCGCCGGGCCTCGGCGCGGGCATTGAAGGCGGGTGGCGACGACATCGGGCGCATCCTCGGCTGTCTCCGCCATCACGGCGGCAAATCGTGGCGGAATCGTGCGTGCCGCATTACATTCGCCGCTCAGGAAGCCGGCAAGGGCCGTCGCGGCGGCCCAGCCACATTTCAGCCGCGCTTGTCACGGAGCGTCCCGGCCCGACGCGCCACCCGCGCCGAAACGGAAAACGAGATGCCGACGATTGCCCTGGTCGACGACGACCGCAACATCCTCACCTCCGTCTCCATCGCCCTGGAGGCGGAAGGATACCGGATCCAGACCTACACCGACGGCGCCTCGGCCCTGGACGGCCTGAAGCAGAACCCGCCCGACCTCGCCATCTTCGACATCAAGATGCCGCGCATGGATGGCATGGAGCTGCTGCGCCGCCTGCGGCAGAAGTCGGACCTGCCGGTGATCTTCCTGACGTCCAAGGACGAGGAGATCGATGAGCTGTTCGGCCTGAAGATGGGCGCCGACGACTTCATCCGGAAGCCGTTCTCCCAGCGCCTGCTGGTGGAGCGCGTCAAGGCCGTGCTGCGTCGGGCCTCCGGCAAGGAGGCCGCCGCCCCCAAGGAAGGCGACGCCAAGGTGCTCGAGCGCGGGCTGCTCAAGATGGACCCGGAGCGCCACACCTGCACCTGGAAGGGCGAGCCGGTGACGCTCACGGTCACGGAGTTTCTCATCCTGCAGGCGCTGGCCATGCGCCCGGGCGTGGTCAAAAGCCGCAACGCGCTCATGGACGCCGCGTATGACGACCAGGTCTATGTGGACGACCGGACCATCGACAGCCACATCAAGCGCCTGCGCAAGAAGTTCAAGGCCGTTGACGACGACTTCGAGATGATCGAGACGCTCTACGGCGTCGGGTATCGCTTCAAGGAAACCTGATCCCGTGACGGCGGGCCGCCGCGGCGGCCGGCGGAGGACATGACGGCGAACGTCGACACCGGAGTCCGGGACACCCGGTCCCCCGCAACGGGACGCCGTTCCTTGGGCGCCCTGTTGCGCCTGCGCGCCCAGCGCCTCGCGCGCCTCTTCAGCCAGCGGGCGGCATCGAGCCTCGTGCGCCGCATCGTGGTGCTGAACCTCGCCGGCCTCGTGGCCCTGCTGGGCGGGTTCCTCTACCTCAACCAGTTCCGCGCCGGCCTCATCGACGCCCGCGTGCAGAGCCTGCTGACGCAGGGCGAGATCATCGCCGGCGCCGTGGCCGCATCCGCCACCGTCGATACCGACCAGATCACCATCGATCCCGACAAGCTGCTGCAGCTGCAGGCCGGAGAGAGCCTCGGACCGGGCGAGGACGGCGGCATCGAGTTCTCGATCAACCCGGAGCGGGTCGCCCCGCTGCTCCGCCGCCTCGTGATGCCGACGCGCACCCGCGCCCGCATCTACGACCGCGACGGCTTCCTGATGATCGATTCGCGCGCCTATTCGGGGCGCCCGGACATCATCTCGCGGCCCCTGCCGCCGCCGGAGGACGACGACAACACGCTGATCGAGCGTACCTGGAGCCAGATGAAGCGCAGTTTCGGCCGTACCGGGCTGCCGCTCAATGACGACGCGTCCACCACCACCGACGGGAAGACGCTGCCGGAGGTGTCGCGGGCGCTGGGCGGGTCCCCGGCGAGCGTCGTGCGCGTCAACTCCGCGGGCGAGACGATCGTGTCGGTCGCCGTGCCGATCCAGCGCTTCCGGGCCGTGCGCGGCGCGCTCCTCCTGTCGACCCAGGGCGGCGACATCGACGGCATCATCGCCTCGGAGCGCATGGCGATCCTGCGCGTCTTCGGCGTCGCCGCCGGCATCATGATCGTGCTGTCGGTGCTGTTCGCCGGGACCATCGCAGGCCCCATCCGCCGCCTCTCCGCGGCGGCCGACCGGGTGCGGCGCGACATCAAGGCGCGCGAGGAGATCCCGGACTTCACCGCGCGGTCGGACGAGATCGGCCACCTCTCGGGTTCGCTGCGCGAGATGACGCAGGCGCTCTACGACCGCATCGAGGCCATCGAGAGCTTCGCCGCCGACGTCGCCCACGAGCTCAAGAACCCCCTGACCTCGCTGCGCAGCGCGGTGGAGACCCTGCCGCTGGCGCGCTCCGACGAGAGCCGAGGCCGGCTCCTCTCCGTCATCCAGCACGACGTGCGCCGTCTCGACCGCCTGATCAGCGACATCTCCGACGCATCGCGCCTCGACGCGGAACTGGTGCGCGCCGATGCCCGGCCCGTCGACATGGCGCTCCTGCTCCAGACGGTGACCGGCGTCGCCAATGAGGTGCGCCGGGACGACGGCGTCAGCATCCGCCTCGACATCGCGCCCTCGCCCATGGGGCGCGCCGCCTTCCGGGTCATGGGGCACGATTCCCGGCTGGGACAGGTGATCAGCAACCTCGTCGAGAACGCGCGGTCTTTCTCGCCCAAAGGTGGCGAGGTCCGCGTCGGACTGCGGCGCATCGGCGACGAGGTGGAGATCCGCGTCGAGGACGACGGACCGGGCATCCCCGCACACGCCTTCGAACGGATCTTCGAGCGCTTCTACACCGACCGTCCCGAGGACCAGGGCTTCGGGCAGAATTCCGGGCTCGGCCTCTCGATCTCGCGCCAGATCGTGGTCGCCCATCACGGCCGCATCTGGGCCGAGAACCGGCAGGGCCCCGACGGGTCGGTCGCCGGGGCGCTGTTCTTCGTCCGGCTGCCGGCTGCGCCGCGGTGACCCGGCCCCCTTCTGCGGTCCATGCGACCTGCGTCCTCGTCGGGGAAGCGGGCATCCTCCTGCGCGGGCCGTCCGGCGCGGGGAAGTCGACGCTGGCGCGCCGCATCGTCGAGGAAGCAGGGCGGCGCGGTCGATTCGCGCGCCTCGTGGCGGACGACCGCGTCCTCCTCGATTGCGCCAATGGTCGCCTGACCGCCCGCCCGCATGCCGCCATCGCTGGCGCCATGGAGGTGCGCGGATCGGGCATCGCGGCCGTGTCGCACGATCCGGCCGCGGTGATCCGGCTCGTCGTGGACGTCGGCGGCGCCGCGCCGCCACGCCTGCCGGACGACGAGCATCGCCGGGTGACGATCGGCGGCCTGCAGCTTCCGCGCGTGGAGGCCCGGGACGACCAGCCGGACCTCGTGCTGCTGGTGCTCGACGCCGCATGGCCGCCGCCGGTGCCCGGCGGAACCGCCGACAGCAGGTCGGCGTTCTGAGGGGTTGCACTTCTGGCTGCGTCGCACAAAATGGGAGTGTGCGCCTCGCTGGCGCGCTGGAGAGTCCTTTCATGATCGGGATGGTGCTCGTGACGCACGGGCGGCTTGCCGTCGAGTTCCGTGCCGCGATGGAGCACGTCGTCGGTCCGCAACGTCAGGTTGAGACCATCACCATCGGTCCCGACGACGACATGGACCAGCGCCGCCGGGACATCCTTGCCGCGGTGGAATCGGTCGATACCGGCGACGGCGTGGTCATCCTCACCGACATGTTTGGCGGCACGCCTTCGAACCTCGCCATTTCCGTCATGAACGGTGGCAAGACCGAGGTGATCGCCGGGATCAACCTGCCGATGCTCATCAAGCTCGCGAGCGTCCGCGGGGAGTGCGACCTCGATCGCGCCGTGGTGCAGGCGCAGGACGCCGGCCGCAAGTACATCAACGTGGCGAGCAGGGTGCTCGCCGGCAAATGAACGATACCGAGCCTTGTCCCCCCGCCGTCGCGCCCGAGGGCGCCGTCGTGCGCGAGCTGACCATCGTCAACCGGAAGGGCCTCCACGCGCGCGCCACGGCGAAGTTCGTGCAGTGCGCCGAGGCGTTCGAATCGCAGATCCAGGTAACCCGCTGCGGCGAGACGGTCGGCGGCACGTCGATCATGGGCATCCTGACGCTCGGCGCCGGGATCGGGACCACGATCACCGTGTCGGCCGTGGGGCCGGATGCCGATCAGGCCGTCGCGGCCCTTGCCGCGCTCGTGGCCAACCGCTTCGGCGAGGACGAGTAGCCGCGCCGCTGCGGTTCCCCACCGAGGGACGGAAACCGCGCACCCGCGACACGGGAACGCGGTCGCCGGTTCAGCTCTTCGGCTTCTGCTTGGGATCCTGCTGCGCCGGCTTCGCGCCGGGCTTCGCGTCCTTCTTGTCCTCGCCGGGGACGAAGACGCCGCGGACGCGCCCGCCAGGCGCTGTCGCGCCGCTCTCCACCACCGCGACACCCGTCTCGGTGTCATAGACGAGCTTCTCGCCCTTGGTGACGTTCTCGCCCTGGCTCAACGCCACGTTGCCGGTGAGGATGATCTTGTTCGACTGGCGGTCGAAGACGCCCTCATTGCCCGTCGCCACCTGGTCCTTGGAGATCACGGTGACGCCGCCCTTCGCCTCGACCCGGCGCAGCGCCGTGCCGCCCTCGCCGTCCGCGGTCGGGCTCGCGGCCGCCTGCCCGGAGGCGGGTTGCCCGGCAGGCGTCTGGTTCTGGCGATCGTAGAACACGATCATCGTGGCGGACTTGATCGTCGTCTCGCCCTGGACCGCAATGACGTTGCCGGAATAGACCGCGCGCTGCTCCTTGCTGAACACCTCCAGCTTGTCCGCGTCGATCTGGATCGGCTCCTTGGAGTTCGACCCGAAGCCGGGCGGGCCGCCGGCCGCCTTCTTCTGCGCCTGCGCAAGGGCCGGGGCCCCCGGCGCGACGGCGGCCAGGATCACGGCCAGCGCGGCGGCGAGGTGGATCGGTCGGATCATGGCGTCTTGTCCTTGCTCGTCGGGGCGCCCGCCGCGGGCTGCATCACGGACCTGACGCGCCCGTGGAACACAATATGCGCACCGCTGTCGTACATGTCGACGCGGGAGGCATCGATCGTGCCGCCGTTGAACTTCACCGTCACGGGATCGGCACTGGTGACGTTGCCGGCCTTGAAGTCGACGTTCGCCGACTTCATCCGCACGTCGTAGCCCTGCTCGGTCCGCACGCGGACGTCGGTGCGCAGGTCGAGCTTCTCGGACGTGCTGTCATAGATGCCATCGACGGCCTCGACGGTCGCCGTGCTGCGGTCCTGCAGCGCGATGCGGGCCTTGAGGTCGCGCAGCTCGATGATGCTCGGCTGCTTGATGTCCTGCGACGCCCACTGCGCCGTCACCTCGTAGGGCCGGTTGTCCTTCTTGAAGCCCGTCAGGCGGGGCAGCTCCATCGTCACGCGGCTGCCGTTGAGGCTCACCGCGCCGATCGACACCCCGTCCGGCAGCGCGCGGAACGGCCCGATGTAAACGATCGTGAACAGCGCGATGACGGTGAGGAGCGAGCCGATCGGGATCGCCTTGCGCAGCAGACGGACACGCCGCGAATGGCGCAGCGCGGCGGCATAGCGGGTGTCCGGCGTCGACGCCGCCACCAGGGCCGAACCGGGGTGCGATGCTGTCAGCGTCATGCGGCGTCCCGTTCCCGTGTTGAGAAGCCCTGCGTTGGATCACCCGTGTGGCGAAGATAAGTCGATGATCGATTGAGGGCTTCTTAAGGTCGGCCGCGGTCCGACCGGATGCCGTCAGCTGTGGGCGAAGATGTCGTCCTCGGGCCAGCCCATCAGGTCGAGCCGCGCCCGCGTCGGCAGGAACGCGAACGCCGCGTCCGCGAGGTCGCGCCGCCCCTCACGCGCGAGAAGCGCGTCGAAAGCCGCCTTCAGGGCGTGCAGGTGCAGCACGTCGGAGGCCGCGTAGGCCATCTGCGCGTCGCTCAGTGTCTCCGCGCCCCAGTCCGACGACTGCTGCTGCTTCGAGATTTCGACGCCGAGCAGTTCGCGCGTGATGTCCTTCAGACCATGCCTGTCGGTATAGGTGCGCACCAGCTTCGAGGCGATCTTGGTGCAGTAGACCGGCGTCGGCATCACGCCGAGGTTGTGAAACAGCACCGCAAGGTCGAAGCGCGCGAAGTGGAACAGCTTCGTCACGGCCGGATCGGCCATCAGGGCCGCGAGGCGCGGCGCCTTCACCGGACCGCGGGGGATCTTCACCAGGTCGGCGCTGCCGTCGCCCCGCGACAGCTGCACGAGGCACAGCCGGTCGCGCAGGGGGTTGAGCCCGAGGGTCTCGGTGTCGACGGCGACGACGGGACCGAGGTCGAGGTCAGCCGGCAGGTCGCCGTGATGCAGGCGGATGGTCATGAGCGGACGCCCCGGCGGAAATCCCCGCCCTGTTCGGTGAAACGATTGGCCGCCGCCCTACCACGAGAGCGCGCCCGCCGACCACCCGAAAATGGCCGGAAGCGCGCCATGCGGTTCGCGGGTCAGGGTTCGAAGGCGAAAATGCGCTTCCAGTCGTCCTTCATGCTCACCACGACCCAGCCGTTCGGGCCGGCCGCGTCGAGCGCCTTGTCAAGACGCCCGACGGGGGACTGGCGGTCGTAGGCGTATTCCCGCACCGCATCCGTGTGCCGGACGATGACCCCGAGGCTGCGACGCCCGGACATGGTGACCCACTGCAGCATCTGCAGGTCGCCATCCGAGTTGCCGAAGGCGGCAATCGGCCTCGCGCCGACGTGAAGGTTGATGGCGACCGGCTTTCCCGGGCCGTCGTCGAAGAAATTCAGCTCGGGCAGGCGAACGAGGACGGGCCGGCCGTCCTTCATCTCGAACCGGGTCCGCACGCTGGACCCGATGACGTCTGCCGCGGCGACGCCATAGACCCGCGGAGTCCATGGGCGCATGAACTCGACCCCTCCGCCCGATACGATCACCGTGCGGAAGCCCTTTCCCTGCAAGTACTGCAGCACTTCGAGCATGGGTCGGTAGGCGAGGTCCGTGTAGGGACGTCCAAAGCGCGGGTGCCGGCTCCTGGCAAGCCAGGACTCCACGAGCCCGGCGAAATCGTCCGTGGTCATGCCCGTGTGCGTGGCCATGACGAGGTCCACCAGGCCTCGCTGTCCCGCAGCGACGACGCCCGCCTCGTCGTTGGCCAGGACGGCGCTGAAGGGCGGACGGTCCTTCCAGTCGGGATTGGCCGGCGCGAGGTCCCGCACGCGGTCGAGAGCGAAGGCGAGCTGAACGTAGAGGGGCTGCTCCGGCCAGAGCGTCCCGTCGTTGTCGAAGACCGCGATCCGCTCGGCCGGGGGCACGAAGTCGGGCGACCCGGCCGTGGTCACGGCGTCGACGAAGGCGACGATGGCCTGCCTTGCCGGCCCTTCGTTCCAGGAGGACAGGACGTCCCGCGCCTGCGCGAACGCCGACCCGGCAAAGAGGGTGAACGCCAGCGCGGCGACGATGGACCTGCCGATGAAACGCATCGATGGCACCCCGACGACGCGGGAGGCTCCCGCATGAGGGACGGGACGAAGCGCCGCGGCCGATGCCGCGGCGCTTCGCCGATGAGAAGGGCTTACTTCGCGCCGGCGCCCGTGACGACGGCTTCCATCACCCGCTCGAGGTTGAAGCTGCCCGGCTTCTGCCGCGGCGGGAAATCGCGGAAGCTCTGCAGCCAGGCGCCGACGAACGCGCCCGCGGGGGCGATCGCGAACATCCGCTCAAGATACCACCGCTGGTAGCCAATGGCGTTCTCCTGCTCGGCCCGCTCGAAGGGGTCCATGCGCAGGTTCGTCAGAGAGGGCGCCCTCAGCACCTCGAAGGGCGCCTGCCAGACCTTCAGGCCCTCTTCCTTCTGCTTGAGGAACGTCACCTTCCAGTTGTCGTAGCGCAGCGCCGCCACCGAACCGTCGTCGGTCCAGTAGATGAACTCGCGGCGGGGCCACGCGCCCTGGCCGCGCAGGGCCGGGCCGAGGTCGTAGCCGTCGAGGTGCACCTTGTAGGTGCGCTCGCCGACCTTCTTGCCCTGCAGGAGCTCGGACTTGACGTTGGGCGCGCCTGCTGCGGCGAGCAGGGTCGGAAGCATGTCCTCGTGGGCGCCGATGCTGTTGACCACCGTGCCGGGCTTGATGACGCCGGGCCAGCGGATCATGGTCGGCACCCGGTAGCCGCCTTCCCAGTTGGTGTTCTTCTCGCCGCGGAACATCGTCGTCCCGCCGTCGGGCCAGGTGAAGGTCTCGGCGCCGTTGTCGGTCGAGTACATCACGATCGTGTTGTCCTCGATGCCGAGCTGCTTCAGCCGGGCGAGCAGCTGCCCGACATGCCCGTCGTGCTCCACCATGCCGTCGGCGTAGATGCCGAGCCCCGTCTTGCCCTCCGACTCCGGCTTGAGGTGGGTGAAGATGTGCATCCGGGTGGAGTTCCACCACAGCATGAATGGCTTGTCGTCCTTGACGGCCTTGTCCATGAACGCCAGGGCGCGGGTGGTGACCTCGTCGTCGACCGTCTCCATCCGCTTGCGGTTGAGGGGGCCGGTGTCGGTGATCGTGCCGCCGGCGAAGCTGTGGATCACGCCGCGCGGCCCGAACCGCTTCTTGAACTCGGGGTCCTTCGGGTAGTCGACGTTCTCCGGCTCCTCCTCGGCGTTGAGATGGTAGAGGTTGCCGAAGAACTCGTCGAAGCCGTGCGCGGTCGGCAGCATCTCGTCGCGGTCGCCAAGATGGTTCTTGCCGAACTGGCCCGTCACGTAGCCGAGCGGCTTGAGCAGCGTGGCGATGGTCGGGTCTTCCGGCTTCATCCCTTCCGGCGCTCCCGGCAGGCCGACCTTGGTGAGGCCGGTCCGGATCGGCGACTGCCCCGTCACGAAGGCCGCGCGGCCGGCCGTGCAGCTCTGCTGCCCGTACCAGTCCGTGAAGATCGCGCCGTCCCGGGCGATGCTGTCGATGTTGGGCGTCTTGTAGCCCATCATGCCCATGTTGTAGGCGCTGACGTTGAACTGGCCGATGTCGTCGCCCCAGATCACGAGGATGTTCGGCTTCTTGGCCGGCTGCTGGGCAGGGGCGGGCGCAGCCATCGCGAGGGCCACGGCCAGGATCGCCGCGCCGGCGCAGCCCCTCCTGAGTGAGATGGTCATGTCAACCTCCGGTGATGCGTGTCGGTGCGAGGGCGCGCGCCCTTGTCGACGGCAAAGCGTCGGCGCTGCATTATGACGGCGAGCCAGCGGCAGATTGGCAAAATCTGCACAATCTGAATACGTGCATGTCGCATATCTGCACCCGGACGAAGAACGGACCCGCACGACGGGGAGTGACGATGGCCCTGTGCGCCTGCTGCAGATGCGTGAACTCGCGGGCCGCGGCCTTCGACGGGGGCGCGGCTTGAGCGACGTTGCACGCGGTCCCGGCCCTTTCCCGGCACGATGGGCCGCCGTCGCGGCCGCGGCAGCGGTGGCACTCGTCGTCGCGATGGTCCTCGCGGTCGCAGCCCCGGCCGGCGGCGGCGGTCCGCCCGCACTCCCCTGGGAGGACATCGGGGTCCGCTCCCCGGCGGCGCCGGCCGACCATGTGGGGTCCCGCGCCTGCGCGAGCTGCCACCAGCCCCAGTTCGACGCGTGGACCTCCTCCCATCACGCCCACGCCATGGCCGCGGCCACGCCGCGCAGCGTTCTCGGCGACTTCTCCGGCGTCACCGCCGAGATGGCCGGCAGCCGCGGGCGGTTCTATCGCGACGGCGAGGCCTTCGTCGTGGAAACGGAAGGCCGCGACGGAAAGCCGGCGGCCTTCACGGTGTCCCACACCTTCGGCCTCGAACCGCTGCAGCAGTACCTCGTCACCTTCCCGGACGGCCGCGTGCAGGCACTGCCCTGGGCCTGGGACACGCGTCCGCGCGAGTCCGGCGGGCAGCGCTGGTTTCACGTCTATGGCGACGAGGCGGTCCCGCCGTCGGACAGCCGGCACTGGACCCGCTACCAGCAGACCTGGAACCACATGTGCGCCGAGTGCCACTCGACGGCGGTGTCGAAGGGCTACGATGCCGGGGCGAACACCTACCAGACCACGTGGTCGGAGGTCAGCGTCGGCTGCGAGGCGTGCCACGGCGCGGGACGTGCTCACGTCGCTTGGGCCGAGGCGGGGGCGGATCCGAAGCAGGCCGGCAAGGGGTTCGCCGCGGCCCTGACGCGCCTCGCGCCGGATCGCTGGTCGATCGATCCCGCCACGGGCTCGCCCCGTCCGGTGGCGGCGTCGCCGCGCCGCGACGAGGTGGAGACGTGCGGTCGCTGCCACGCGCGGCGGGGGCAGGTGTGGGCGCCCTGGGTGCCGGGCCGCCCGCTGGCCGACACCCACCTGCCGGTGCTGCTGGAGCCGGACCTCTTCGAGGACGATGGACAGATGAAGGACGAGGTCTTCAACGACCATTCCTTCCGCCAGAGCCTGATGTTCGCCCGGGGCGTGTCCTGCGGGGACTGCCACGATCCGCACTCGGGCCGGTTGCGCGCGGCGGGTGCGGCGGTCTGCAGCCAGTGCCACGAGCAGCAGCGGTTCGCGAGCCGGGAGCACACCGGGCACGCGCCTGCGGCGGGCGCGCCCGACTGCGTGTCCTGCCACATGCCCGCGCGCACCTACATGGTGGTCGACCGCCGGCACGATCACTCCTTCCGGGTTCCGCGGCCCGACCTGTCGGTGACGCTGGGCACCCCCAATGCCTGCAACGACTGCCACCAGGACAAGCCGCCGGCCTGGGCCGCCGCGGCCGTCGAGCGCTGGCACGGGCCGAACCGGAAGGGCCACCAGACCTACGCGGCGGCCTTCCACGCCGCGCGCCTGCAGGACCCTGCGGCCGTCAGGAGTCTCGCCGCCGTGGCGAGGGACGCCGCGACGCCGGCGGTGGCCCGCGCCACTGCGGTGGCGGGCCTCGCGGCGTGGCCCACGGCCGACGGCGAGGCCGCGGCCGTGTCCGCGCTGGCCGATCCCGACCCGCTGGTGCGGGTCGCGGCCGTGCGGTCGCAGGAAGGGCAGCCGCTCGACGTCCGCTGGCGGCGGCTCGGGCCGCTCGCGAACGACCCCGTGCGGATCGTTCGCCTCGCCGCTGCCGCGGCACTGGCCGACCAGCGGCCGGAGACGCTCGGTCCCGCAGAGCGCGAAGCCCTGCTCCGGGCCTTCGGCGAGCTCGAGGCCTCGTTCCGGCTCGACTCCGACAGGCCCGAGGCCCGTGCCGGGCTGGCCAGCTTCCTCGCGCGGCGCGGCCGGACGGCAGAGGCCGAGGCGGAGCTGCTCGCCGCCCTGCGCCTCGAGCCCTCGGCGGTCGCGGTGTCGGTCAACCTCGCCGACCTTTACCAGCGCAGTGGCCGCGAGGCCGCCGCGGAGCAGGTGCTCCGCGCCGCCGTTTCGGTCTCGCCGGAAGCGGCCGCCCCGCGTCACGCCCTCGGCCTCTCGCTGGTGCGCTCGCGGCGATCGTCCGAGGCGATGGAGCACCTCGCCGCGGCCGCGCGCCTCGACCCGGGCAACGCCCGCTTCGCCTATGTCTATGGGGTGGCGCTGCAATCGGCGGGGCAACGGGCGCGCGCAGCGGAGGTCTGGAACGACGCCCTCCGGCGCCACCCGTCGGACGTCTCGATCCTCGCCGCGCTCCTCCAGCAGGCGCTGCAGGGCAACGACCTCGCCGCGGCCGCGCCCCTCGCAGCGCGGCTGTCGTCCCTGCGCCCGGACGATCCGGAGCTCGCGCGCCTCGCGGCTCGCCTGCGCGGAGCGCGCTAGCCCTCGGCTACTGCTCGTTACGGAGTTTCAGCAGGACGTCCCGGTTGCGGATGAGGACCCTTCGGTATCCGACCTCGACGGCCCCGGCCTCGACCAGCTGGGCCAGGACCTGCCGGAGCGTCGTCCGCGTCACCCCGATGAGTTTCGCGAGATCCTCCTGGGTGATGGCGGCATGTCCCGGCCTTTCGGCCAGCCGCAGGAGGCACCGGCACACGCGGGCCCGCACGGTCAGGGCCAGCGCCTCCGAGAGCGCCATGATGGCCATGCGGACGTTCTTGGAGCTGAGGCGGTAGAAGGCCTGCCAGTCCTCGGGCAGGACCGCGAGGTGCGACCGGATGGCGTGGGAGGGCAGGTGCAGGACGCGGCTGTGCTCCGCCGCCATGACGCTGACGAGGCGCGGTTCATCCGCAAGCTCCGCGTTGTCGCCGATCCAGAAGCCGATCTCGGCCCTGTAGATCATCACCGGCTCCTCGGCGACCAGCGGAAACGTCAGCTCGAGGCTGCCGCTCGCCAGCCCGTAGAGGCCGTCGGCGGGATCCCCCGCCTGGAACAGGAACTGCCCGGCGTCGAACTCCCGCCAGCGCGCCGCCTCCGCGACCCACGTCCGGAAGGACTCCGACTGCTCGGCGAGCCACCCGACCCTGTCCAGGGGATCGAGCCTGGTGCGGAGGTGCTGGATGGACACGGACGGTCTCCGGACCCTGACACACGTGCGGCTTGCTGCGCATGGCCAGCTGCAGCGCAGCCATTATCGGGGAACGGACCGAGACGGGATAGTCCTTTCGTGATTGCGGCAGATCCGGCGAACCTTCATGGCGAGAACCCTCCCCCATGGAACTGGCCTCGCGAGCGCTGGTTCGAGCCGGCCCTGACGCCTGCGCGCCCAAACCGCCGCCCCTCGTGCTCGTCCATCTCGGCGGCCCGGAGAGGCACTTCCCTTCGCAGTTCTCCGGCGGCCAGCGCCAGCGCTTGGGGAGCGTGCCGGACTGCGCACTCTTTCGGCGATAAAGTTCGCCGGGCCTGAGGCCGCCATAAGCGCGTCTGAAGGCTGAAGTGGAGCCGGCGTGTGGACCCAAATGCGGGACTTCCCGGGGTCGAAAGCCGAAGCTCTTGGACTACGAATAAAAAACCTGCGGATTGGTGCCCAGGAGAGGACTCGAACCTCCACGACTTGCGTCACTGGTACCTGAAACCAGCGCGTCTACCAATTCCGCCACCTGGGCGCGGTGGGGTTCTTACGGGGCGTCGAGGGGCCTGTCAACGGCATCGCTCCGGGCCCGGAAGGAAATGACGCATTGAGCGTGATCGAAATTCGCGCGGCCCTGCGACCGAACTCCCACTTGCCGCGTTATAGGGGCCGCCCCACCATCTCGGTGACGCCCCCGGAGTGTTCCATGCGGCAGCGCAGCGACGGCCTCTTTTCCCGCAATCCCGCCCTGCGGCTGGTGGTGTCGCACAGCCTCCTGGGCTCGCTGTTCGGACTTCTGTTCGCGGTCGTGCTCGTGGCCGTCGACGCCCACGGGATCGGATCGCTGCTGTGGCGCTCGGAGAGCGGTTTCGTCGCGTTCGTGCTGCTCGCCGGGGGGTTCATGATCACTTTCGGCAGCCTCGTCGCCGGCAGCGCCATCATGCTTCTGCCGCATGACGAGGACGGCCCCGGCGGGGGCGGCGGGCGGCGCGGCCGCGACGGACTCGTGCGGGTGCCGGTGCGCAGCCGGCGCGACCGCTGACCGGCGTCAGGGGCGCGGCGGCATCGACTTTTCGGCCTCTGTACAGCACGCACGCCATTGACTAAGAGCCTCCGGGGGATCTCCGGAGGCTTTCGACCATGACCCACGCGTCCAACCAGCTCGTGACGGTGTTCGGCGGCTCCGGGTTCGTCGGCCGGCATCTCGTGCGGGCGCTGGCGAAGCGCGGCTATCGGATCCGGGTCGCCGTGCGCCGGCCGGATCTCGCGCAGTTCCTCCAGCCCATCGGCAATGTCGGCCAGATCCACGCCGTGCAGGCGAACCTGCGCTATCCCGCGTCGTTGGCGCGCGCCGTGGACGGTGCCGACGCCGTGGTCAACCTCGTCGGCATCCTGGCCGAGGAGGGCAAGCAGACCTTCGAGGCGGTCCAGGCAGACGGCGCCCGCGCCGTCGCGGAGGCCGCCGCCGCGGCCGGCGTCACCCGCTTCGTCCAGATGTCGGCCATCGGCGCCGACGCGGCCTCCGACAGCGCCTACGCCCGCAGCAAGGCGGCCGGCGAGGCTGCGGCGCTCGCTGCCATCCCCGGCGCCGTCGTCACGCGTCCCTCCATCGTGTTCGGGCCGGAGGACGGGTTCTTCAACCGGTTCGCCACGCTCGCCCGCATCTCCCCGGTGATCCCGCTCGTCGGCGGCGGCGAGACGCGGTTCCAGCCCGTGTTCGTCGGCGACGTCGCCGAGGCGATCGCGCAGGCGATCGACGGCAAGGCGAAGGCCGGCGCCGTGTACGAGCTCGGCGGTCCAGAGGTGAAGAGCTTCCGCGAACTCGTCGAATACGTCCTCGCCGTCACCGGGCGCCGGCGCATCCTGGCTCCGCTGCCCTTCGGCGTGGCGCGCCTGCAGGCCGGCGTCCTCGAGTTCGTGAAGTATGCGAGCTTCGGCCTTCTGCCCGAGGAGTTCCTGCTGACGCGCGACCAGGTCAACCTGCTCGCCCGCGACAACGTCGTGTCGGAGACCGCCGTCGCCGAGGGGCGCACGCTCGCCGGGCTGGGGATCCAGCCGGAGGCGATCGCCGCAATCGTGCCGAGCTACCTCTCCCGCTATCGCCGCATGGGCCAGTTCGACCGCAGCCCGGCCTGACGACCGTCAGGCCGTTGGCCTGGCGTCCTGCCAGGCCAGCCGCTTGTGCACGCGCACCATCAGCGCCGTGCCGAACAGCGGCGTGAGCAGGTTCACCACCGGAACGAGCACCAGCGCCGCGATGAGGGCGCCCGCGAGCAGGATGCTCGCGCCGTTGCGCTGCCGCAGCGCCGCCACCTCCCCGCGGGGACGGAAGCGGCCGGCCGCCAGCGTGAAGTACTCGCGCCCGAGCAGCACGGTGTTGGCGAGGAAGAACGCCAGCAGGTTGATCCCGGGCACCAGCAGCAGCATCAGCGCGACGAGGTTCACGCCGAGGCTGAGCGCCGCGAACTTCGCGGATTCGATCATGGCCGGGCCGAGCGGCAGGGCGGTGCCGGGCGGGTCCTGCGGGAACGACTCGCGCTCGACGAGATCGGCCACGTCGTCGAGGAAGAATCCGGCCACCAGCATCGACACCGGCGGGATGAGGAAGGCGAGCGCTACGACGAGCCCGAACCCTGCCAGCAGCGCCGCATAGGCGTCGAGCCAGGGGTAGCTGTCGACGAGGTGGTTGCCCGTCAGCCACCAGTTGAGAAGCCGGGTGAGCGCCAGCCAGACGAGCGCCAGCAGCGCGAGCGTGAGCCCCAGCGACTTCCACAGCACCTTGCGGAAGGGCGGTGACAGGATCTGAGCCAGGGCGGCGATGGCGTCGACGACGATCATCCGGTCACTCCCCCGCGAGCACGGCGGCGATGTCGGGATCCTCGAGCCCGTGCAGCCGTGCGGCCGCCAGCATCCCGAAGCGGGTCAGCAACGCCTTTCGCGTTGCTGCCGGGAGCCGCTGCTCGGGCGCCTCGGCCAGCATCTCGGCCCCGTAGGAGTCTGCGAGGATGAGGCCGGCGTCCTCCGGCATGATCTCCGGAGGCACGCTCTCGGGGATGGCGAAGAACAACCGGTCGCAGAAGGCACGGTAGTCCTGCCACTTCCGGTCGGTACGGAAGTCCTGCACGCTCGACTTGATCTCGACGATCCAGACGGTGCCGTCGGCGCCGACCGCCAGGATGTCTGCCCGCCGCCCCGAGGCCAGCGTCACCTCGGTGAGCGAGGCGAGGCCGAGCCCTGCGAGCAGCCGACGCGTGCCGCGCGCGACCGCGAGCGAGGTGTCCGACTGGCGGCCGTCCTGCCGCGCGGGCGCGGCCTCCCCGATGCCGACGATCACGCGCTCCACGACGATCCTAGCCACGGCAGTCCTCCAGGATCATCGCGGCGCCCTTCTCGGCGATCATCATCGTGGGCGAGTTGGTGTTCCCCGAGGTGATGCGCGGCATGGCGGACGCGTCCGCGATCCTCAGGCCGGGAACGCCGCGCACCCGCAGGCGCTCGTCAAGCACCGCCGTCGGATCCTCGGCGACGCCCATCTTGGCCGTGCCGACCGGGTGGAAGATGGTCGACGCGACGTCGCCCGCCGCCTGGGCGAGTTCATCGTCGCCCGACAGGTGCGCGCCGGGGCGGAACTCCTCCGGCCTGTAGCGGGCCAGAGCCGGCGCCGCGACGACGCGGCGCACGATCCGCAGGGCGTCGGCCGCCACGCGCCGGTCCTCCTCGGCGGAGAGGTAGTTGGGGCTGATCGCCGGCGCGGCCGTCGGGTCCGGCGATGTCGCATGCACGTGCCCGCGGCTCGCCGGCCGCAGGTTGCAGACGCTGGCCGTGAAGGCCGGGAAGGGGTGCAGCGGGTCGCCGAACTTGTCGAGCGACAGCGGCTGGATGTGGAACTGCAGGTTCGGCGTCGCGTGGTCGGCCGACGAGCGGGTGAAGGCGCCGAGCTGCGACGGCGCCATCGTCAGCGGCCCGGTGCGGAACAGCGCGTATTCGAGGCCCATGGCCGCCCGCTTCAGGAGCGAGCGGTAGTCCTCGTTGAGCGTGCGCACGCCCTGCACCTTGTAGATCGGGCGCACCTGCAGGTGGTCCTGAAGGTTCTCGCCCACGCCCGGCGCATGGCGCACCACCGGGATGTCGAGGGCCTGCAGGCGCGCCCCGTTGCCGATGCCCGACAGCTCGAGGAGTTGCGGCGACGCCACCGCGCCGGCCGCGAGCACCACCTCGCGCGCCCTGGCGATCCGCTTCTGCCCGCCGACCCGGTAGACCACGCCGACGGCCCGGCCGTCCTCGACGAGGATGCGCTCCGTCAGCGCGCCAGTCTCGAGCCGCAGGTTGGGCCGGCCGAGCACGGGCTTGAGGAAGCCGCGCGCCGCGCTCCAGCGCCGGCCGCGTTTCTGGTTCACCTGGAAGTACGAGACCCCCTCGTTGTCGCCGGTGTTGAAGTCGTCGACGAGGGGGATGCCGCACTCCTGCGCGGCCGCCTGGAACGCGTCGAGAATGTCCCAGCGCACGCGCGGATACTCGACGCGCCACTCGCCGCCCGAGCGGTGGAAGGCGTTCGGCGGGGAGACGTGGTCCTCCATCGCGATGAAGGCGGGCAGCACGTCGTCCCAGCCCCAGCCCGGCAGACCGAGCTGGCGCCAGCCGTCGTAGTCGGCCGCCTGCCCGCGCATGTAGATCATGGCGTTGATGGCGGAGCACCCGCCGATGACCTTGCCGCGCGGATAGGCGATGGCCCGGCCGTTGAGGCCGGGCTGCGGCTCGGTCCTGAACATCCAGTCCGAGCGGGGATTGCCGATGGCGAAGAGATAGCCGACGGGGATGTGGAACCAGATCCAGTCGTCGCGCCCCCCCGCCTCCAGCACGAGGACGCGCCGGCCGGGATCCGCCGACAGCCGGTTGGCCAGCACGCAGCCGGCCGATCCCGCCCCGACGACGATGAAGTCGTAGCTCTCCGCGCCCTGCGTCATGGTCGGTCCCGCGCCCCCCGTCCGCCCAAGATAGGCGGCGGCGAGGGGCGCCGGTAGGCCTCAGCGGGCCGCGACGACGGCGATCTCGACCGTGAAGTCCGGATGCGCGAGCTTCGCCTCGACCGTCGCGCGTGCCGGGGTGTGGCCCTGCACCACCCAGGCGTCCCACACCGCATTCATCTCGGCGAAGGTCTTGATGTCCGTCAGCCAGATGTTGGCGGACAGGATCTTCGTCTTGTCGGTGCCGGCCTCGGCGAGCGTCTTGTCGATCTGGGCGAGGATGTCGCGCGTTTGCTCGCCGACGCTCTTGCCGCGGGCGGTGTCGGCGACGTGGCCGGCGAGATAGACGGTGTTGCCGTGGACGACGCCGGCGCTCATGCGCGGGCCGCAGCCGATACGCTGGATGGTCATGCTGGACTCCCTGTCGATGGGACCCGTGGAGTAGCAGGACGCCGGCGGCTGCGCTACTGCGCCCGCGTCAGGTCACCGCCCAGCAGGCCACCTTGCGCCCGTGCTTCTCGGCCAGCGCCGGGTTCTCGATGCTGCAGCGCGACATCGCGTGGGCGCAGCGCGGGTTGAACGGGCAGCCCTTCGGCGGGTCGAAGGGCGACGGCAGCTCGCCCTGCAGCACGATCCGCTCCTTCTTGGCGCCGGGATCGGCCACCGGCGTGGCCGACAGCAGCGCGCGGGTATAGGGGTGCTGCGGCGCGCTGAAGATCGCTTCGCGCGTGCCCACCTCCACGGCGTGGCCGAGATAGATGACCATCACGTCGTCGGCGATGTGCCGTACCACCGAGAGGTCGTGCGAGATGAACAGGTAGGCGAGGCCGAACTCCTGCTGCAGTTCGGCCAGCAGGTTCAGGACCTGCGCCCGGATCGACACGTCGAGCGCCGACACCGGCTCGTCGAGGACGAGGATCTTCGGACGCAGCATCAGCGCCCGGGCGATGGCGATGCGCTGGCGCTGCCCGCCCGAGAACATGTGCGGGTAGCGGTCGACGAACTCCGGCCGCAGCCCGACCCGCGCCATCATGGCGCGCGCCGCCTCGCGCCGCTCGGCCGCCGGCATGTCGGTGTTGACGGCGAGCGGCTCCTCGAGCGCCGAGCCGATGGTCTGGCGCGGGTTGAGCGAGCCGTAGGGGTTCTGGAAGACGATCTGCACCTCGCGGCGCAGCGTGCGCCGCTGCTCGGCCGTGGCGCCGACGAGGTCGATGCCGTTGATCTTCAGCGTCCCGGCGGTGGGCTGCTCGATCATGGTCACGAGGCGGGCCAGCGTCGACTTGCCCGACCCGGATTCGCCGACGACGGCGAGCGTCTTGCCGGCCGAAAGGTCGAAGGAGACGCCGGCGAGCGCCTTCACCTGCGCGACGGGCGAGAAGAACCCGCGCTTCGCCTCGTAGTTGCGGGCGAGGTCCCGCCCTTCCAGGACGACCGTCATGCCGCGCGCTCCTTGCCGGTGGGGACGCCGCCGACCAGCGGATAATGGCACAGCGCCAACCCCTCCGCGGGGGACGCCGGCCGTGGCGGCACGGCGCGGCAGCGCTCGTCGGCGAAGGCGCAGCGCGGCGAGAACAGGCAGCCGGCGGGCCGGTCGAACTGTCCCGGCACGACGCCGGGGATGGACGGCAGCACCCGTCCCGTGGCCCGCTCCGGAAGCGCCGCGAGCAGCGCCGAGGTGTAAGGGTGGTGCGGGTCGGCGAAGAGGCCCTGCGTCGCCTGCTGCTCCACCTGCTGTCCCGCATACTGCACGACCACGCGGTGGGCGGTCTCCGCCACGACGCCCATGTCGTGGGTGATGAGCACGAGGCCCATGCCGGTCTCCTGCCGCAGCCGCAGCAGCAGGTCGAGGATCTGGGCCTGGATGGTGACGTCGAGCGCCGTGGTGGGCTCGTCGGCGATGAGCAGCTTCGGACGGCAGGCGATCGCCATGGCGATCATCACGCGCTGGCTCATGCCGCCCGACAGCTGGTGCGGGAAGGCCGTCAGGCGTCGGGTCGGGTCGGTGATGCCGACTTCCTCCAGCAACTCGATCGAGCGCTTGCGTCGCGCGGTCCGGTCCATGCCGAGATGGGTCTTGAGCGACTCGCCGAGCTGGAAGCCGACCGTGAAGCATGGGTTCAGCGACGTCATCGGCTCCTGGAAGATCATCGCGATGTCGCGGCCGACGATGCTGCGGCGCTCCCGCGCGCCCATCTTCAGCAGGTCCTTGCCGTCGAAGGCGAGCCGGTCGGCCGTCACCGTCGCCGTCCAGGGCAGCAGTCCCATGACCGCGAGCATCGCCACGGACTTGCCGG
Organism: Alsobacter sp. R-9; assembly: GCF_054612375.1. NCBI lineage: Bacteria > Pseudomonadati > Pseudomonadota > Alphaproteobacteria > Hyphomicrobiales > Alsobacteraceae > Alsobacter > Alsobacter sp. R-9. The sequence continues at coordinate 173,964 of NZ_JBTSWJ010000005.1, read as the reverse complement.
AGCCCGACTCGCCGACGATGGAGACCACCTCGTTCTGGTCGACCGTGAGGTCGACGCCGTCGACCGCCTTGAATGGCCCGGATCGCGTCGTGAACGAGACCGAGAGGTTGCGGATCTCGAGGAGGCTCATGGCTCAGCTCCTCTTCAGCTTGGGATCGAGCGCGTCGCGCAGGCCGTCGCCCATCACGTTGATCGAGATGACCGTGACGAGGATGGCGAGGCCCGGCAGCGTGACGATCCAGGGGTTTGAGCGGATGAACTCGCGGCTGTCGGCGAGCATGGCGCCCCACTCCGGGATCGGCGGCTGCGCGCCGAGGCCGAGGAAGCCGAGGGCGGCCGCCTCCAGGATCGCCTCCGAGACGCCGAGCGCCGCCTGCACGATCAGGGGAGCGAGGCAGTTCGGCAGCACGGTGCGCAGCGCGAGGCGCAGGCGCCCGACGCCGGCCACGCGCGCAGCGGTGACGTACTCCTTGCCGATCTCGCCCATCGCCGAGGCGCGCACCAGGCGCACGTAGCGCGGCAGGAACACCACGGTCACCGCCACGATGGTGTTGGCGAGGCTCGGGCCGAGCACCGCGACGATCAGGATGGCGAGCAGCAGCCCGGGCACGGAGATGATGAGGTCCATGACGCGCATCACCAGCGTGTCGAAGACGCCGCCGAGGAAGGCGCAGGTGAGCCCCAGTCCCACGCCCAGCAGCACCGAGACGATCATCACGGCGAGGCCGATGAAGAGCGAGATGCGGGCCCCGTAGATCAGGCGCGACACCATGTCCCGGCCGAGCGCGTCGGTGCCGAGCGGGAAGCTCCAGTTGCCGCCATCAACCCATGCCGGCGGCAGCTTGGTGAAGTCGCGGAACTGTTCGACGGGCGAATGGGGGGCGATGAAGTCCGCGAAGACGGCCAGCAGGACGATCGCCATCAGCACCGCGAAGCCCGCGACGGCGCCGCGGTTCTCGGAGAAGGACAGCCAGAAGGAGCGCAGCGGGCCGGGCGGCGCAGGCGCCGCTGCGGGTGCCTTGGCGAGGGTCACGTCAGCGGCCATGGCGGATTCTCGGATTGATCGAGCCGTAGAGCATGTCGACGGTCAGGTTGACGAGGATGACGACCGACGAGATGAGCAGGATGCCGCCCTGCAGGGCCGGGTAGTCGCGCCGGCCGATGGATTCGATCAGCCACTTCCCGACGCCCGGCCACGAGAAGATCGTCTCGGTGAGCACGGCCCCCGCCATCAGCGAGCCGACCTGGAGCCCCACGATGGTGACGACCGGGATGAGCGCGTTGCGCAAGGCGTGCAGGCCGATCACGCGGAACGGGCTCAGCCCCTTGGCCCGCGCGGTGCGCACGTAGTCCTCGCTCAGCACCTCCAGCATCGACGAGCGCGTCATGCGCGCCAGCGTGCCCAGCGGCACGGTGCCGAGCACAATGGCCGGCAGCACGAGGTGGTGCAGGGCCGACCAGAACGCGCCCTTCTGGTCGGACAGCAGGGCGTCGATCAGCATGAACCCCGTGACGGGCTCGAAATAGTACTTGATCAGGTCGATGCGCCCGGAGACCGGCGTGAGGCCGAGCCGCTCGGACACGAACATGATGAGCAGCAGGCCCCACCAGAAGATCGGCATGGAGAAGCCGGTCAGCGACAGCCCCATCAGCGCCTGGTCGTAGATGCTGCCGCGCTTCAGCGCCGCGATCACGCCGGCCGGGATGCCGACGATGATGGCGAACATCATGCCGAAGAAGGCGAGTTCGAGCGTCGCCGGGAACAGCTGGAAGAACTCCGTCGTCACCTTCTCGTTGGTGACGATCGAGGTGCCGAAGTCTCCGTGCAGCAGGTTCCAGACGTAGTCGAGGAACTGCTTCCAGACGGGCTGGTCGAGGCCGAGCTCGTGGCGGAACTGGGCGAGGCGCTCGGGTGAGATGCCGCGTTCGCCGGTCCGCACTTCCACCGGATCGCCCGGCACGAGGCGGATCGCGACGAAGGTCACGAACATCAGCGCGAAGAAGGTCGGCAGGGTCAGCGCGGCGCGCCGGAGCAGGAACTTGAACATCGGGCCTTGGCTGGCTGGGACCGCGCGGACGCGGGCTCGCTGATGGAGGAGGCGTCATTCCCCGGGGCAAGGTGTGCCCCCGAACCGGCAGTTCCATGCAAGAACCGGCCCGCGGCGAACCGCGGGCCGGCGAAGGGTCTGCCGGCCCCGACGGGACCGGCAAGGATCGCCTTACTGGACGTCGACGCCGTTGAACTTGTGGCCGCCGAGCGGGCTCTGCTTGTAGCCCGTCACGCCCTTGCGCATGACCTCGAAGACGATGGAGTGCGCGAGCGTCAGGTCGGGAGCATCCTCCTTCATGATCGCCTGCATCTCCTCGTAGAGCTTGGTGCGCTCCTTCACGTCGGCCGTCGACGCCGCCTTCTTCATGCGGTCGTCGAAGTCCTTGTTGCACCACTTGGCGATGTTCTGGCCACCCGGACGGGCCGCGGCGCAGCCGCGCAGGAAGAAGAAGTTGTCCGGATCGCCGTTGTCGCCCGTCCAGCCGAGCTGCACCGTCATCGGCTCGCCCTGCTGGGCGCGCTTGCGGTACTCGCCCCACTCGTAGGTCACGAGCTTGGCGTTGACGCCGACCTTGGCGAGGTCGGCCTGCATCATCTCCGCGATGCGCTTGGCGTTCGGGTTGTAGGGCCGCTGCACCGGCATGTACCAGAGGTCGATCTCCAGCGGCGAGGCCACGCCCGCCTTCTGCAGCATCTCCTTGGCCTTGGCCGGGTCGTACGGGTAGTCCTTCACCGCGTCGTTGTAGGACCAGAGCGTCGGCGGGATGAGGTTCTTCGCCGCCACGCCGGCGCCGAGATAGACGTCACGGATGATCGCCGCCTTGTCGATCGCCATGTTGAAGGCCTGGCGGACCTCCTTCTTGTCGAACGGCGGCTTCTGGTTGTTGAACGCCCAGTAGGCGATGTTCAGGCCCGGCTGGTTGATGACCTGCAGGGTCGGGTCCTTCTGCATCTCGGCGAGGTCGGCCGGGCGCGGATAGGGCACGAACTGGCACTCGTTGGCCTTCAGCTTCGAGTAGCGCGCGGTCGGGTCGGGCGTGATGGCGTAGACGAGGTCGTCGACCAGCGCCTTCTCGCCGTAGAAGTCAGGGTTCTTCTTGTAGCGGATCACCGCGTCCTTCTGGTACGCGACGAAGGAGAACGGCCCGGTGCCGACGGGAACCTGGTCGAACGTCTCCGGCTTGCCGGACTTGAGCAGCTGGTCCGCATACTCGGCAGAGTGGATCGACGCGAAGTCCATGGCGAGGTTGGCCATGATCGGCGCGTTCGGCTCGTTGAGCGTCATGACGACCGTGTAGTCGTCCTTCTTCTCGATGCTCTTGAGCAGCTTGGGCATGTCCATGTCGGCGAAGTAGTCGTACTTGCCGCCGGAAATCTTCGCGTACGGGTGGTCAGCCTTCCACTGGCGGTTGAACGACCACAGGACGTCGTCGGCGTTGAAGTCGCGCGTCGGCTTGAAGCCGGTGACGCTGTGGAACTTCACGCCCTTGCGCAGCTTGAAGGTGATGACGGTGCCGTCCTCGCTGACGGTCCAGCTCTCGGCGAGGCCGGGGACCACCTTGGTCGAGCCGCGCTCGAACTCGACAAGCTGGTTGTAGACCGGGCGGGCGGCGTCGAAGCTCGTGCCCGTGGTGTTCAGCGCCGGCGTGAAGTTCTCCGGGCTGCCTTCGGAGCAGTACACGAGTGTCTTGGCGGACACCGCCGTGGTGCCCATCAGCAGGGCCGCGAGGCCCAGTCCCAGCAGTCCCCGTTTCGCGTTCAGGCTCATCGTTCTCCCCTCTGGATCGATTGTCGCGCCCTCATGGCCTGTCCGAGGGGCGTTCTGGGGAGAAACTAATCTCGTTTTAATGCGGCACGCAATCCACGCAGACGCGACGGACAATGTCGCGCCCGCGACCTAATGGAGCAGGCCCCGGTCGGTGTCGCCGATCTCCACGATGGCTTCGCGAAGCCCTTCGAGATGCGGATTGATGCGCAGCGCCACCTGGAACACCGCCTTGGCTTCCGCGAACCGTCCCTGCCGGAGGCAGACCTGGCCGAACCCGGACACCGCGCCGAAGTGACGCGGCTCGAGCTGAAGCGCGCGGGCGATGTCGTCGACCGCCGCCGCGTCCCGCTTCTCGACAAAGTGAAGCGTGCCGCGCTTGTTCCAGGCCTCCGCCCAGTCCGGGAACGCCTCCACGAGGTCGTCGAGCACCGGAAGGGCGAGGTCGAGGGCCCCGGCGCCCATCGCCTCGATGGCGATGGCCATCGAACCGGAGGCCGAGGAATCCGGGTGCGAGATCCAGTGCGCCCAGATCAGGTCCTCGATGTCGTCGGGATGGCGCGCCGGCTCGTGGTGCGAGAGCTCCCGGAACAGGCTGTCGAGGCGCCGGGGCAGGGAGACGGCCGGCTTGCGGTGAGGGAGGTCCATGACGAGGGCGAAGACCTCGTCGATCCGGCTGCCGGTGACGTGGCGGGTGACGGGATCCTGGGCGACGTCGACGCGAATGCTCATGGCACCAACATAGGGCAGCGGGGCGGCGGAGGGAGTGCTCCCGGGGACACGTTGCACCGGATAATCGCCGCATGTCGGGGTTCGGCAATCCGCTTGTCGCCGGTCGCGGCTTGGCTATGGTGCCGCCGGATCGCCGGGCATGGAGGTGCGGCGCTGATGACCGACTTCGACACGCTGCTCTCTGTCCCGGCTCTCGCCGGGGTGACGCTCGCCTGCGCGGCGGCGGCGGCGCTGGTCATCCCGCCGCTGATGCCGCTCCTGCGCCGCTACGCCCTGGCGCGGCCGAATGCCCGCTCGAGCCACCGCGAGCCCACGCCGCAGGGGGGAGGGATCGCCGTCGTCGGCGTGACGGTCGTGACCCTGGCTCTTCTGGCGGTTCTCCGTCCCCCGGCGGCGGACGAGATCCGGTCGCTCGCCGTTCTTCTCGCATCGGCGGTGGTGCTGGCGGTCCTCGGCGCCTGGGACGACATCCGGCCCCTGCCGGCCCTGCCGCGTTTCCTCGTCCAGTTGCTCGCCGTCGGCGCCACGGTGGCCGCGCTGCCGGCCGAGGTCCGCCTTCTGCCGGGCCTGCTGCCCGCGGGCATCGAGCGGGGCCTGCTCGTGATCGGGGGGCTGTGGTTCGTCAACCTGACCAACTTCATGGACGGCATCGACTGGATCACGGCGGCGCAGTTCGTGCCGCTGTCCGCCGTGGTCGTGCTGCTGGGAGTGCTGGGCATCGCGCCCGCGGCAGCGGCGGTCGTCGCCGCCGCCCTCGCCGGATCCCTGCTCGGCTTCGCGCCGTACAACAGGCCGGTCGCCCGGCTTTTCCTCGGGGACGTCGGCAGCCTCCCGATCGGCCTCCTTGCCGGTTATGCTCTCGTGCGCCTGGGCGGACAGGGCGCGCTCGCGTCCGCCGCGATCCTCCCGCTCTACTATCTGGCCGACGCCACGATCACGCTTCTGCGCCGCCTCGCCCGCGGCGAGAAGGTCTGGGAGGCCCACCGGACGCATTTCTATCAACGCGCGACCGGCCGGGGCCTGACCGTCAGCGGTATCGTCACCCGGATCTTCGCCGCGAACCTCGTGCTGGGGGCGCTGGCCATCGCGGCTGCCTTCGCGGGATCCGTTGGCAGCGTGCTTGCGGCCTGTGGCGCAGCCGTGGCCGTCGTCGCCATCCTCATGGCCGATCTCGTGCGGCCGCGCGCGGCGGTGGCCGCGTGAGCGGGCCCCGCCGCCCAGGCAGGGTCCTCGTCACCGGCGCGTCGGGCTTTCTCGGCCGGCAGCTCGTGCCGGCCCTCGTGGCGACGGGCTGGGAGGTGCGCGCGCCGCTCCGGCAGCCGCTCGACCTCGGACCGGGCGTGGAAACCGTGGCCGGGCCCGATCTCGGCGGCTCGTGCGACTGGCGCCCGCTGCTGGAGGGGGTCGATGCCGTCGTCCATTCGGCGGCGATCGCCCATGTCGGGCCGGGGCTGGACGAGGATCTCTACCGGCGCGTGAATACTGACGCGACACTCGCCCTGGGCGAGGCCGCCGCGGGCCGCGTCGGGCGCTTCGTGTTCGTCTCCTCGATCCGGGCGCAGGCCGGTCCGACCGCGCCGGGCGTCCTGACTGAGGACGACGCGCCTCGCCCGACCGATGCCTACGGACGCTCGAAGATCGCCGCGGAGGAAGGCCTCGCGCGTCTCGACCTCGCGGTGACGGCGCTGCGGCCGGTGGTCATCTACGGTCCCGGCGTGAAGGGCAATGTCGCCCGCCTCCTTTCGCTTGCGAGGCTGCCGGTCCCGCTCCCGCTCGCGGGGCTCGACGCTCCTCGCTCGCTGGTCGCCGCGAGGTCGGTCTGCGACGCGGCCGCGTTCGCTCTCGAGCGGCCGGAGCCGCTGCGCGGCCCGTTCATCGTGGCCGATCCCGCTCCCGTCAGCCTTGCCGAGCTGGTGCGCATCATGCGCCAGGCCATGGGTCGTTCGCCGATGCTGTTGCCGCTGCCGTCGGCCCTTCTGGCCGCCGGGCTGCGCCTCGCCGGGCTCGGGGATGCCTGGGACCGCGTCGCAGGCCCGCTGGTCGCGAGCCCAGGGCGGCTCGTCAGGCAGGGTTGGCGGCCACCCGTGGGGTCGACACGGGAAGGGATTGAGCGCTGGCTGGCGCCGGAACGTCGCGGCTGAGGGCCGGAACGGCCTCCGCCAGCACGGCCTCGCCAGCGGCACGATCGTGGTCCGCGACCGCTCGCTTGAGCCGCTCGATCCAGGCGCCCATCCGGTCCGCATCGGCAAAGAACGGCTTCGCTGCCATGACGCCGGCGACGCCCGTCTCGACCGTCGGCTCCTCCTTGCCGAAAAGGATCTCGTGCATCCTCTCGCCCGGCCGGACGCCGGTGAACGCGATCTCGATGTCGGTGCCGGGCTCGAAGCCGGCGAGCCGGATCATGCGCTCCGCGAGTTCGAGGATGCGCACGGGCTGTCCCATCTTCAGGACGTAGACGGACGGGCGGTCCCCCGCCTCCACGGCAGCCGCCGCCCGCATGTCGGTATCGGCATGCGACGCCGCGGTGAGCACCAGCTCCGCCGCCTCCCGCACCGTCATGAAGTACCGCACCATGTCGGGGTGGGTCACCGTCACCGGCCCGCCATGGGCGATCTGCGCCTTGAACTTCGGCACGACGGACCCGTTCGAGCCCAGCACGTTGCCGAAGCGCACGGAGACGAAGCGCGGTGCATCGCCCTTGCCCTCGGCGGCGAAACGGGCGTCCAGCGCCTGGGCGTACATCTCGGCGAAGCGCTTGGTCGCGCCGAGCATCGACACCGGCTCGATGGCCTTGTCGGTCGAGATCATCACCATCGTCCGCACGCCCGCGGCCGCGGCGGCGTCCATGACGTTCACGGACCCGACGACGTTGGTCTTGATCGCCTCGTCCCAGTCCTGCTCGAGGTAGGGCACGTGCTTCAGCGCCGCCGCGTGGAACACGAGGTCGGGCCGGAACTCGGCCATCACCCGATGCATCCTGTCGCGGTCGCGCACGTCTCCGATGATCCCGTGCACCCGCGTCGGCGTGTCGAGCCGCGTCAGCGCCTCGGTGATCTGGTAGAGCGCCGGCTCGGCGTTCTCCACGATGGCGAGGTCGGCGGCCGCGAAGGCCGCGATGCGCAGGGCAAGTTCGCTGCCGATCGAGCCGCCACCGCCGGTGACGAGCACGCGGCGCCCGCGGACGAGGCGGTCCAGCCGGCCGCGGTCGGTCTCCACCGTCGGGCGCAGGAGCAGGTCCTCGATCTCCACCGGCGCCATGGCGACGTCGCCTGCGGCGGTGTCATCCATCGTCTGGAACCGCATGACGCTGAGGCCGAGCCTGCGCGATGCGGCGAGGAGAACTTCTGGCTGGGCATCGGGCGCGAGAGCCGACGGTGTCACGATGAGACGGCGAGGCGACTGGCCCCGCTCGACGAAATCCGCGACGACGGCCTCCAGCCGGCGCACGTGGGCGCGCACCGGCACGCCCCGGATCGTCTGGCCGAGATCGCCATCGCGCGTGGACAGAATGCCGACGGCGTGGAAACGCTTGATCTGCCCGGCCTCCATGGCGCGCAGCACGATCTCCGCCTCGGCGCTGCGCCCCACCACGAGCGCCGGGGATGTGCCGCGTCGCGCGCCCTGCTCGCGCGAGCGCATGTAGCGCGCGTAGCGGTAGACGATCCGCGGCCCGCCGAGCGCGAAGATCTGCACCATCCAGTAGAGGAAGATGAAGATCTTGCCGAAGAAGAAGCCGCCATAGGCCGTCGGCGCCACGAGCAGGTAGTCGAGCACGAGGAGCGCGACGGCGAGGACCGTCACCGCCTTGACGATGTTGGACAGGTCCGGGATCGAGGCGAAGCGCCAGCGCGACTGGTAGAGGCCGAAGAACCAGTACACCAGCGCGGCGAGCGCGACGAACGGCGGCACCAGCCACGGCAGGTAGGGCAGCCGCTCGTCGAGGATCGGTCCCTCGAAGCGCAGGAAGAAGGTGCTGGTGAACGCCGCCGCGGTCACCACCGCGTCGTGCAGGACCACCGCCGCCTTCTTGTGCCGGCCGAGGCTGGTGAGTGCGCTCATGGCTTGGGGTATCCGTCCGGCAGCCGGCGATGTCAATCGACCGCCGGCTGTGCCGGATCAGGTCTGCGCGCCGAGCCCGCGCTGGATGAATCCGATCATCGTGTCGATGTCGGGACCCGGGTCGCCTTCCGCGCACTGGGCGATCAGCTGCGGATGGCAGAACTTGACGAGGCTGGCATGCACGCACCCTGCGGCCGCCATCGGGTCCGTTGCCGTGTAGACGCCCTGAGCCACGCCGTCGGCGATGATCTTCGCCATCATCCTGCGAACCCGCACCAGATGCTCGTGCACGATCGACCAGCTCTCGTCGAGGGCGACCGACACCATCTCGTGCATCATCCGGTCGCCGACGTAACGCGACGCGTTCATCTGGTGCATGGTGCGGGCGAACCGTGCGACCCGGTCCTGGGCCGGTCCGTGCTCGTCGGCGATCGCCTGCAGCGCGGCCTCCACCTCGCCCATCAGCTGTCGGGCCACGGCCTCGTTGATCGATTTCTTCGAATCGAAGAAGCGATACACGTTCGCCGGGCTCATCTTCAGGGCCTTGGCGATGTCGGCGACGGTCGTCTTCTGGTAGCCGAAGGTGCGGAAGAAGCGCTCCGCCTGTGCTATGATGCGACAGCGCGTGTCGACGTCCTTGTGCTCCGCGATGTCGGACATGGCTCTCCCGTCTCCCCCGAGGGCCTTTATCTATGACGATTGGCGTCAATCGTCAAGATTTACCACCCTCAGCGACGTGAAATGGACCACGGGATCACGAGTGGGCGACCGTCCCGGTCCTCCGTGATCGCGTCGATGCCGAAGACGGCGGCGATCCGGGCGGAATCGAGCACGTCACGGGGCGAACCGTCGGCGACGACGGCACCGTCCTCCATCATCACGATGCGATCCGCGTAGCGCGCCGCGAGGGCCAGGTCGTGCAGCACGGCCACCACCGCGCGCCCGCGCCGCGCCTCGGCCCGCAGGACTCCCATGATCGCCAGCTGGTGGCGGGGATCGAGCGAGGCCACGGGCTCGTCCGCCAGCAGCACGTCGGCCTCGACCGCCAGGGCGCGCGCCAGCAGCACGCGGGCGCGCTCGCCGCCGGAGAGGGCCGTGGCGAGCCGCGTCTCGAAGCCCTCGAGGCCGGTTCGTGCGATGGCATCGGCGACGATGGCCAGGTCCGCCGGCGCGAGCGCGTCGATCCGGGCCCCGTGCGGCATCCGCCCGAGGGCCACGACGTCGCGCACGGGCAGCGGCCAGGACACCGCTCCCGACTGCGGCAGGTAGGCGACGCGGCGCGCCCGCTCGGCCGGACGCAACCCTCGCACTGGCGCCACGCCGACCTGTACGCTGCCCTCGTGCGCGACCAGCCCGGCCAGCGCGCGCAGGAGCGTCGTCTTGCCGGCCCCGTTGGGGCCGACGACGCACGCGAACTCGCCGCGCGACAACCGTAGATCAATTCCTTGCACGGCAACGCGCGATCCGAGCAGGACCCGCACCTTCTCGGCGATGAGAAGCGGCTGCGCCGTCATGCCGGCGCTCCGCCGAACATCCCCCGGCTGCGGGAGACGATCCACAGGAAGAACGGCACGCCGATGATGGCCGTCAGCGCCCCGACCTTGAGCTCGGTGGTGGCGGGGATCAGCCGCGTCGCGATGTCGGCGGCGAGCGTCAGCGCGGCGCCGGCAAGCGCCGATGGCACCAGCACGCGCCGCGGATCGGCGCCGACCGCGCCGCGCACGAGGTGCGGGGCGACGAGCCCCACGAAGCCGATCGCTCCGGTCACCGCCACGCAGGCCCCGACGCCGACGGCGACCGCGGCGACGAGCAGGAGCCGGACCCGGGCCACCGGCACGCCGAGGCTCTCGGCCGCTTCGTCGCCCAACGTCAGCGCCCTGAGCGCCTCCCCCTGCGACAGGATCAGCGCCCAGCTCGCCACCGCGAAGGGCGCCGCGAGCAGCACGTGGCGGAACGACCGGTCCTCGAAGGACCCCAGCAGCCAGAACACGATCTCCGTGATGGCGAAGGGATTGCTCGACAGGTTGATAGCCACCGACGTCCCGGCCCCCGCGAGGCTCGATACGGCGAGGCCGGCGAGCAGCAGCACCGTGATGCCGGGATCGCGCCCGGCCACGGTCACGACGAGCATCACCGACAGCGCCGCTCCGGCGATGGCGGCTGCCGGCAGGGCGAAGGACAGCGCGCCCGCAAGGCCTGCATAGAGGACGATGACGGCCCCGAGCGCTGCCGCCTGCGGCGCGCCGAACAGGCCGGGGTCGGCGAGGGGGTTGCGCAGAAGCCCCTGGAGCGCGGCGCCGCCGATGCCCAGCGTCGCGCCGACGATGGCGGCGAGAAGAGTGCGCGGCAGCCGGATGTCGCGGATGACGAGGCCCTCGACCCCGTCGCCGGCGACGAGCCCCTGGACGACCTCGGGCAGCGTGAGCCCGGCGGGACCGACCGCCAGCGACACCAGCATCAGCAGCAGGAGCAGGCCGACGAGGCCGGCGAGGAGCCCGATGTCTCCCGCTCCGCGAGCGGCCGGATGCGCTCCCGCCGCCATGCTCATGCCCCGGCTGCCTCGCTGCTCACCACTGCGCCCGGATCCCCGCGTAGAACGACCGCCCTGCGGTACCGTAGTTGTAGGCCTCCTGGTAGTGGGCGTTCGTCAGGTTGACCGCGTTGGCGAACAGCGACCACGTGTCGTCGACCTTGTAGCGCACCCATGCGTCGAGCCGCGCATAGGGCGCCAGCTTCACGCGCGTGATGTCGTTGGTCACGAGGTCCTGCGACAGGAAGTCGTAGCGGGACGAAACGCCGATGAGGCGGCCTTCGATCTCCAGGTTCCTGATGCCCGTGTAGACGAGGCCGACGCTGGCCTTGTTGCGCGGGCGCTGGAGGAGCGGCGTGTTGGTCTCGAGGTTCTCGGCGTAGAGGTAGGTATAGCTGGCGTTGAGCCTCCACTCGTCCGGAACGATGACGTAGGAGGCCGAGGTCTCGACGCCTGCCGTCACGGCGCGGGCGACGTTGAAGTACTCGAAGTTGAACCCCGGCAGCCACCGGAAGTCGATGAGATCCCGATAGCGGTTGTAGAACGCCGTCGCCGAGAAGGTCAGGCGGCCGTTCATGAAGCGCTGGTCGATCCCGGCGTCGACGCCGATCGAATGCTCCGGCTGCAGGTCGTCGGTCCCGTTGGGGTCGCCTGTGTTGAACTTCTGGTAGAGCGTCGGCGCCTTCGCGCCGGTGCCGGCGCTGGAGCGGAGCTTCGTGCCGTACTCGTCGAGCAGGTAGGCGGCCGTAGTCCGCCAGGTCCAGAACGTCCCGGCCGTCGTCACGTCGTCCACGCGGCCGCCGAACGACAGGCTCAGCCGCTCACCCACCGGCACCTGCCAGAGTGTGAAGGCCGAGTTCGTCGTCTGGGTGTCGTCGAGGAAGATCGTCTGGGTGGACTTGTTGCGCGGAACGTCGCCGTACTTGGCGTAGCCGGCTTCCGTCTCCGACTTGAGCCCGAAGATCAGCAGCCCATAGTTCCCGAGCTTCAGGTCGTTCTGCCATTCCACGCCCGTGCGCGTGCCACGGTAGTCGGTCGAGCCATAGAAGGCGGGGAAGAAGCCCGGAGGGAACCACGTGTTGGTGAACCGATCCGTCCGGTTGAGGTAGACGAGGAGGCTCGACCGCAGCAGGCCGTCGAAGCCGGTCATCGTCGCCTTGGTGTAGCCGGCCGAGACGTAGGCCTGCTGCTTGTTCAGCGGGTTGTCGGCCGCGTTGTCGTCGAACTGGATGAAGGTATAGAAGCTCGACCCGCCGATCTCGAACTCGACGTTGTCGGCCGGCTTCCAGCCGATGCGCCCGGTGCCGGCGAGCTTCGACGAGTTGTCGTTCTCCAGGACCTGCGGGATGCGGCCGATGCGGTAGCCGTAGCTGCTGAATCCGGTCGTGTCCTGCCCGTTGAGCGAGAAGGAGTAGGACAGCGTCTCAGTGCCGCCCGAGACGCCGGCCTGCAGGCCCTTCGATCCGTAGCTGCCGCCGTTGACGGAGACGTAGCCCTTCGGCCGGCCGCTGCCTTTGCGGGTGATGATGTTGATCACGCCGCCCATGGCGTCGGACCCGTAGAGAGCGGACTGCGGGCCCTTGAGGATTTCGATCCGCTCGATGTCGGTGGCGTTGAACGTGCCGAAGTCGAAGGAGCCGTCGGTCGAGGTCGTGTCGCCCATGCGGACACCGTCGACGAGGATCAGCGTCTGGCCGGGCGAGGATCCGCGCAGCGTCACGTAGGCGATGTTGCCGATGTTGCCGGCCTGGCGGACGTCGACGCCGGGAAGACCGCGCATCGCGTCGAGGATGTTGCGCTGCCCCTTCTCCTCGATGTCCTTGCGATTGACGACGGTGATGTCCGTTCCGGCCCGGCTGATCGCGGTGGGGGAGCGGTAGGGCGTGACGACGATGGCGTTCTCGCCACTGTCCTGCGCCAGGGCCGGCAGGGCCGGGGCGGCGAGGCCGGCCGCGACGAGAGCGGCCAGCGCGGGACGTCCTGTGGCCCGGCTAGGGGCAATCGGAGGTTGTGCGCCGTGCATGGATGCACGACGCCGGGGTACGGCGTGCATGGTTATCCTCCATCCGTCCCTCCGACGGATCCGGGGTTGAACACAGCACGGGCCGGTCTCCTGGCTCGCGGCTTCCGCCTCCCTCCGCCTTCCCGGGCGCTCGCGCCCAGTGGCCGTCTGGAGAAGGCACACCGCCTACAGTTGCGGGGGCAGCTGCGGCATCGATCCCGGAGGATCCGACCGCATTCCCGTTTCACCCCGGCTTGAACCCGGGGCACCCATGCCCCCTTATGGTTACGGGTTGCGACCGTCGGCCGCAAGCCACGGAAATGCCATCTTTGGTCGAGCCCCACCGGTGTGACTTGGGAACAACGTCCGCATTTCTACGCAGCGGCGCGGTCGCGCTGGCCCTGCTTCTCGGCGTTGCCCACGCCGCTGCTGAACAGGCGCCGAGGCGCGTCGTATCCGCCAACCTCTGCACGGACCAGTTGCTGCTGGCGCTCGCCGACCGCGAGCAGATCGCTTCGCTGAGTCCTTTCGCGACAGACGCCCGCTTCTCCTACATGGCCGCATTAGCCCGCGGGCTGCCGCAGAACCGGGGCAGCGGCGAGGACATCGCGCGCCTCTCTGCGGACCTCGTCCTGATCGGCCCCTATGACAGCCGCGCGACGCGCGAGATGCTGAGACGGCAGGGGCTGGCCGTGCTCGAACTCGGCCCGTGGACCTCGCTCGACGACGGTCGGGCGCAGATCCGGACCCTCGCCTCCCGCCTCGGCCACCCCGAGCGCGGCGAGGCGCTGGTCGCGGGGATCGACGAGGCCCTCGGTCGGGCCCGCGCCGCGCCGCGCACGGGGCGGAGCGTCCTGCTGTTCGAGCGCCGCGGCTACGTGCCCGCCTCGGGCGGATTGACGGTCTCCATCCTGAAGGCGGCCGGCTTCGCCGACGCTGCGCCCGGCCTCGGCCTCTCGGAGGGAGGCTTCGTCTCGCTGGAGGCCCTGCTCCGGGCGGGACCCGACTTCCTCGTGGTCTCGGACGGCGACGATTCCGCCGAGGACCAGGGTTCGGCCCTCCTCGTCCATCCGGCCATGGCGGCACGCTATCCCGCGTCGAAGCGGATCACGATCCCCGACAGGCTGACCATCTGTGGCGGTCCGTCCGTGCCCGAGCTGGTGGAGACCGTGCTCGCGGCCGCCGCGAAGGTGGCGCGGTAGGCGCTCAGGCGTTCCGCAGGTTGCGCTTGAGTTCGCCGGTGAGATCGCGCAGCTGCGACTTCTTGCGGTCGTCGAGCCCGGAGAACAGCTCGACCACCCAGCCTTCGTGCTTGCGGGCCATCGCGAGGAAGTAGCGCCGGCCCTCCGGCGTCAGCCGCACGCGGAAGGCCCGGCGGTCGGCGCTGTCGCCGACCCGCTCCACGTGCCCGTCCTGCACGAGCCGGTCGGTAAGGCCGGTGATGGCGGCGTTCGTCACCATCATCCGGCGCGACACCTCGGACATGCTCAGCCCGTCCGGCGCTCGCTCCAGCTGCGCCATCAGGTCGAAGCGCGGGAGCGTGCAATCGAACTCCTCGCGCAGCCGTCGGCGCAGCTCGGCCGCGATGATGTTGGTGCACGACAGCATGCGCAGCCACAGCCGCACGGATAGGTGGTGGTCGGCGCCGACGCGCGTTTCCAGGTCGACCGCGGGCGTCTCGTCGGCCGGTGCGACCGCGCGGCGCGTCGCCAGTCCCGCCGGGGATGCCCGGCCGGCGGACCGCGTGGCTCGCGTCTTGCGCATGGTGTCCGACATGGTCTGCTTGTGTCGCCCCCGCCCGCCGCTGTCAAACGCCCCGGCGGGCCATGGCATGCAGCAGCCCGTCGATCATCCGGTCGCAGGCGGCGAGCTGGTCGAGCGTGACGAACTCGTCGGCTTTGTGGGCCTGCGCGATGGAGCCCGGACCGCAGACGACGCTCGGCACCCCGTAGCGCTGGAAGAACGACGCCTCTGTTCCGTAGGCGACCTTCTCGACGGTCCGGTCCTCGAGGAGGCCGTGAACGAGCCCGAAAACGGCGTCCTCCGGGCTCGCGTCGAGTGCAGGGATGTGGTTGACGGGCAGGAAGGCGATGCCGGCCTCCGGGTCGATCGCCTTCATCCGCGGCTCGAGCTCCGCCGCCAGCGCCCTCAGCTCCCCGATGATGGTGTCGGGGTCGAAGCCCGGCACGTAGCGGTAGTCGAACAGGAACTCGGCCAGCGCCGGCACGATGTTCGGGCCGTTTCCTCCCGAGAAGAGGTTGGTCGAGATCGTCGTGAACGGAACGTCGAAACCCTCGACGCGCAGGCCCGACGTCCGCTCCCGGTCGCTGATGTCCTGGATGCGGGCGACGATCCGCGCCGCGTACTCGATGGCGTTGACCGCCTGGTGCGTCAGCGATGAATGCGCCGCCTTGCCTGTCACGCGGCAGCGCCAGACGTAGCCGCCCTTGTGGGCGCTGACGAGCCGCATGGAGGTGGGTTCGCCGATGATGGCGCCGCGCGGGCGGATGTCCCACGCCTCCAGCGCGGAGATCAGCCGCGGGATGCCGAGGCAGCCTTGCTCCTCGTCGTAGGTGAAGGCGACATGGATCGGCTCGCCGGCGGCAGCCGCCGCGGCGGCATAGTCGGGGACGTGGCCCATCACCACCGCGTCGAAGCCCTTCATGTCGCAGGCGCCGCGGCCATAGGCCTTGCCGTCGCGGACCGTCAGTGCGAACGGATCCACGGTCCAGGCCTGCCCGTCGACGGGCACGACGTCGACATGGCCCGACAGCACGATCCCGCCGGGCCCCTCGCCGAACGTGGCGAAGAGGTTCGCCTTGGTCCGGTCGTCATTGAAGTCGAGGCGGCAGGTGGCGCCGTGCGCCTCCATGTGTGCCCGCGCCCAGTCGATGCAGGCGAGGTTCGAATTGCGGGAGACCGTGTCGAAGGCGAGGATCTCGCCGAGCCGTGCCATCGTCCGGGCATCCGGGGCCATTGCGGGGCCGGGCTGTGCCATGCGGGTCGTCTCCCCCTGCGACGCCGCAACCGCGTCACGTTGACGGCTGATCGACAAACTGTATACGGTATTCAGGATCCACTGCAACCGCATGGCGGCCCATGGCGCGACGGCTCAGCGCATCCTCCGAAGGCCCGGTCAGGCTCGCCAAGCCCGACAGCCTGAGCGAACGGATCTACGCCGACCTGCGCGAGCGGCTGCAGCACTGCGACATCGGGCCGGACGACCGTCTCGTCGACACCGAGATCGCCAGCGCCTACGGCACGTCGCGGATGCCGGTCCGCGAGGCGCTTCTTCGCCTGACCAACGAGGGCTATCTCGTCGGCACCACGCGCGGCTTCATGGTGCCGAAGCTGACGCTCGACGACATCCGCGACATCTTCGAGGTTCGCCGTCTGCTGGAGCCGCGCGCCGCCGCGAACGCCGCGCGCGACCTCGACGCCCTGACCGCCAAGGCGCTCAAGGCCGCCATCGAGGAGGCCCGCGCCGCCGCCCGCGCCGACGATGTCGACCGTCTCATCGCCGCCAACATCCGGTTCCGGGCTGCATGGCTCGGGGCGGTGCACAACGTGCGGCTCGCCAACACCATCGCCCGCTTCGTCGATCACGTGCAGACGGTCCGCCTCGGCACGCTGCGCGATCCGGTGACCCGCAAGGTCGTGGCCGACGGGCTGGAGGGACTCTACGATGCCTTCGTCCGCCGCGATCCCGTGGCGGCGGCCGACCGGATGTCGACCTTCATGGCCGCGGCCGAGCAGGCCTTCTTTGCCGTCCGCAAGGCCGAACTCGAGAGGGAGGACGGGTCTCCCCCGCCGGCCTCCAGAAGCGCCGCCCTCGCTGAGGAACAGAGACCATGATCGTCAAGCCGCACCCGCTGAAGGGGCCGAACCGCTTCAAGCTGGGGGTCTTCTCCGCCAACGCCGACGGCGGCCTCGCGATCACCGACGTGCCGGAGCGCTGGCGCGCCCGCTGGGACGACAACCTGAACGCCGTCGGCATCGCCGACCGGGCCGGCATCGAGTTCTTCCTGCCCATCGCCCGGTGGAAGGGCTTCGGCGGCAAGAACCGCGTGCGCGAGTGGTCGTTCGAGACGTTCACCTGGGCCGCAGGCCTCGCGAGCGCCACGGAGCGCATCGGCCTGTTCATGACCGTGCACGTCCCGATCGTGCATCCTCTCTACGCCGCCAAGGCGCTCGCCACGGTCGACCACATTTCCAAGGGCCGCGCCGGCCTCAACATCGTCTGCGGCTGGAACCCGCAGGAGTTCGCCATGTTCGGCGTGGCGCTGGGCGAGAAGGGCTACGTCCAGGCGGCCGAGTGGGTCGACATCATCGAGCGCTGCTACTCGTCGAACGAGCCCTTCGACTTCAAGGGCGAGTACTACGACCTCAAGGGCGTCGTCAGCCGCCCGGCCAGCGTGCAGGTGCCGCGCCCCGTCACCATGAACGCCGCCTTCGGCGGGCCCGGCCGCGACTTCGCGGCGAAGTACTGCGACTATCTGTTCTCCACCTTCACCGACATCGAGGACGGCCGCCGCCACGTCGCCGATATCCGCGAGCGCTCGCAGCACTTCGGCCGGCAGGTCGGCATCTACACCGTATGCCACGTCGTCTGCCGCGAGACGCAGAAGGAGGCGGAGGACTACTACCACCGCTACGCCGTGACGGAGGCCGACCACGCCGCCGTCGACGCGCACATGGCCGGAAAGAAGGAGTTCTCGAACTCCCACGACAAGGGCGCCTACGATCTCTACCGCCAGCGCTTCGCCGGCGGCGCGGGGTCCTACCCGCTCGTCGGCACGCCGGAGAAGATCGTCGAGGACATGGTCCGCATCTCGAACGAGGGTTATGCGGGCGCCGCCCTGACCTTCGTCAACTACACCTACGAGCTGCCGTTCTTCTGCGACCGCGTCCTGCCGCTGATGAAGCAGGCCGGGCTGCGGACCCACTGAGGCCCTCATGTTGATGCGCGCGCCCCGCACCGTCGGACAGGCCCCCTTCAAGCAGGGCATGCGCTCGCTCGTCGGCGCGGTCACCGTGGTCGCGGCCCAGGGCCACGAGGGGATGGCGGTGGGGCTCACGGCGACGGCCGTCTGCTCGCTCAGCGTCGACCCGCCCTCGCTGCTCGTCTGCGTCAACCGCAACGCCTCGATCGCCCCCGCGCTGAGGGAGGGGGTCGAGTTCAGCGTCAACGTCCTGGCCGACGACCAGATGGACGTGGCGCGAGCGTTCGGTGGCCAGACCGGCGTGCGCGGGCCGAACCGCTTCACCTTCGGGCACTGGGTGCGCAGCGACCACGACGTGCCGCTGCTCGTCGGCGCCCGTGTCAGTTTCGAGTGCCAGGTGGCGCAGGTGATGGACTGGAGTTCCCATCACATCGTCATCGGCCGCGTCAGCGACGTGCACCTCGGGCCGGAGGGCTCCAAGGCGCTCGTCTACGGCGACGGCCAGTACAAGAGCGTCGAGTAGGAGTATCCGGATGTTCGACCCCCGCCGACCCACGCTCCGATACCGGCTGGACCGCGGCGACACGCTCGGGGTCACGTGGCTCTCCCTCGGCAGCGTCGCCATGGCCGAGCTCGCCGCGAAGGCCCGGCCGGACGCCATCGTCCTCGACCTGCAGCACGGCCTGTGGGAGCGCACGACGATGGAGCAGGCGATCGGTGCCGTGCCGTCGGACATCCCGGTGCTCGTCCGCGTGGCCGAGAACTCGCCGATGGCCATCGGGCAGGCGCTCGACGCGGGCGCCGAGGGCGTCATCGTGCCGCTCGTCGAGACGGCGAAGCAGGCGCGCAAGGCGGTGGACGCCGCGCTCTATCCGCCGCGCGGCTCGCGCTCCGGGGGCGGCGTGCGGCCGCTGTCGGACTTCGTGGATTACGTCGAGGGCGCCAACCGCGGCATCGTCGTCGTGGTCATGATCGAGACCGCCAAGGGCGTTCGGAACGCCCGCGAGATCGCCGCGGTCGACGGCGTCGACATGGTGTTCATCGGCACGGGCGACCTCGCGCTGTCGCTCGGCACGTTCCCCACCTTCGATGCACGTCACGAGGTGGCCTGCGCCGCCGTCCACGCCGCCTGCAGGGCTGAGTGGACGCTGTGCGGCACCTTCACCGGATCGCTCGACGCCGCCCGCGCCCGCCGCGAGAAGGGCTACCGGATGGTGGTGACGTGCAACGACATCGACCTCGTCGCGCGTGGCTTCGGGCAGGCGACGGCCGGCTTCGCGGCCCGAACGCCGCAGCCGCCCAGCCTTCCTGCGGAACCGAAGCCCGCTCCCGCCGCCGAAGGGGCGTCCCCAGCGGCGAAGCTTGCCAACGGCGCCGGCTACGTGCCCGGTAGCGCGAGCGAGGCCCGGCCATGAGCGCCAGCGCCTTCCGCGAGCGGCTGGCCTGGACGGACGTCCGGGGCGAGATCCTCGACCAGACGCGTCGCTACATGCTGATTCGGCCGGAGGCGCTGATGGGCGTGTTCCGCCGCCTCCCGCCGCAGGCCCGGGCAGAGGCGCTCGATGCGCTGGAGGCGTCCATCTTCGAGCAGGGATCCGACAGCGCCCGCGCCTACCGCACCATGGGCGGGGAGGGCGTCGAACTGGCCCGCGTCGTCGCCGAGACCGCGCCGCAGCTCGGCTGGGGCCTGTGGCGCTTCGACGTCACGCCCGATCTCATCCGTCTCGAAGTCCGCAACAGCCCGTTCGCCGCCGGTTTCGGCTCGTCGCCGACACCGGTGTGCCACGCCATCACGGGAATGGTGCGGGCCGTGTCGTCGCTCGTGTTCGACCGGCCTGCGACGGCACGGGAGGTGGCGTGCGCCGCCGCCGGTGCGCCATCATGCCTCTTCGAGGCGACGCCGAACGACAAGACCATGGGGGGACCGTCCGCATGAATGCCGCCGTCGAGGAACTGCGCGCCGCGCTGGGTGCCGACCTGGTGAAGGTCGGCGACGACATTCCCCAGCGCAACTGGCACGACCAGGTCGGCCTCACCCCCACGCGCCCCCTCGCGCTGGTCCTGCCGCGCTCGACGCAGGACGTCTCGAAGGCGCTCGCCATCTGCCACCGCCACCGCCAGCCGGTCGTGACGCAGGGCGGCATGACCGGCCTCGCCGGCGGCGCCCATCCGGGCGAGGGCGAGGTGGCGCTGTCGCTCGAGCGCATGGTCGGCATCGAGGAGGTCGACACGGCCTCCAGCACGCTCACGGCGCTGGCGGGAACGCCGCTCTACATGGTTCAGCAGGCGGCCGAGGAGGCCGGCCTGATGTGCGGCATCGACCTCGGTGCCCGCGGGTCCTGCTCGATCGGCGGCAACATCTCGACCAATGCCGGCGGCAACCAGGTGTTGCGCTACGGCATGGCGCGCAAGAACGTGCTCGGCCTGGAGGTGGTGCTCGCCAACGGCGAGGTGGTCCGCTCGCTCAACAAGATGATGAAGAACAACGCCGGCTACGACTGGACGCAGATGTTCATCGGCTCCGAGGGAACGCTCGGCGTCGTGACCCGGGTGGTGCTCGGCCTGCACGCCCGTCCGCAGGGCGTGCAGACGGCCGTCCTTGCCGTCGACTCGATCGAGGACGGCCTGAAGGTGCTGCGGGCCGCGGAGCGCAGGCTGCCCGGCGGCCTGCTCGTCTTCGAGGCGATGTGGAGCGAGTTCTACGGCATCGCCGTCACCACCATCGGCGTCCCCGCCCCGATCCCGCAGGGCCACGACCTCTATCTGCTCGTCGAGGCACCCACCGGCGAGGCCGGGCCGGAGGTCTTCGAGCAGTTCCTCGCCGAACTCTACGAGCAGGGGCTCGTGAAGGACGCCGTCATCGCCAAGTCGAAGGCCGAGCGCGACAAGCTCTGGATGCTGCGCGAGAGCGTCTACGAGTACGGCAAGGTCCTGCCGAAGGCGGTCGGCTTCGACGTCTCGATCCCGCTGAACCGCATGGCGGAAGCGGTGGCGGCGCTGCGCCGCGACATGCCGAGGATCGTCGACGGGATCATCTGGGTGGTGTTCGGCCACGTGGCCGACTCCAACCTGCACATCAACGCCATGCCGCCCGTCTATTCGCCGCAGATCAAGCTCGCCATCGAGAAGGTCGTCTATGACCTCACCTCCTCGCTCGGCGGCTCCGTCTCGGCCGAGCACGGCATCGGCCGCGCCAAGAAGCCCTATCTCGGGCTGACGCGCACGCCGCCCGAGCTGGCGCTGATGGCGACGATCAAGAACGCGCTCGACCCGGCCGGGATCCTCAATCCCGGGCGCGTCCTGTGACGCCATGAAGAACGCGCGCCCGATGGCGCGGAACCTGCAAGGTTTGGGAGGGAGAGGGCACCCATGAGCGACCTGCTGACGAAACTGGCGAAGGCGATCGCCAAGCAGAAGATCAAGGTCATCGACCTGACGCAGACCCTGCGTCCGTCGACGCCGGTGATCCAGCTGCCGCCGCCCTTCGCGCCGACGAAGCCGTTCGAGATCGAGGAGATCTCCCGCTACGACGACAAGGGCCCCGCCTGGTACTGGAACAACATCGCGCTCGGCGAGCACACCGGCACGCACTTCGACGCGCCGATCCACTGGATCACCGGCAAGGACTACAAGGACGGCGCGACCGACACCGTCCCCGTGCAGCGCTTCGTCGCCCCCGCGGTGGTGATCGACTGCTCGAAGGAGGCGAAGAAGGACGAGAAGTTCCTGCTCACGCCCAAGCACATCCTCGCCTGGGAGAAGAAGCACGGCACGATCCCGAAGGGCGCCTGGGTCCTCATGCGCACGGACTGGTCGAAGCGCACCGACCCGGCGAAGTTCCTCAACATGCAGGCCGATGGCCCGCACGTGCCGGGCCCCAACGCCGACGCGGTGCGGCTGCTGGTGGAGCGCGACGTCAACGGCTGGGGCGTCGAGGCGGTCGGCACGGACGCCGGCCAGGCCTTCTCGTTCGAGCCGGCCTTCCCGGCCCACGCGCTGATGCACGGGTCGAACAAGTTCGGCCTCGCCAGCCTCTGCAACCTCGACAAGCTGCCGCCGACCGGCGCGATCATCGTCGCGGCGCCGCTGAAGATCGAGCACGGCTCGGGCAGCCCGCTGCGCGTCATCGCGCTGGTGCACGAGGACGACTGACCGGGACCGGGCGCGGCCTTGCCGCCGCGCCCTCCGCTCGCGACGCCGCGGCTGACGCCCGTAACGAGAGACATGGAGCCCCCACCATGGCCGAACGCTCCTTCAAGGAAGAGGTGAAGAGCCTCCGGCTCGGCGACGGCGACGAGTTCGCCGGCGAGGGAATCCTCGCCATCACCAAGGCCCTGCTGCAGTCCGGCGTATCCTATGTCGGCGGCTATCAGGGCGCGCCCATCTCGCACCTGATGGACGTGCTCTCGGACGCCAACGACATCCTCGAGAGCCTCGGGGTGCACTTCGAGTCGAGCGCCAGCGAGGCGACGGCGGCGGCCATGCTCGCGGCCTCGGTCAACTACCCGCTGCGGGGCGCGGTGACGTTCAAGTCGACCGTCGGCACGAACGTCGCGTCGGACGCGCTCGCCAACCTCGCCTCGGGCGGCGTGCGCGGCGGGGCGATGGTCATCGTCGGCGAGGACTACGGCGAGGGCTCCTCCATCATGCAGGAGCGCAGCCACGCCTTCGCGATGAAGTCGCAGATCTGGCTCCTCGACCCGAAGCCAAACCTGCCCACCATCGTCGACCTCGTCGAGAAGGGTTTCCAGCTCTCCGAGGTCTCCAACACGCCGGTGATGCTGCAGGTGCGCATCCGCGCCTGCCACGTCTACGGCCGCTTCAGGACGAAGGACAACGTCCGCCCCTCCTTCACGCTGCGCGACGCGATGGAGAACCCGACGCGCGACGTGAACCGCATCGTGCTGCCGCCGGCGAGCTACCTCCACGAGAAGGAGAAGATCGAGAAGCGCTGGCCGGCCGCGGTGAAGTTCATCCAGGACCACAAGCTGAACGACATGACCGACGGGGACCTGTCCTCCATCGGCATCGTCATGCAGGGCGGCATGTACAACACCGCCATGCGGGCCCTGGAGCTCAACGGCCTCGCCGACGCCTTCGGCAACTCCCGCGTGCCGCTCTACGTGCTCAACGTCTGCTATCCGCTCGTCGACGCGGAGTTCATCCGGTTCTGCACGGGCAAGAAGGCGATCCTCATCGTCGAGGAGGGGCAGCCCGAGTTCATCGAGCAGGCGGTCAACACGATCCTGCGGCGCGCCGACATCCAGACGAAGGTGCACGGCAAGGACATCCTGCCGATGGCCGGCGAATACACCGGCGCGGTGATGCGCGAGGGCTTCGGCAGGTTCGTGGCCCTCTACGAGCCCGCCTCGACCGCGGCGTCGGGTCCGCCGCCGGAGGGCGACAACCGCCGGAAGGCGGCCATCGCCGCCCTCGACGGCAAGGTGCACGGGCGCCCGCCGTCCTTCTGCACCGGCTGCCCGGAGCGACCCATCTTCACGGCGCTGAAGCTGGTGGAGCGCGAGCTCGGCCCGCACCATGTCAGCTGCGACATCGGCTGCCACCTGTTCTCGATCCTGCCGCCCTTCAACATCGGCGCGACGACGATGGGCTACGGGCTCGGCGGGGCCGGCGCGGCCGCGTTCAACACGGTGTCCGACAAGCGCGTCATCTCGGTGATGGGCGACGGCGGCTTCTGGCACAACGGCCTCGCCTCGTCGGTCGGCAATGCCGTCTTCAACAAGAGCGACAACGTCATCCTCATCGTCGACAACGGCTACTCGGCCGCCACGGGCGGGCAGGACATCCTCTCCTCGCACCACCCGAACCAGACGCGCTCGACCCAGAACGCGATCGAGAAAGCGGTGAGGGGCGTCGGCGTCGAGTGGGCGCGCACGATCACGCACACCTACGACCTCAAGACGATGAAGGACACGCTCAAGGAGGCGCTGACGACGGAGGAGAAGGGGCCGAAGGTCATCGTGGCCCAGTCGGAGTGCATGCTGAACAAGCAGCGCCGCGTCCGCCCGCAGGTGAACCAGGCCATCAGGGACGGCAAGCGCGTGGTGCGCGAGCGCTTCGGCGTCGACGCCGACACCTGCACGGGCGACCACTCCTGCATCCGCCTTTCGGGCTGCCCGTCGTTGACGATCGCGCCGAACCCGGACCCGCTGCGCAAGGATCCTGTCACGCAGGTGATCAACTCCTGCGTCGGCTGCGGCCTGTGCGGCGAGGTGAGCCACGCCGCGGTTCTGTGCCCGTCCTTCTACCGCGCCTCCATCGTCAACAACCCGACGAAGAAGGACCTTCGCTGGCACCGCATCCGCAGCGCGGTGATCGGCTTCTTCCAGCGCCGCCTCGCCCGGCGCTCCCACGTCTACGCCTGAGACGAGCATGACCCACGCCGACACGCCGCGCGCCATCCGCATCGCCATCCTCGCCATGGGCGGGGAGGGCGGCGGCGTGCTCGCGGACTGGATCGTCAACCTCGCCGAGCACGGCGGCTACATCGCCCAGACCACCTCCGTGCCCGGCGTCGCACAGCGCACCGGCGCGACGATCTACTACCTGGAGATGTTCCCGCGGGCGGCGGCCGAGGCGGCCGGCCGCCAGCCGGTGCTGGCCATGATGCCGGTCCCCGGCGACGTCGACATCGTCATCGCCTCCGAGCTCATGGAGGCGGGCCGAGCCGTGCAGCGCGGCATCGTCACGCCCGACCGGACGACCCTCATCGCCTCGACCCATCGCGTCTTCGCCATGACGGAGAAGCTCGCGCTCGGCGACGGCCGCGTCGACGAGACCGCGCTTCGCGACGCGTGCCGCACGGCGGCGCAGCGCTACGTCGCCTTCGACATGGCCGCGCTCGCGGACCGGGCGGGCAGCGTGATCAGCGCCGTCATGTTCGGCGCGCTGGCCGGGTCCGGCGCGCTGCCCTTCGACCGCGACTCTTTCGAGGCGACCATCGAACGCGGCGGCGTCGGCGTCGCGGCCTCGAAGAAGGCCTTCGCGCTGGGCTTCGACGTCTCCCAGGGCCGCGAGCCCGCTCCCGTCAAGGAGCCGCCCCGCCGGCGGGCCGAACCGCCCGTGCCTCCCGGCGTGCCTGCGCTCGTCGCCGAGGCGGAGAAGACGTTCCCGGCCGCGGCGATGGAGATCATCCGTCAGGGCGTGGCGCGGCTCGTGGACTACCAGGACGAGGCCTATGCCCGGCTCTATCTGTCGCGGCTCGCACCCGTGGCCACGGCCGACGGCGGCCGCGACGGCGGGCAATGGACGCTGCTTTCCGAGACCGCCCGCCACCTCGCGCTCGGGATGGCCTACGAGGATACGATCCGTGTCGCCGAGCTGAAGATCCGCGCCTCGCGCTTCGAGCGCGTCGCCAAGGAGGTGCAACTCAAGGACGGGCAGATCCTCGAGATCGCCGAGTTCCTCCATCCGCGCCTCCAGGAGATCGCGGAGACGGTGCCCGCCTCGCTCGGCCGCATGATGCTGAGGCCGGGTCCCCTGCGCCGCCTCATCGAGCGCATGACCGCGTCGGGTCGCATCGTGAAGACGACGAGCATCCGCGGCTTCCTGCAGCTCTACGCGGTTGCGAGCCTCAAGCCGTGGCGGCGAAAGTCGCTGCGCTACGAGGCGGAGCAGCGGCACCTCGACGCGTGGCTCGGGCATCTGGAAGAGATTGCGGCGCGCGACTACGCGCTGGCGGTCGAGTTCGCGGAGTGCCGCAACCTCGTGAAGGGCTACGGCGACACCCACGCCCGGGGGAAGGCCAACTACGAGCGCATCGTGACTTTGCTCGGGTCCGTGGCGGCGCAGCCGCAGCCGGCCCGTGCCTTGGCGGAACTGAGGGGCGCGGCTCTCGCCGACGAGAGCGGCGGCAAGCTGGCCGAGACGGTCGGCCGACTGGGACTGGCCTGAAACAATCAACCGAGACTGGCAGGAGGGAGCCATGACCACCGCATTCGACCGCCGCACGATCCTGAAGCTGGGAGCCGGGGCCGGCGCCCTCGCCACCATGGGCGTTCCCGCGTCCGTCCTCGCGCAGGGCGCCGCGAAGGGCCAGCTCACCATCGCCTTCCCGGCCGACGTGCCGACGTGGGATCCCAACGCCCGGTCGCTGGCCGCCGTCCAGTCGCTCTACAAGTGCGTCTTCGACCAGCCCCTCACCCAGAACCCGGACATCAGCGTGCGTCCGGCGCTGATCACCAAGTGGGGCTACGTCGACGACAAGAGCCTTTCGCTCGGCCTCGACTTCCGCTCCGACGTCGTGTTCCACGACGGCTCCCCCATGACGGCGGCCGACTTCCGCTACTCCTTCTTCGACCGCCCGCGCGCGCCGGTTCCCGAGGGCGGCCGCAAGCTCGACACGAGCTTCATCTGGCGCAAGATCAAGGACGTCGAGGTCGTCTCGCCGACCCGCGCCATCGTCCACTTCACCGACCCGATGCCTTCGGCGATCGCGTGGATGTACTTCCTGACGAGCTACGTCGTGCCGAAGGCCTATGTCGAGCGCGTCGGCCTCGACGGCTTCCAGAAGGCCCCGGTCGGATCCGGCCCTTACAAGCTCGTCGAGTACCAGCAGGGCGCCCGCGCCGTGCTGGAGGCGAACGACAAGTACTGGGACGGTAAGCCGGCCATCGGCCGCATCACCATCGAGCTCGTCCGCGACCCGACCGCGCGCGTGGCCGCCATCGAGTCGCGGCGCGTCGACTGCGCCATCGACGTGCCGATCCGCGAGGCCCAGCGTCTCGCCACGGTGCCGGGCCTGACGACCAGCATCGACGCCATCTCCGACATCACCCTCCTGCAGATCACGAAGAACGGGGGCTTCGCCGACGACCGCGTCCGCCTCGCCGCGCACCACGCGATCAACAAGGAGGCGATCTCGCGCGCGCTGTTCGGCGGCGCGGCGAAGCCGATCTCCGTCCCGGCCGCCAACGGCACGCCCGGCTATCCCGAGGGCTACGTCTTCCCCTTCTCCGAGGAGAAGGCCGTTGCCCTGCTCAAGGAGGTCGGCTACGGGCCGCAGAACCCGATCAAGATCAAGTTCGCGACGCCGAACGGCGCCTTCCCGAACGACTTCGACGCGGCCCGCGCCATTGTCCAGATGTGGAAGAAGGTCGGCATCGACGCGGAGCTGGAGACCGTCGAGCTCTCCACCTACCAGGAGCGCCTGCGCGCCGGGACGCTGCCGGAGGCGACCTACTTCTCGTGGGGCAATGCTGCCGGCGACCCCGAGATGTACGGCGGCTACCTGCTCGACCCGAAGTCGATCTTCTCGGCCTTCAAGACCGAGGACCTAGCCCCGAAGATCCAGCCTCTCCTCGTCGAGATGGACGAGAAGAAGCGCATCCAGGGCTACAAGGACGCCCACCGCTACGCGGCGGAGAAGGGCTACACGATCCCGCTGTACCAGACCGTGAAGACGATCGTTCACGTCAATACGCTGAACACGACCAAGTTCGCCAACGGCCTCACCCTCCCGCAGGGCTGGTCGTTCAAGGGCTGACGCACCAGCGGCCGGGCTCCGGTCCGGCCGCCCCCGCTCCCGGCGGTGCCGCGTCCGCGCGACACCGCCACGTCACCCGCGACCGAGAACGGGTGATCCGCGCCGACGGAGGACGCCTGTCCCGCCACCCGGATGATATGTTGCGAACCTCCCGCCCATGAGCCGCATCGCCCTCCAACTCCTGTTCCGGCGCACGCTGCTCGCGATCCCGATCCTGCTGTGCGTCTCCGCGCTCGTGTTCGGCATCCTGCGTCTGCTGCCCGCCGATCCCATCGCGATGTCGCTGCCGCCCGGCGCCACGGCCGCGGACTTCGAGAAGCTGCGGGCCGCCTTCGGTCTCGACCGCTCCATTCCCGAGCAGTACGCGATCTGGCTCGGCCGGCTGCTGACCGGCGACTTCGGCTCCTCCATCTTCTTCCGCCGGCCCGTGGGTGAACTCGTCGCCAAGGCGCTGCCGGCGACCATCGAGCTCGTGGCGCTGGGCCTGCTCCTCGGCGTGGCGCTCGGCATCGTCGGGGGGCTCGCGATGTTCGCGTGGCGAGGCCGCGCGGGCGAGCAGGTGCTCGACCTCGGCACGACAGGGCTCATGGCGATCCCCGAGTTCCTCTGGGCGATCCTGCTCATCCTCCTGTTCGGCGTGGCGATCCCGGTCCTGCCGTTCATCGGGCGCCTCAGCCCGGACCTCGCGCTGCCACCGTCGGTCACCGGGTTCCTGCTGGTGGACAGTCTGCTCACGGGCAACTTCGCCGTGTTCGCCAGCGCCATGCGCCACATGGTGCTACCGGCGTTCGCGCTGGCCATCGGCGTCGCCCCGCTCGTCATGCGGGTGCTGCGGTCCTCTCTGCTCGACGTCATCCAGGAGGACTACGTCACGCAGGCGCGCCTGCGCGGCATCCCGGAGCGGACCATCCTCGTCCGCCACGCCCTGAAGAACGCGGCGCTGCCGACGATCAGCCTCATAGGCGTGCAGGGCGGCTTCATGTTCGGCGGCACCGTGCTCGTCGAGATGATCTTCGCCTATCCCGGCCTCGGCAATCTCATGGTCGATGCCGTGCGCAACCACGACCTCCCCGTCATCCAGGTGGTCGGCCTCGTCTACTGCGTGCTGGTGCTCGGCATCAACGCCATCGTCGACGTGGTCTATCTCGCCGCCAACCCGAAGCTGAGGGTGGCATGAGCCCGCGCACCCGCGCCGCGCTGCGCCGCTGCGGGCGCGACCCCCGGGTGCTGGCCGGCGCCGTGCTGGCGCTCGTCGTGGCGGTGCTCGCGCTCGGCGCTCCGCTCTTCGCCCCGCACGACCCGCAGGAGCAGGACCTCCTCAACGTGCTCCTCCCTCCGATGTGGGCCGTCGGAGGCGACCGGGCCTTCCCCCTCGGCACCGACACGCTCGGCCGCTGCATCCTCTCGCGCGTGCTCTACGGCGGGCGCGTGGCTCTCTACGTCGCCGTCGTCGCCGCATCCGGCGCGATGCTGCTCGGCACCGTGCTCGCCCTGGTGGCGGGTTACTTCGGCGGCTGGATCGACTGGGCCATCGGTCGCCTCGTCGACGTCTGGATGGCGTTCCCGCCGGTCATCCTTGCGCTGATCCTGCTCGTCGGCATGGGCGCCGGCGTGAACAAGGTCATTCTCGCGATCGTTCTCATCGACTGGACCCGCTTCTGCCGCGTCATCCGCTCGGAGGTGCTTGTGGTGCGGCGGCGCGACTACGTGGCGGCGGCGCGGCTGGCGGGCTTCACGCACGTGCAGACCATCCTCAAAGAGGTGCTTCCGGCCGTCCTGCCGCTAATCATCACCCTGTTCAGCCTCGAGATGGGCATCGCCGTCATCGTCGAGGCGATCATGTCCTTCGTCGGCCTGTCGGTGGAGCCGGACGTCGCCGCCTGGGGCGTCATGATCGCCGACGCGCGCACCACGATGAACCAGGCCCCGTGGGGCGTGGTGGTGCCGGTCGCGGCGATCTTCGTCACGGTGCTCGCCTTCAACCTGCTCGGCGACGGATTGCGCCGGGCGCTCGACGCGCGCCTCGTCACGTCGCGGGGGGAGGCATGACGGAGCCCGCGCTGGACGCCCGTGGCCTGACCGTTTCCTTCGGCGGCATCCAGGTCCTCCGCGACCTGAGCTTCACGGTCGCGCCGGGCGAGGTGCTGGGACTCGTGGGGGAATCGGGCGCCGGAAAGAGCATGATCGGCCGTGTCATCGGCCGCACGCTGCCCAAGGGCTTCGCCGTGACGGGCGGAAGCCTGCGCTTCGCGGGGGCCGACCTCGTCACCCTTCCGGATTCCGGGCTGCGCGGCCTGCTGGGCGACCGCATCGCCTTCATCCCCCAGGAGCCGCTGACGGCGCTGAACCCCGTCCTCACCATCGGGCAGCAGTTCGGCGAGCACCTCGAGCGCATCGGCGTCCCGCGGGCCGAGCGCCGGGCGCGGGCATCGAAGGCACTCGCCGACGTGCGCCTGCGCGACCCCGAGGCCCTGCTCGACCTCTATCCGTTCCAGCTCTCGGGCGGGATGTGCCAGCGCGTCCTCATCGCCATGGCCTTCGCGAGTGAGCCCGCCCTCATCGTCGCTGACGAGCCGACCACGGCGCTCGACGTCAGCACGCAGGCGCACATAGTGCAGATCATGCGCGCGATGCAGCGCGACCATCGCACGGCGCTGCTGTTCATCACACACGACCTGAGGCTCGCGAGCCGGGTCTGCGACGACATCCTCGTGCTGTACGCGGGCGACATCGTCGAGCAGGGACCCGCCCGGGAGGTGTCCGAGCGTCCCCGCCATCCCTACACGCGGGCATTGCAGGCCTCGAACCCGCCGCTCTCGGGGACGGACCGGCGGCTCGTCACCCTGCCCGACCAGATGCCCGGCATCGGCAGCTTTCGCGACCTGCCGGGCTGCCGCTTCGCCCCCCGCTGCCCGGTGCGCGACGGCGCCTGCGCCGCCGCCGTCCCGGCATTGATGGAGGTGGGACCGCGTCACCGGGTCCGCTGCACGAGCGGCTGCCTCGCGCCGGTCGAGGCGCGGGAGTTCGGCGCCCCGATCGTGGTCCCGCCGGTCACCGGCGACCGACCGGTCCTGCGCGTCGAGGACGTGTGGAAGCACTACGCGGGAAAGCGCGACTGGCTCGGCCGGCGCCGTCCCGGTCTCGACGCGGTGAAGAACGTCACGCTCTCCGTTGGGGCGGGCGAGTTCGTCGGCATCGTCGGCGAGTCGGGGTCGGGGAAGAGCACGCTGGCCCGGCTCGTGATGGGGCTCGAGGCGACGACCAACGGCCGTGTCACGGTCGACGGCCGCGACGTGACGGCAAACGACGCGGCGGCGCGAAGCGTCCGCCTCGGCGCGCTGCAGATGGTCTTCCAGGACCCGCAGTCGGCGCTGAATCCGCGCCGGCCGGTGGAACGGCTGGTAACGCAGGCGATGGAGGCCCCGCACCACGCCTCGACTCCTGACGAGAGGCTGAAGCGCGCCCGCGAACTCATGCGCGAGACGGGCCTGCCCGCCGACCTTCTCGATCGTTTCCCCTCGCAGCTTTCCGGCGGGCAGAAGCAGCGCGTCAACATCGCCCGCGCGCTGTGCGTGACGCCGCGCCTGCTGGTGGCCGACGAGATCGTCTCGGGCCTCGACGTCTCGGTGCAGGCGCAGATCCTCAACCTGCTCTTCGATCTGCGCGACGACCTCGGCATCGGGCTCCTGTTCATCTCCCACGACCTCGCGGTCGTGCGCTACCTCTGCAGCCGGGTCCTCGTGATGCGCAGCGGCGAGGTGGTGGAGGAAGGGCCGGTCGCGCAGGTGCTCGGCGCGCCGCGCCACCCCTACACGCAGGCACTCGTCGCCGCCGTCCCGCCGGAGGACATGGACCTTCCGTGGCCGGCTCCTGCCCGCCTGCAGGGGTCCTGACGGCCGTTCAATATCGGAAAAGCGACGCCCAGTCGCCGGTTCGGGACGCGGCGAACGGCCCCGGACAAGGTGCGCGCGGAACGGCTTGTCGAGCCGTGACAGGGTGCTAGGCTGCCGGAAGATGGGCCCGCCACGACCGGGCGCGGCCCTGTCACAACAGGAACCGGGAGGGGTTTCATGGTCGATCGGGAACATCCAGTCATCCAGCATGCGGGCCGCGAGTTCGCCGAAGGAAAGCTCGACAGGCGCGACTTCCTGCGCATCGCGACGCTGCTCGGCGTCTCCGCCGCCAGCGCCTATGGCATGGTCGGCCTGCCGGCGCCCGCGCTGGCGCAGGGCACGCCGAAGAAGGGCGGCGTGGTCCGCCTCGGCATGCGCGTGCAGGACCTCTCCAGCCCCCACACCTATTCCTGGATCGAGGCGGCCAACGCCGGCCGCCAGGTGATGGACTACCTGACCTACACGGGCGCCGACAACATCACGCGGCCGAACCTCGTCGCGAAATGGGATGCGAGCCCGGACCTGAAGACCTGGACCTTCACGCTCCGGCAGGACGTGAAGTGGCGCAAGGGCCGCCAGTTCACGGCCGATGACGCCATCTGGAACTTCAAGCGGGTGCTCGACCCCAACACCGGCTCGTCCGTGGTCGGCCTGCTCAAGGGCTTCATGCTGACCGAGTACGACACTGGCCAGAAGGACGACAAGGGCGCCGCCAAGAAGTCGACCAAGCTCTGGGACGCCAGCGCGATCGAGAAGGTCAACGACTTCACCTTCCGCATCAACGGCCAGGCGCCAAACCTCGCCATTCCCGAGGCGCTCTTCCACTATCCCTTCCTGATCATGGATCCGGAGGAGGGCGGAAAGTTCGGCGTCGGCTCGAACGGCACCGGAGCGTTCGAACTCGTCGAGCTCGACGTGGGACGGCGCGCCGTCTTCGTGCCGCGCAAGGACGCCTACTGGGGCGGCGGCCCTTGGGTGGAACGCTTCGAGATCGTCGACCTCGGCGAGGATGCCGCCGCCTATGTCGCCGCGATGGCCGCCAAGCAGATCGACATGCAGTACCAGGGCTCGATCAGCACGCTGCCGGCGATGGAGAAGATCCCGCACGCGCAGATGCTCACGGTGGACACGGCCTACACGGCGGTGGCCCGCGTTCATCCGGTCAAGCCCTTCGACGACAAGCGCGTTCGCCAGGCCCTGCGCTACGCGACGGACACCGAGGCGGTGCTGAAGGCGGCCCATCGCGGTCTCGGCAAGCCCGGCGACCACCACAACGTGGCGCCGGTGCATCCGGAGTACGCGCCCGAGATCAGCATGAAGCACGATCCGGCCAAGGCGAAGGCGCTGCTCGCCGAGGCTGGCTACCCCAACGGCATCGACGTCGAGATCGCCTGCCGGCCGACTCCGGACTGGGAACTTCTGGCCGTGCAGACCCTGGTCGAGCAGTGGAAGGGCGCCGGCATCCGCACCAAGATCAACGTGATGCCGTCCAACCAGTACTGGGACAACTGGACGAAGGTGCCCTTCGGCTTCACCACCTGGGCGCACCGTCCGCTCGGCACCATGGTGCTTGGCCTCGCCTACCGCACCGGCGCGTCGTGGAACGAGTCGAACTGGTCCAACGCCCAGTTTGACGCGCTCATCACCGAGGCCGAGGGCTATCTCGACGTCGAGAAGCGTCGCGCCGTGATGGCGAAGATCGAGCGCATCATGCTGGACGAGGGCCCGGCGGTCGTCCCGCTCTGGCGCGCCCTCTTCACCTTCACGGACAAGAAGGTGAAGGGCTACCAGCTGCATCCGTCGGTCTACATCGAGGCCAGCCGGCTCTGGGTGGACGCCTGATCCCGGGGGCGGCGGGCCCGGCCCGCCGCCCTTTCGTCGTTGCGGTGGCAAAGGCAATTCCGCGCGGCCGTCGCCGCGAGGAATGACGGCAGTCCGGGCGGGGCGGACATGGAGCGTGCATGGCGCGTTACTGGGCGAAACAGCTGCTCAACATGGCGATCACGCTGTTCGCCGTGTCCTTCCTCGTTTTCGCCCTGAACGAGTTCGCGCCCGGCGACGTCGTGCGCAAGCTGCTGGGCCCCTACGCCACGCAGGACCAGGTCGAGCGCGTGACGCAGCAGATGGGGCTCGATCGCCCGGTGCTGGTCCGCTACTTCGAGTGGATGGGCAACGCCCTGCGCGGCGACTTCGGCCAGTCGCTCATCTACAAGCGGCCCGTCGCCGAAGTGCTGTGGGACCGGCTCGGCAACACGCTGCTTCTCGCCGCCGTCTGCTTCGTCGTCATCGTGCCGTTCTCGGTGCTGCTCGGCGTGCTGGCCGGCATGCGGGAACGCAGCTGGATCGACCGCTCGATCTCCGTCTTCTCGTCCGTCTGCGCCTCCATCCCGGAGTTCGCGATGGGCGTGTTTCTGCTGGCGATCTTCGTCGTCGGCCTCGGATGGCTGCCGGGCGCCTCGCCGCTGCGCTCGGGCGACGGCTGGCCCATCTGGACGCAGCTCGTGCTGCCGGCGCTCGTCGTCGTGCTGTACGACTCCGGATACCTGATCGCCATGATCCGCACCTCCATGGTGGAGGTGATGCGCCAGCCCTTCATCCGCACGGCGATCCTCAAGGGCATGGACTTTCGCTCGGTGGTGGTGAAGCACGCGCTGCGCAACGCGCTCATCGCCCCCTTCACGGTGATCCTGCTGCAGATCAACTACCTCGTGGCAGGACTCGTCGTCGTCGAGATGGTCTTCGCTTATCCCGGCTTCGGCCGGATGATGCTGGAGGCGGCGCTGGCCAAGGATATCGCTGTCATCGAGGCTGGCACGCTCGTCGCGGTGTTCGTCACCATGATGACGCAGATCGTCGGCGACCTCGGCTACCGCGCCCTCGACCCGAGGATCCGGCTGTGAGCGAGACCGGGCAGACGGCCGGACCCGTCACCGCATCCGCCAGCGAGCGCGCCGCCGATCCGTCGGCGTCCGTCGCGCGGCTGCTCTGGAACGGCCTCACCATCTCGCCCATCGCCACGCTCGGCGGCGGGATCATCGTCTTCTGGGCCCTCATGGCGGTGCTGGCGCCGGTCCTCGCGCCGTACCCGCCGAACCAGATGGACCCGATGGCGCTGGTGAACCCGTATCCCTCGGCCACGCACTGGCTGGGCACGGACCAACTCGGCCGCGACATGCTCTCCCGGATCATGTGGGGCGCGCGGACGGTGCTGCTCGTCGCGCCGATCGCGGTGCTCGGCGCCGCGATCGTCGGCACCCTGCTCGGTCTCGTGGCGGGCTACCGCGGCGGCATCGTCGACACGGTGGTGATGCGGGTGGGCGACGTGCTCCTCGCGTTCCCGCAGATCATCCTCTACCTGATCATCCTCGCGAAGTTCGGCGCCAGCGCGCTGAACATCATCCTCGTGATCACGATCACCAAGGCGCCGATCATCGCCCGCATCGTGCGGGCCGTGACGCTCGACGTGAAGAACCGCGACTACGTGGCGGCCGCCCGGATGCGGGGCGAGAGCACGCTGCACATCATGCTGGTGGAGATCCTGCCCAACGCGCGGGGACCGCTGATCGTCGATTTCTTCCTGCGCCTCGGCTACACGACCATCGCCATCGGCGTGCTCGGCTTCCTGGGGATTGGCCTGCCGCCGCCCGACCCGGACTGGGGCGGGATGATCAAGGAGAGCTATGGGCTCATCTTCGTCTACCCGCACATGACGCTGATCCCGGCCGCGGCGGTGTCGTCGCTCGTGGTCGGCTTCAACTTCCTGGCCACCGGCCTGCGGGAGGCCGCGCTCGATGACTGACGTGCTGCGTCTCGAGTCCGTCTCCATCGAGTACACCAACCGCAAGGGCACGACGCGGATCGTCGACGACGTGTCGTTCTCGATCGCACCGGGAGAGGCGCTGGGGCTCGTGGGCGAATCCGGCTGCGGCAAGTCCACGCTCGCGCTCGCAGCCCTGCGCTACCTGCCGCGAGGCATGCGCGTCTCCAAGGGGCGGGTGCTGTTCGACGGCAAGGACCTCGCGACCCTCGACGACGCCGGCCTGCGTCAGATCCGCGGCAATCGCGTCGCGATGGTCTACCAGGACCCGATGTCGAGCCTGAACCCCGTCGTCACCATCGGACGGCAGCTCGTCGAGGTACCGCTGCTGCACGGGGAGACGGACCCGGAGAGGGCCCGCGACCGTGCCATCCGGATGCTGGGCGAGGTACGCCTCCCGGATCCCGAGCGCATGATGACGCGCTACCCGCACGAGTTGTCGGGCGGACAGCAGCAGCGCGTCGTGATCGCCATGGCGCTGATGGCCGAGCCGGCGCTGCTGATCATGGACGAGCCGACGACCGGCCTCGACGTGACCATCGAGGCCGCCATCCTCGACCTCGTGCGCGACCTGCGCCGCCGCTTCGGCACGGCCATCCTCTTCATCAGCCACAACCTCGGCACCGTGGCGCGCATTTGCGACCGGATCGGCGTGCTCTATGCCGGGCGGCTGGTGGAGACCGGCTCGATCCGCTCCGTCTTCCGCGAGCCTGCGCATCCCTACACGAACGGGTTACTGGCGGCCCTGCCGCGCATCGAGGCCGGGCGGAACCATGCGCCGCTGCGGCCCATCGCCGGCACGCTGCAGGCGGCCGATCGCGGCCGCATCGGCTGCGCCTTCGCCCCGCGCTGCGCCTTTGCCGTGCCGGCCCTCTGCGAGGCGTCGCCCGTCGGGCTCGTGCCGGCTTCCTCCGGTGACCATCTCGCCCGCTGCACACGGCTGGACGTCGTGCGGGCCGCGCGGCACCAGCCGGCCGCTGCGCCGGCGGCCCGGCGCGGCGCGGAGGAGGACGAGCCCGTCATCCTGAGCGTCACGGACCTGAGCAAGCGCTACGCGGTCGGCGGCGGATTGTCCGGCGGGGTCCGCGGCGAGGTGCGTGCCCTGACCGACGTGTCGCTGGAGGCGCGTCGCCAGCGCACCCTCGCGGTCGTCGGCGAGTCCGGCAGCGGCAAGTCCACGCTGGCCAAGGTGCTGTCCGGGCTCACAGGCGCCACCTCCGGCGAGGCGCGTCTCGGTACCTTCGACCTCGGCGGAACCGACATCGACGACCGGCCGCAGGACCTCAAGCGCCGCATCCAGATGGTCTTCCAGAACCCGGATTCGACGCTGAATCCCAGCCACTCCGTCGAGCACGCGGTCATGCGCCCGCTGCGCCTGCTGCGCGGTCTCACCAAGGCGCAGGCGAAGACGGAGGCGGCGCGGCTGCTGGAGAAGGTCCGCCTCCCGGCCGAGATGCTGAAGCGGATGCCGCACCAGCTGTCCGGCGGCCAGCGGCAGCGCGTCGCGCTGGCCCGCGCCTTCGCAGGGGATCCCGAGCTCGTTCTCGCGGACGAGCCGGTGTCGGCGCTCGACGTCTCGGTGCAGGCGGCGATCGTCAACCTGCTGGCGGACCTGCAGGCCTCGTCCGGGATCGCCCTGCTGCTGATCTCTC
The DNA here is from genome assembly GCF_054612375.1 of Alsobacter sp. R-9. NCBI lineage: Bacteria > Pseudomonadati > Pseudomonadota > Alphaproteobacteria > Hyphomicrobiales > Alsobacteraceae > Alsobacter > Alsobacter sp. R-9. Next base: position 137,016 of record NZ_JBTSWJ010000005.1, on the reverse strand, counting down.
ACGACCTCGCGCTCGTGCGCCACATGGCCGACACGGTCGCAGTGATGTACCTCGGCCGCATCGTCGAGTACGGCCCCGCCGACGCGGTGTTCGCGCCGCCGTGGCATCCCTACACCGCCGCGCTGCTGGCCGCCGTGCCGCGGCCGGACCCCGACGCGCCGGAGCCGGCGATCATCCTGTCCGGTGCCATGCCGAGCCCGCTGGCCGAGATTCCCGGCTGTCCCTTCGCCTCGCGCTGTCCCCGTCGCATCGAGGGGTTGTGCGACACGACGCCTCCGCCCGTTCGGTCCACTGCGCCCGGGCACTCCATTGCCTGCCACCTCGAGCCCGACGCCCTCCCCGCCACCCTCTGACCCATGGACAGGGCCCCGCCCTCCGCAAGCGCCTCCGGCGATCCGGGGCCGCCGACTGCCCGCGCCCTGCCGGATGTCGCGCGCGTCATCGGCACCATCGCGATCTTCCAGCTGGGAACCGGCATCCTCGGCGCCGTCGTGCCGTTCCGCCTCGGCGCGACCGAGACGGCCTCACTGGCCGGCTTCGTCTCCAGCGCCTATTCCGTAGGCTTCCTGGCCGGGTGCCTTGCGGCGCCGCTGTTCGTCGCCCGCCTGGGCGCCCGTCCCCTGCTGGGCGTCGCCGCCCTCGTCTCTGCCGCGGTGGCCCTCGCGCTTTGGGCGACGCCGGTGGGCCTGGCGTGGGGCGGCCTGCGCGCCGTCGCAGGCTTCGCCTCCGGCTGCTACCTCACCGTCACCGAGGCGTGGCTGGCGGATCGGGCCCCCGCGCGGCACCGCGGCGCCGCCTTCTCCGCCTACCTGACGATGAGCCGCACGGTCTTCGCGGCGGGCCAGCTCTCCCTCGCCTTCGGCGACCCCGCGGGGCTGGTGCTCTTCGCGGCCGCGGCGATCGCCTATCTCACCGGGCCGCTCGTGGCCTCGACCGTCGGCCAGCCCCCGCCACCGCTGGGCGCCCGCCGCCTCGGGAGCCTCGCGGACGTGCCGCTTCGCGTCCCCGTCGCGGCCATCGCTGCCGCCCTGCACGGCGCGACGACCGTCACCTCGGTCGGGCTGCTGCCCCTGTGGGGACTCGACCGCGGATTGTCCGTCGGCAGCATCGCGACCATGCTCGTCGCCATCCAGCTCACCGGCCTCGCCTTCCAGATCCCGCTCGGCGTCCTCTCCGACCGCGTGGGACGCAAGCCTGTCATGGCCTCCGTCGCTGCGGCCGTCGCCGCGCTGTCGCTGGCCGCGCCCGCTGCGGCGTCGCTGCCGTCCCTCCTCGCCGTGCCGCTGATTGGTGCCTGGGGCGGCATCGCCTTCGTCCTCTATTCTCTGTCGGCCGCGCTGATGAATGACGTGGCCCGGCCCGAGCAGCGCGTCACGTGGTCGAGCAGCCTCCTCGTCGTCTGGGGGCTCGGCGCCAGCGTCGGGCCTTTCGCAACCTCGCTCGCCATGGACGCCTGGGGCACCGGCGCCCTCTTCGGCGTGCTCGGCATCGCCAACCTCGCGCTCCTGCCCTTGCTCGCCCTGCCGCAGCGCCCGTCGCCCTGAGCGGCTTGCCCGCCGCGCGTCGATCTGCGACACGGACGCACCATGGCCGCGCCTCCTCTTCTCCTCCTGCAGGACGTCCGTCTCACCTTCGGCGGCACGCCGCTCATCACGGGCGCGGACCTGTCCGTCTCGCCCGGCGAGCGCCTCTGCCTCGTCGGGCGCAACGGCTCGGGCAAGTCGACGCTGCTGCGGATCGCCGCCGGGCTCGTGGAGCCCGATGCCGGCACCCGCTTCCTGCAGCCCGGCGCCACCGTGCGCTACCTGCCGCAGGAGCCGGACATCGGGGCAGCCAGCACCACGCTCGCCTATGTCGAGGCCGGCCTCGGCCCGGGCGACGATCCCTACCGGGCCCGCTACCTGCTGGAGGAGCTCGGCCTGACCGGCGACGAGAATCCGGCCCGGCTGTCCGGCGGCGAGGCGCGGCGGGCGGCGCTGGCCCGCGTGCTCGCCCCCGAGCCCGACATCCTGCTGCTCGACGAGCCGACCAATCACCTCGACCTCCCCGCCATCGAATGGCTGGAGAACGAGATCAGGGGCCTGCGCTCCGCGCTCGTCCTGATCAGCCACGACCGGCGCTTCCTCGAGACCCTGTCGCGCGCCACGGTCTGGCTGGACCGCGGCCGGACGCGGCGGATGGAGCAGGGCTTCGCCCAGTTCGAGGCGTGGCGGGACGAGGTCCTCGCCCAGGAGGAGCTGGAGGCGCACAAGCTCGACCGGAAGATCGTCGCCGAGGAACACTGGGTGCGCTACGGCGTCACCGCGCGCCGCAAGCGCAACGTGCGCCGCATGGCCGAGCTCGCCTCGCTGCGGCAGGAGCGGGCCGGCCGCCGCCGCGCGCAGGGCAGTGTCCGGCTCTCGGTCAGCGAGGGCGACGTCTCCGGCAAGCTCGTCGTCGAGGCGGAGCGGATCGCCAAGCGCTACGGCGACACGCCGGTGGTGGACGACTTCTCCATCCGCATCCTGCGCGGCGACCGGGTCGGGCTCGTCGGCCCCAACGGCGCGGGCAAGACGACACTCGTCAAGCTCCTCACCAGCCAGCTGGCACCCGATTCGGGGATGGTGCGCCATGGCGCCAACCTCCAGATGGTGACGCTCGACCAGAGCCGCGACAGCCTCGATCCGGACGTCGGCCTCGCCGAGACGCTCACCGGCGGGCGGGGCGACACGATCGAGGTCGCCGGCCAGCGCAAGCACGTGATGAGCTACATGAAGGACTTCCTGTTCCAGCCGGAGCAGGCGCGCACGCCGGTGGGCGTGCTGTCGGGCGGTGAGCGTGGGCGTCTCGTGCTGGCCAAGGCGCTGGCGCAGCCCTCCAACCTGCTCGTCCTCGACGAGCCGACCAACGACCTCGACCTCGAGACGCTCGACCTGCTGCAGGAGACGCTGGCGGACTATCCGGGAACAGTGATCCTCGTCAGCCACGACCGCGACTTCCTCGACCGCGTCGTCACCTCGGTCATCGTCTCGGAGGGCAAGGGCCGCTGGCAGGAATATGCCGGCGGCTACAGCGACATGGTCGCCCAGCGCGGCGAGGGCGTGACGGCGAAGGCCGCGCCCGCGGCGACGGCGGCGCGCGAGAAACCCGCTTCCGGACCAGCCGTCGCTCCGCAGCCCGCCGCGCCGGCGGCGAAGCGCAAGCTCTCCTTCAAGGAGAAGCACGCGCTCGAGACGCTGCCGGCGACGATGGAGAAGCTCGCGGCCGAGATCGCCCGCATCGACGCGGCGCTCGCCGATCCGCAGCTCTACACCAGGGATCCCGCGCGCTTTTCCGCCCTTACGGCCGCCGCCGCGAAGGCGCAGGCCGACCTTGCCGCGGCCGAGGAGGAGTGGCTGCGGCTCGAGATGCTGCGCGAGGAGCTGGAAGGCTGAGCGTCAGCGTCCGCCGGTGACGCGGTAGGTTGCGCCGGTAACGTAGCGGGCGGCGTCCGACATCAGGAACAGGATGATCTCCGCCACCTCGTCGGCGGTGCCGCCGCGCTGCAGGGGCACCATGTGCGCGAGCCGCCCGATCCGGCCACCGAGCCCGGCCGTCTCATGGATGTCCGTCTCGATGAGGCCCGGCGCCACCGCGTTGACGCGGATGCCCTCCGGGCCGAGCTCCTTCGACAGGCCGATCGTCAGGCTGTCGATGGCGCCCTTCGAGGCGGCGTACCAGACGAAGTCGTTCGGCGCGCCCAGCCACACCGCCGCCGAAGAGAGGTTGACGATGCTGCCGCCCGACCCGCCGTGGCGCGGGGAGAGGCGGCGGATCGCCTCGCGGGCGGCGAGGATGGCTCCCGTCACGTTGAGGTCGATCGTGCGGCGGATCTCGTCCGCCGGCGCCTCGTCGAGGCGGCTGGCGCGCCCTGTGATCCCGGCATTGTTGACGAGGTGGTCGATGCGCCCGAGCGCCGCATCCACCTCAGCAAAGACGCGCGAGACGTCGGCCTCGACGGCCATGTCGCCCTGGAAGAGGTCGGCGCGGGCCCCGGCCTGCCGGCAGGCGGCGACGACACGTTCGGCCGCGGCGCGGTCGCCGCGGTAGTTCACGGCGACGTCGTATCCCCGCATGGCCGCCATCACGGCGGTCGCGGCGCCGATGCCGCGGCTTCCGCCGGTCACCAGCACGAGCGGACGGCGGGCCATCGCGTCAGCTCTTCACGGCGCCGGCGGTGAGGCCGGAGACCATGTAGCGGCGGAACACGTAGTACACGGCCGCCGGCGGCAGGGCGTAGATGAGCCCCGTTGTCATCAGCAGCTCCCACGGCGAGTCGTCCGCCGCCATGAAGTTGCCGAGCGCCACCGGCAGGGTCAGCGACGTGTCGCGCGACAGCAGCAGGAACGCATAGAGATACTCGTTCCAGGCGAGCAGGATCGCGTAGATGCCCACCGCGACGAGCGACGGCCCCATGAGCGGCAGGTAGACGAGGCGAAACAACTGCGGAGCGCTGGCGCCGTCCATGATGGCGGCCTCGTCCAGCTCGAGCGGCAGCTTGTCCGAGGCCTGCTTCAGCACCCAGATCGCGTAGGGCGAGGCGATGGCGACCATGGCCAGGATCAGCGCCCACTGCGACCCCAGAAGGTCGTAGATCGCCATGGTCCGGTACATCGGCACCGCGAGGAACGCCGCCGGGATGAAGTAGGTGAACAGCGCCATGTTGAGCACCGTCCGCCCGCCCTTCACCTTCAGGCGGCTGATCGCGAAGGCCGCGAAGGTCGCCACGAACAGGGTCAGGAGCCCGGTCATCCCCGCGATGAAGACCGAGTTCCACAGCTGCCGCCAGAAATGCGTCAGGAAGTAGTGCTTCTGGCCGAACACGATCTCGAAGTTGCGCAGCGTCGGGTTCGTCGGGAACAGGTTGCCCGAGAACGCGGACTGCTTGTCCGAGAACGCGAACAGGCAGAGGTGGTAGATCGGCAGCAGCGTCCAGATCAGCAACGGGATGCCGATCAGGAGGAGCTTCGCCTCGGTGGAGACGGCGCGCCAGGAAAAGCCCGCCTGGGAGCCCGCGACGCTCATTTCGAGAGCCTCTTCATCATGAAGTAGACCAGCGGCAGGATCAGCGGCAGCGCCGCCACGATCGTCGCCATGGACATGTTGACCTCGGCGAGCCGCAGGTAGCGGATGCCCAGCGTCGCCAGCACGTGGGTCAGGTCGGCCGGACCGCCGCCCGTCAGCAGGTAGACGCTGTTGAAGTCGCCCAGCGACCAGATCGTCGAGAGGATCGCGCAGGTCAGGTAGAGCTGCCGCACCGAGGGCCAGGTGACGAAGCGGAACTTCTGCCAGCCCGACGCGCCGTCGACGGAGGCGGCCTCGTAGAGATCGGCGGAGATGGCGAGCCGTCCGGACAGAAGGATCAGGGTCCAGAACGGCAGCGACTTCCAGATGTGGACCAGGATGGCGAAGAACAGCCCGAGCTGCGGGTCGTTCAGCCAGTTCGGACCATCCTGGAAGGTCAGCCTGAAGATCGTCTGGTTGATGACGCCCCACTCGGGGTTCAGCATGAACCGCACCGAGAGGATCGTCGGGATCGAGGGCACGGCCCACGGGAGGATGAAGAGGACCGTCAGGACCTTGATCCACCAGCGCTGGACCAGGAAGAAACCCGACAGGAACAGCGCCACGGCCATCTTCAGGTTGATGGCGACGAACAGGAAGACCAGCGTGTTGACGACGGACCGCCGGAAGATCGGGTCCTCGACGAGCTTGACGTAGTCGTCAGGGTGCCGCGCCAGCCAGAAGGCGTAGATGACCGGGTAGACGACGAGCAGGAAGAACACCAGCAGGTAGGGGATCACCATCAGGGCGCCCCAGAACTGCCACGAATCGACGAGGCGGCGCTGGCCCTGCAGGCCGACGGCCGTGCCTGGCGGGCTCGTGAGGGTCACGCTCGACATGGCGTCTTCCTGTCGAAAAGGGCGGCCGCCCGTGAAGGCGGCCGCCGCGAGCGGGGGAACGCGCGGCTCAGGAGCCGGCGACTTCCTTGATGCGGGCGATCATTTCGTCGACCGCCTTGTCGACCGGGACCTTCTCGTTGACCACGCGGTTCATGGCCTTGGCCCAGACGTTCTCGTTGTTGAGGTTCGTGAACTTCCAGTTCTTGGTGATCTCGAAGGTCACGGTACCGGCCTTGAACTGGTTGTAGACGGCCCGGCGATGCGGGTCGGCCTGCCAGAACGGGCTCTCCATGCCGGCCTTCGTCACCGGGAACCAGCGGCCGAGCGAGCCCTCGACGTAGGGACGCAGGTTTTCCTCCTCGAGGAGGAAGGCCACGAACTCCTTGGCGCGCTTCTTGTTCGGGGCGTTGTTGAAGATCACGCCCGTCTTGACCGCAGCGCGGTAGGTGAACGTCGTGCCGTCCGGCTTGTTCGGGAAGCCGGCCGTCGCGATCAGCTCCTCGTAGTTCTTCTTCGCCTGGGCCCGCTGCTCTGCGGTCAGGGCGGAGTTGTTGGAGTCGTCGAGCCACTTGGCGGCGATCGAGATCGTCGCGTTGTGGGTCATGACGGTGGTCTTGTTGTGGAAGGCGACGTTGTTGTCCGGATCCTTCCAGCTGGTGGCGGAGGGCGGCACGCAACCCTTGGTGTAGACCTCGGTGTAGTCCGTCAGGGCGCTGACGAGACCCTGCTTCACCTTGGGATCGTCGACGAGCAGCTTGCCGTTATCGTCGACGAGCTTGACGTTGTACGCGTCCATGAAGGTCAGGAACGAGTAGAAGCTGTCAGTGGCGTCGACGCCCATCGGCTGGCCGATGCCGAAGTTGCGCGAACCGGTGGCGCGGCGGTTGGCCGGCTGCACCTTCTCGCACCAGAAGGACCAGTAGCCCTTCCAGTCCTTCGGGATGTCGCTTTCCTTGAAGCCCGACGCCTCCAGCATGTCCTTCCAGTACTGGATGTGCATCGTCTGCTGCTTGATCGGGTAGGCGTAGTAGGCCTTCTTCTTGTCCTTGTCGTTCCACAGGTACGTGGTCTCGATCGTGTTGGGCGCGAAGCGGTCCTTGATCGGGTTGATGATGTCCGAGATGTCCTCGAGACGCCCGTCGAAGGCCCAGCGGCCGGTCACCTGGAAGTCATAGGTGTCCGCGTAGGCGACGTCCGGCACCTGCCCCGCGTCGAGCGCGGCGACGGTCTTCGGGATCATGTCCTGGATGGCGAACTGAGACAGCTCGACCTTGACGCCGGTCTTGGCCTCGAACTTCTTGATGGCCTCGAAGAGGGCGTCGTCCTCGGCCTTGTAGAAGCCCTTGACCCACAGGACGTTGAGTTTCTCCTGGGCCATGGCCTGGCTCGCCGCCATCAGGGCGACGGCGGAAATGGCGCCGACAAGCAGTCTCTTCATGCGGTTCCTCCCTTGCGATCCGTGTCTGGCGTGACCGCTTCGTGCCGTGGTCTTCTGGCCCGCGGTGAGGCTGGTCGCCCGTCCGCGCGGTCTCGCCCTTGTCTCGGCGGGCGCACTCTACGCGGATGCCTCCACGCGGTCCAGCCCAATCGGCGCGCAATCGGCCCAGGTGGGCTTGCCGATGAGACTTTGCGCCCGCTTTATTCGATTTAGCAGGGGCATTTTGCTTTTTCGCCCCAGTTGGTGCCAAGCTCAGATAGGGCCGGGACAGGCCGCGACCAGACCGAGGAGACCCCATGACGGACGAGATCACCCGCCGCCTGAAGGCCTGCTACACGGGCGTGGTGCACGACGTGATGCGCGCGATGGGGTTGCGCGATTTCACTTTCCCGGCCGAGTTGCGTCCCCTCTTCCCCGAGGAGAGCCTCGCCGGCCCCGCCTTCACCATCGACGGACGCGTCGATCCGCGCGCCGACGCCCATGAGACGCTGCTGCAGTGGACGGGCCTGCTGAGCAAGGCCAGGCCGGGCACGATCTGGGTGTCGCAGCCCAACGACCGCGTCGTCGCCCACATGGGCGAGCTTTCCGCCGAGACGCTGAAGAACAAGGGCGTGCTGGGCTGCGTCGCCGACGGCTATGTCCGCGACGTCAACTTCCTCATCGCCATGGGCTTCCAGACCTGGTCGCGGGGCCATACCCCGCGCGACATCGTCGGCTACTGGCTGCCGCGGGCCGTCGACGTCGACATCCGCATCGGCGATGTCATCGTCGCTCCCGGCGACTACCTCCTCGGCGATCGCGATGGTCTCGTGCGTGTGCCGAAGGCCATCGCCGCGGAGGTTGTGGAGAAGGCCGAGACCGCCATCGCCACGGAGAACAAGGTCCGCACCGCGATCCTCTCGGGCGTCGACCCGCAGGAGGCCTATCTCCGCTTCGGCAAGTTCTGACGACGGCTGCCACGAATCGGCGCGGGGGCCCGCGCCATGCGTGCGGGCTCACGAGGGGTTGCGCGTCCCGCAACGCCCGCCGCGTTGCGGCATCCGGCCGGTTGCGCTTACCGTGGGCACGAGCGAGCCGGCCTGATCCGGTCGCCGGTCTCCGGCCCGCCCAACGACAACGAGCGTCCCCAGAGACGCAAGGGCGAGGAACGACATGGCAAGGCTCAAGGTGAACGGGCGCGTCCACGAGGTGGAGGCCCCTGACGACACGTGGCTCCTCTACGTCCTGCGCAACGACATCGGGCTCAACGGCCCGAAGTTCGGCTGCGGCATGGACCAGTGCGGCGCCTGCACGGTGCTGGTGGGCGGCTCCGCCACCCGCTCCTGCGTCACGAAGCTGAGCGAGGTGGGCGACCGCGAGGTCGTCACGGTCGAGGGGCTCGGCACCCTCGAGAAGCCCAGCAAGCTGCAGCAGGCCTTCATCGACGAGCAGGCGGCCCAGTGCGGCTACTGCGTGTCGGGGATGATCATGAAGGCGCAGGCCCTGCTCAACTTCGACCCCAAGCCCACCGAGGCGAAGGTCCGCAGCGCCCTCAACGAGAACCTGTGCCGCTGCGGGGCCCACAACCGCATCGTGCGCGCCGTTCTGCGCGCCTCGAAGGAGGCCTGAGCCATGAACGCTCCGATGCACGCATCCCGCCGCGACGTGCTCAAGGCCGGCGGCTTCCTGGCCCTCGGCTTCAGCCTCCTTGGCCCCGACGCCTTCGCGCAGGCCACCGCGCCCGTCCTGCAGGGCGACCTCAAGCAGTTCCCGCGCATCAGCTCCTGGCTGCGGATCAACGCCGACAAGTCCGTCACGCTGCTCGTCGGTAAGGTCGAGCTCGGGCAGGGCATCCTCACCGCGGTCACGCAGCTCTGCGCCGACGAGCTCGACGTCGACATCAAGCGGATCGCCATCGTCTCCGGCGACACGGCGCTGGTGCCCAACGAGGGCACGACGGCGGGGTCCTTCTCCATACCCAACTGCGGCACGGCCGTGCGGCAGGTGTCGGCCGAGGCCCGCGCCCTGCTGCTCGGCCTCGCCGCGCAGAAGCTCGGCGCCGACGCAGCCGCCCTGACCGTGGCCGACGGCGTCGTCACGGCGCCGGGCGGCAAGAGCACGACCTACTGGGACCTCGTCACGGGCAAGGAGCTCGAGGTCGAGGCCAAGGGCACGGCGCCCATGAAGCCGGCAGCGCAGCGCCGCTACATCGGCACGTCCGTCGGCCGCATCGACATCCCGGCCAAGGTCACCGGCGCGCCGATCTACGTGCAGGACCACCGGCCGCCGGGCATGGTGCACGCCAGGGTCGTGCGCCCGCCGACCGCACGCGCCAAGCTGGTGTCGCTCGACACCGCCGCCACGGAGAAGATGCCCGGCGTCATCAAGGTCGTGCGCGACGGCAGCTTCCTTGGCGTCATCGCGAAGCGCGAGGAGCAGGCCATCGCCGCGGCCTCCGCGCTCAGCCAGGGTGCGAAGTGGGAGGTGCAGTCCGGCGGCCCCAACAACGAGACGATCTACGACTGGCTGCAGAAGGCCCCGGCCAAGGACATCCTCATCAAGGACCAGAAGCGCGCCGACGGGAAGACCGCGGCCGCGACGGTCGAGCAGACCTACCGCCGGCCCTACCAGATGCATGGCTCCATCGGCCCGTCCTGCGCCGTGGCGACCTTCGCGGCGGACGGCGGCAGCGTCGTCATCCAGACGCACAGCCAGTCGGTCTTCGAGACGGGCGAGGCCATCGCCAAGATGCTCGGGCTCCCGGTCGACAAGGTGCGCTGCCAGCACATGCAGGGCTCTGGCTGCTACGGGCACAACGGCGCCGACGACGTCGCCGCCGACGTCGCCCTGCTGGCCCGTGCCATGCCGGGCACGCCCGTGCGCCTGCAGTGGTCGCGACGCGACGAGCACCGGTTCGAGCCCTACGGCTCGGCCATGGTGATGAAGGCGAAGGCGGACGTCGACGCGGACGGCAACGTGCTGGACTGGACCTTCGAGCTCTGGTCGAGCTCGCACGGCGTGCGGCCCAGCGGGCAGCCGGGCAATCTCCTCGCGGCCCAGTACCTGGAGAAGCCCTTCGCCCAGCCGGCGCCGGTCAACGGCGGCCCGCCCAACTATGCGGCGGACCGCAATGCCATCGCGCTCTACGAGTTCCCCGGCCACAAGGTGACGACGCACTTCGTCGCCGAGATGCCGGTGCGCTCGTCGTCGACGCGCGGGCTCGGCGCCTACGCCAACATCTTCGCCATCGAGAGCTTCATGGACGAGCTCGCCGCGCGGGCGAAGGCCGATCCGGTCGAATACCGGCTGCGCTTCCTCAAGGACCAGCGCGCGCGCGACGTGGTGGCGAAGGCGGCGGAGGCCTTCGGCTGGTCGACGTTCCAGAAGAAGGAGGGCCACGGCAAGGGCTTCGCCTTCGCCCGCTACAAGAACCTCGCCGCCTACACCGCCATCGCCATGGAGGTGAAGGTCGATCGCGAGACGGGCGAGATCCGCGTGATTCGCGCCGTCGCGGCCAACGACTCCGGCGAGATCGTCAGCCCCGACGGCATCGCCAACCAGATCGAGGGCGGGCTCATCCAGTCCCTGTCCTGGACGCTGAAGGAGGCGGTGCGCTTCGACGGCGAGGGCGTGAAGAGCAGCGACTGGGAGGCCTATCCCATCCTCACCTTCGAGGAGGTGCCGCACATCGAGGTCGTGCAGATCAACCGTCCGGGGGCGCCCTTCCTGGGTACCGGCGAGGCCTCGCAGGGTCCCGCGGGGGCGGCGCTTGCCAACGCCGTCTTCGACGCGTGTGGCGCACGCTTCCGCGACCTGCCGCTGACGCCGGGCAAGGTGAAGGCCGGCCTGCCGGCCTGACCGGATACGAAGAAGGCCGGCGCGCTCCGGGGCGTCGCCGGCCTTTTCACGGGATCGACAGGAGCGGCGGCCAGGGCCGCTCCGGAGCGGTTCAGCCCGCCAGGGCGGCCGCCTCGCGGGCGCGCTCGGCGCGCTTGCGGTCGTTGGGGTCGAGGAAGACCTTGCGCAGGCGGATCGCCTTCGGCGTCACCTCAACGAGCTCGTCGTCCTGGATGTAGGCGAGCGCCTTCTCCAGCGTCATCCGGATCGGCGGGGTGAGGCGCACCGCCTCGTCCTTGCCGGCGGCGCGGATGTTGGTGAGCTTCTTGCCCTTGAGGACGTTGACCTCGAGGTCGTTGTCGCGGGTGTGCTCGCCCACGATCATGCCCTGGTAGACCTTCCAGCCGGGCTCGATCATCATCGGGCCGCGATCCTCGAGGTTCCACATGGCGTAGGCCACGGCCTCGCCCTGGTCGTTCGAGATCAGCACGCCGTTGCGCCGGCCCGCCACCTCGCCCTTCCAGGGCGCGTAGGCGTGGAACAGCCGGTTCATGATCGCGGTGCCGCGCGTGTCCGTCAGCAGCTCGCCGAGATAGCCGATCAGCCCGCGCGTCGGCGCGTGGAACACGAGGCGCAGGCGGTTGCCGCCGGAGGGGCGCATCTCGATTATGTCGGCGCGTCGCTCGGACATCTTCTGCACGACGACGCCCGAGTGCTCCTCGTCGACGTCGATGGTGACCTCCTCGATGGGCTCCAGCAGCTGGCCGGTGGCCTCGTCCTTCGAGAACACCACCTTCGGCCGCGACACGGCGAGCTCGAAACCTTCGCGGCGCATCGTCTCGATCAGGATGGCGAGCTGCAGCTCGCCGCGCCCGGCCACCTCGAAGGAGTCCTTCTCGGCCGACTCGGTGATGCGCAGCGCGATGTTGCCCTCCGCCTCCTTGAGCAGGCGGTCACGGATGACGCGGCTCGTCACCTTGTCGCCCTCGGTGCCGGCGAGCGGCGAGTCGTTGACGCGGAACTGCATGGTCACGGTCGGCGGGTCGATCGGATGGGCCGTGAGCGGCGCGTCGACCAGCGGGTCGCAGAACGTGTCGGCCACCGTGCCCTTCACCATGCCGGCGATGGCGACGATGTCGCCGGCCGACGCCTCCTCGACCGGAACGCGCTCCAGTCCGCGGAAGCCCAGCACCTTGGAGATCCGGCCCTGCTCGACGAGGTTGCCCTTCGCGTCGAGCACCTTGAACGCCTGGTTCGGCTTCACCGTGCCGGACGTGATGCGCCCGGTGACGATGCGCCCGAGATAGGGGTTCGCCTCGAGGATGGTGCCGAGCAGGCGGAACGGGCCCTCCTCGACGGCCGGCGGCGCCACGTGCTTGAGCACGAGGTCGAACAGCGGCGCGAGGTTCTCCTTCGGCCCCTCGGGGCTCTCGGCCATCCAGCCCTGCTTGGCCGAGCCGTAGAGGATCGGGAAGTCGAGCTGCTCGTCGGTCGCGTCGAGCGCGGCGAACAGGTCGAACACCTCGTTGATCACCTCGGTCGGCCGGGCCTCTGGCTTGTCGATCTTGTTGATCGCCACGATCGGGCGCAGGCCGAGCTTCAGCGCCTTGCCGACGACGAACTTCGTCTGCGGCATCGGCCCCTCGGCGGCGTCGACCAGCACGATGACGCCGTCGACCATGTTGAGGATGCGCTCCACCTCGCCGCCGAAGTCGGCGTGGCCGGGCGTGTCGACGATGTTGATGCGCGCGTCCTTCCACTGCACCGAGGTGCACTTGGCGAGGATGGTAATGCCGCGCTCGCGCTCGAGGTCGTTGGAGTCCATCGCCCGTTCGGCGACGCGCTGGTTCTCGCGGAACGTGCCGGACTGGGCCAGCAGCTTGTCCACCAGCGTGGTCTTGCCATGGTCGACGTGGGCGATGATGGCGATGTTGCGCAGGGTCATGGGGCCGCCGGAGTCAGAATTCGGGTTCAAACACGGGAAACCCGGCGGCTTGGAGCAAGCGCCGGGCGGACGTCGTCTCTTCTGTTGCGGCGCAATATAGCCACAGAACGTGTCAGGGCAATGGCGGATTTGCCCGGATGGTTGAGGAGGCGATTGCGGACTACCGCTGCGGGTCGAGCGTGACCGCCCACAACGCCATGTCGGCGACATCGCGCAGCGTCACCGTGAGGCGGCCCGTGCCGCCGTCGATGGCGCAGTGGCCGAAGAACTGGAGGCCGGCCGAGGGCGGCAGGTTGAACTGCCCGGGCGGCGGCGCCTTCACGAAGACGGCCTCGGGGCCGAAGGTGGGGTCGAGGGCGTTCGGTCCGAAGGTGCCGGCGTGAATCGGGCCCGAGACGAACTCCCAGAACGGCTCGAACTCCTGGAACACGGCCCGGCCGGGGTCGTAGCGGTGGGCGGCGGTGTAGTGGACGTCGGCCGTCAGCCACACCGTGTTGCGGATGTGGCGGTCGCGGATGAAGCGCAGCAGCGCGGCGATCTCCAGCTCCCGCCCCAGCGGCGGCCCCGCGCCCTGCCCCACCGCTTCGCTGCCGGTGCGGGTGACGAAGTCGTCGAAGACGATCAGCCCGAGGGGCTGGTCGGCCGCGATGAACTTCCACGTCGCCGTCGAGGCCGCGAGCTCCCGCTGCAGCCAGGCGAGTTGCGCCGCGCCCAGGATGGCCGCGTCGGGCCCCGCCCGGTCCTGCCGGTTGTCGCCGTTGGGCCCGCGCTCGCTGCGCATGTCCAGCATGAAGACGTCGCAGTGCGGCCCCCACGATATCTTCCGGTAGATGCGCCCCGGCGCCTCGAGGTTCGGCCGCACCGGCATGTACTCGTGGAAGGCGCGGCGCGCGTTGGCGGCCAGCGGGGTCATGAACCGCTCGGTGTAGCCGCGCTTTGCGTGCACGGGCCGATCGAGCGGCTGGTCCGGCCACCAGTTGTCGGTGACGTCGTGATCGTCCCACTGCGCGAAGGTGGGCACCTCGGCATTGAACAACCGCAGGTTGTCGTCCAGCAGGTTGTAGCGCCAGTTGCCCCGGAACTCGTCGAGCGTCTGCGCCACCCGGAGCTTCTCCGGCACGAGCAGGTTCTTCCAGAGGCTGCCGTCCGCCAGCCGCACCTCGGGCTCCAGCGGGTTGTCGGCGTAGATCGTGTCGCCGCTGTGGATGAAGAAGTCCGGCCGGTGGCCGAGCATCGTCGCGTAGGTGCGCATGCCGCCGCGCGCCGGGTCGATCCCCCATCCCTGCCCCGCCGTGTCGCCCGACCAGACGAACGAGACGGATCGACCGGGATCGGACGGCGCGGTGCGGAACCGGCCCGAAACGGTGGCGCCCTTCAGCGCGGGCTCGTACAGGTCGAAGAGCGTGAAGCGGTAGAACACCTCCTGCCCCGCCGGCAACCCGTCCAGCCGGAGCTTGCCCGTGAGGTCCGTCGCCGGCAGCAGCTCCAGCGTTTCCCGGACGGCGACATCCCGGAACGACTCGGTCGTCGACGCCTCGACGATCGCGCGCGCCGGCCGATCCGACCGGATCCAGGCCATGCCGCTGCCGGCGGAGGTGTCGCCCGACTGCACGCCGAGCGGCGCCTGCGGGCGGTCCGCGGCACGGCTGATCGCCGGCGCGGCGACGAGGGCGCCCGTGCCTGCGAGCAGCGCGCGTCGCGTCGGCCGCCAGATCATCGCCGCATCCCCCGCGGACGGCTCACTTGGCCACCCGCCAGGCGAGGTCGGCCGGCGGCTCGCCCGGATGGATCTGCCGGCGGCGGTCCGCCACGGCATGGCGCACCTGGTCGAGGGCGAAGGACAGCGCCGCCAGCCGCGCGGCGTCCGGCGGGTCGGCGGCGGCGGTCAGCGTTTCGGCCACGACGGCGTCCGCCTCTGCCTCGATGGCGGCGAGGTCTTCCGGCGAAGCGGCGCCGCGCGCGCGGCTCACCAGTGCGAGCAGGTGCTCGATGCGGTGGGCGTGCCGGTGCGTGCGCGAGCGCATGCGGGCCGCCACGGCGGCGATGGCCGACGCCCCGAAGCCGAGCAGCATCGCGGCGACGTAGATCCAGTCGCCGTAGCGCTCCATGAACGTCTGTTCCTCGTCCTGGAAGTAGTCGGCGGCGCCGGGGTGCACCGGCAGCGGCGCGTCCTTGTCGAGGTCGGGCGCCTCCAGCCGATCGGCTGCCGGCACGCTCCGGGCAAGGTCCGCCCGCATGGTGAAGAGCCGGCGCGTCAGTTCGGCCACGGCTGCGCTGTCGAGCGTCGCGTGGGCCATCAGACGCCACGTCACCGCCAGCGTCGTCAGCGGTTCGGCCGGCCGCGGCGGCGTGCCGCCGAAAGCGCCGCGCACCACCTCCGTGCTCTCGAGGTCAGGCCGGCGCAGCGCCATCGCCTCCGCCTCCGAGACGGGCAGGAACACGGGCCGGCCGCCGGCGGCGGCGACGGACCGGACGGCGTCCGCGATGGCCGCCCCGGTGGGAGCGCCGACGATGAAGACGGCGTCGAAGCCGCGATGGGCGAGCGCCTCGGAAAGCTGGGCAGGGGGTACCGTCTCCCGCCGGACCCGCGGGGAGGGGACCTCGTAATGCGCGAGGATGGCGTCGAGGAGCTTCTCGTCCGCCGCGAACGACCCGACGATCGCCACCTTGCGGCCGGCAAGCCCGCCGACATCGGCAAGCCCGGTGTCCGGGGTGATGATCAGGGCCACCCCGCGCTGCAGGATCGCGACCGTCTCGCCCGCGGCGGGGACGGCGACGTCGCTGCGCACCACGGCGAGATCGGCCTGGCGGGAGTCGAGGGCCTCGGCCGCGGCGGCCGGATCGGCGGCCGGGACCAGCTTCAGCCGGATGGGGGCCTTGTCGCGCCGCAGCAGCTGGGCCGCGGCCGACAGCAGCCGCACGTCGTCGCCGCGGTCCGCGACGGCGACCCGAAGGACCGTCGGGCGCGTCGCCGCATACCATGCCGCGCCGGTCAGCGCGGCGATGCCCGCCGCGGCGGCGACGGCGATGGCCCACAGGCGCCAGCGCACGCGATCAGCCCTCCAGCGCGGCCCCGAGTGCCGCTCGTTGGATTGTCGGGCGCATTGGCCCCGGCGGCAACCGCCAGGGTTGGGGAGCACGCAAGCGTGACCGCCCGCGGCGGGAGCCTCAGGCCCCGTACTTGCGCTTGCGCGCGCCCAGCGTGCGCAGCCGCAGCGCGTTCAGGCGAATGAAGCCGGCGGCGTCGCGGTGGTCGTAGGCGACGGCGCCTTCCTCGAAGGTGACCAGCTCCTGGTCGTAGAGCGAATAGGGGCTCTCGCGCCCGATCACCCACGCCGAGCCCTTGTAGAGCTTCAGCGTCACCCGGCCGGTGACGGCCTCCTGCGACTTGTCGATCAGCGCCTGCAGCATCTCGCGCTCGGGCGAGAACCAGAAGCCATTGTAGATGAGCTCGGCGTACTTCGGCATGAGCTCGTCCTTGAGGTGCGCCGCGCCGCGGTCGAGCGTGATCGACTCGATGCCGCGGTGCGCCTGCAGCAGGATCGTGCCGCCGGGCGTCTCGTACATGCCGCGGCTCTTCATGCCGACGAACCGGTTCTCGACGAGGTCGAGGCGGCCGATTCCGTTGGCCCGGCCGAGTTCGTTCAACTTCGCCAGCAGCGTCGCCGGGGACATCTTCACGCCGTCGATCGCGACGGGGTCGCCCTTCTCGAAGTCGACGGTGATGACCGTCGGCTTGTCCGGCGCCGCCTCGGGGTCGATGGTGCGCGAGTACACGTAGTCCGGCACCTCGAGGGACGGGTCCTCCAGCACCTTGCCCTCCGAGGAGGCGTGCAGGAGGTTGGCGTCCACCGAGAACGGCGCCTCGCCGCGCTTGTCCTTGGCGATCGGGATCTGGTGCTGCTCGGCGAACTCTATCAGCCGGGTGCGCGAGGTCAGGTCCCACTCGCGCCACGGCGCGATGATGGTGATGTCCGGCTTCAGCGCGTAGTAGCCGAGCTCGAAGCGCACCTGGTCGTTGCCCTTGCCGGTCGCGCCGTGCGAGACGGCGTCAGCGCCGACCTTCTCGGCGATCTCGATCTGCTTCTTGGCGATCAGCGGCCGGGCGATGGACGTTCCGAGCAGGTAGAGCCCTTCGTACTGTGCGTTGGCGCGGAACATCGGGAACACGTAGTCGCGCACGAACTCCTCGCGCACGTCCTCGATGAAGATGTTCTCGGGCTTGATGCCGAGCAGCAGCGCCTTGTCGCGCGCCGGGCCTAGCTCCTCGCCCTGGCCGAGGTCCGCCGTGAAGGTCACGACCTCGCAGCCATAGGTGGTCTGCAGCCACTTGAGGATGATGGAGGTGTCGAGGCCGCCCGAATAGGCGAGCACGACCTTCTTCACGCGCTTGTCGGCCATGTGAGGTCACTTCATGGGTGAGGGGCCGCCCGCGGCCCGGTCTTTCTGCTGCGCGTTCCCTACAGGAGAGGCGCCGGGCGGCGCAAGCGGAACGGCCGCCTAGGCGTTGTCCCGTGCGCCGAGCAGGGCCGCGTACACGTCGAGCGTGTCGGCGATCATGCCTTCGAGCGAGAAATGCGCCTCCACATGGGCCCGCGCCCGCTGGGCGAGGGCGTCGCGGGCGCTGGCCCCCATGGCCAGAGCGGCGGCCATGGCCTCGGCTAGCGCGCCGGCGTCGCCCGGCGGCACCCGCCAGCCCGTGCGGGCGGACGCATGCACCTGCGGTGGAGCGAGCACGGTCTCGGGCACAGCGCCGTGGTCGGAGACGATCACGGGCGCGCCCATGGCCTGCGCCTCCACGGCCGAGCGCCCGAACGCCTCCGGCTCGGTGGACGGCACCGTCACCAGCGCGGCCGCGAGGAAAGCGGCCGGCATGTCGGAGCAGTGGCCGACCCGCTTGACCACGTCCTGCAGCGCGTGCCGGGCGATCAGCGCGTCGAGGTCCTTCACGAACCCGTCGCGGCCCTGCGGGTCGCCCGCGAGGATCACGGTCACGTCCCGCACCCCGCCGTCGAGGAGCTTCCGGGTCGCCTCCACCAGCACCGTCTGGCCTTTCCAGCCCGTGAGGCGGGCGGCGAGCAGGATGATCCGCCGGTCCGGGTCAACGCCCCAGGTGGTGCGCAGCCGCTCGACGCGCTCGGGCGCCACCGCGGCCGGCGAGAAGGCCTTCAGGTCGGTGCCCCGGTGGATGACCCGCACGTGTTCGCGCGCGAAGGGATGCATCCGGGTGATCAGGTCGGCGGTGTAGTGCGAGTTGGCGATGACGACGTCGCCGCGCGCCATGACGGAATTGTAGAGCACCTTGGCGGCGGAGCGCCCGCCATAGGCTCCCGCATAGGTCGTGACGAAGGGCAGCCGCAGCCGGCGGGCTGCCAGCAGCGCGCTCCACGCCGGCGCCCGGGAGCGGGCATGGACGATGTCGACCCCCTCGTCGCGGCAGATCGCCTGCAGGCGCCGCGCGTTGGCGAGCATCGAGAGAGGGTTCTTGGTGGCCGCCGGGAACGGCAGGAACAGTCCGCCCTTGGCCTGCAGCTCGCCGACGAGCCGACCGCCCTGCGTGGCCACCATGGGCCTCGCGCCGACCGCGGCGAGCGCGGCGGCGATGTCGACCGTCGTCCTCTCCACGCCGCCGGCGTCGAGCGTCGGCACGACCTGCAGGATCGTGCGCCCGGCGAGGGGCGACGCGCCCGGAGAGAAGGGTGAGGACTGCAGCGGTCGCATCAGGCTCCGGGCACGTGTATCAAGGCGCGGGCCGCGCACGGGACCGGAGCGACTCGGGCGACGCGGCGAATCGGTCGAGGTTTACGGTGCAAGACGACGATCTGCAATTTTTCGCGATCGGGAACGGCGCGGAAGCACGCGACATCGCGCTGCGCGTCCGCGACGGGGCAGGTCCGGCCGTCGTGTGGCTGGGCGGTTTCCGGTCCGACATGGACTCCACGAAGGCCATGGCCCTCGACGCCTGGGGCGAGCGGACCGGGCGCCGCGTCGTCCGCTTCGACTACTCCGGGCACGGCCGCTCCGGCGGCCGCTTCGAGGACGGCACCATCTCGCGCTGGCTGGAGGAGGCGCAAGCCGTGATTGCCCGCGAGGGCGGCGTGGCTCCGGTCCTCGTCGGCTCGTCCATGGGAGGCTGGATCGCGCTGCTCGCGGCCGTGGCCGCCGCGAAGGCCGGCCGCCCGATCGGCGGGCTGGTGCTGATCGCCCCGGCGGCGGATTTCACCGAGGCGCTGATGTGGCAGGCCTTTCCAGAGGAGATCCGCCGGACGATCGTGGACGACGGCGTGTGGTACCGCCCCACGCCCTATGCCGACGAGCCCTACGCCATCACGCGCGGCCTCATCGAGGACGGGCGTCGCCACCTGCTGCTGGACGGGCCGCCGATTGTCACCGGCTGCCCGGTGCACGTGCTGCAGGGCATGGAGGACCCCGACGTGCCGTGGCGTCATGCCATGCAGGTGGTGGAGCACATTCCGGGTGACCCGGTAGTCACGACGCTGATCCGGGACGGTGATCACCGGCTGTCCCGGCCGGAGGACATCGAGCGCTTGGTCGCCGCGGTGGAGGGGATCGCCTGAGCGGTCCCCTGCCTTCGGCGGCTGCCTTCAGTGCACGCTGACGGGCACGAGGTCGTTTTCCCAGGCGTTGGCGATCGCCGTGTTGCGGTCGTCGGTCACGACGATGGGCGTGCCGTCGGCGCCCAGCAGGGCGAACAGGTCGAGGCCCGGCTGCAGCGTCGGCGCCTGCGGGAACAGGCGGTTCAACTCGTCGGAGCGGATCGGGCGCACATACGCGATCTTTCCGCCGCCGATGGCCGCGAGCGCCTGCGGCGAGATGGCCGGATCGATGGTCGACCGGGCGTCGGTGGAAACGGTCTTGGTCTCGTCGTTCATCGCACCCTCCTTTGAGCGGAGCGGACTGATGGGGGAGAGGCAAGACGCGGGCCAGTCACTCCCGCGCCAGGATGTCGATCTTGCGGATGATCCGCTCGGCCTCGGGCCGCACCAGGTCGATCGACAGGAGGCCGTTCGCCAGGTCGGCGCCGCGGACTTCGAGACCGTCCGCAAGCAGGAAAGCCCTCTGGAACTGCCGCGCCGCGATGCCGCGATGCAGGAACTCTCGTTCCCGGTCGTCGACCTGGCGCCCGCGGATCACGAGCTGGTTTTCCTCGAGGGTGATCTCGAGCTGGTCGCGGGTGAAACCGGCGACCGCCAGGGTGATCCGCAGCGTCTCGGGCTCGTTGGCCGTACGCGGAACCCGCTCGATGTTGTAGGGCGGATACCCTTCCGAAGCCGCCTTCGCGACCCTGGTGAGGGCCCGTTCGACCTCGTCGAAGCCGAGGAGGAACGGCGAAGACAGCGATGGCACGCGCGACATGATGAAGCCCTGTTCCGAGGCACTTCGTGCAGGGCCCGCCGAAGCAGCATCCCCGAGTTCCTCGCGGAACCGTTTCCCGAAGGAAACCACACCCGGAATATGGCCGTGCCCCCGGCGCCCTTCAAGTGGGCCGTTCCGGTCGGCTTGCCCGCGGCTGCGGGGTCGTCCATGGTCGGCGCGCCCGGTCGCTGGTCGGGCGGGGAAGCGCCAGGACGCCACGGCAGGACATGAAGACGATCGACATCACCGGGCTCGGCGAGCCGCTCATGGAGTTCAACCACGTCCAGCGCGGCGGCGAGTGGCTCTATCTGCCGGGCCACGGCGGCGACACCTCCAACGCGACCATCGCGGCGGCCCGGCAGGGCGCCCGCACGGCCTATGTCACCGCCGTGGGCGACGATGCCTTCGGGCGGGACTTCCTCGACCTGTGGGGCCGTGAGGGCGTGGATGTGAGCGGTGTCCAGCGCCGCGGCGACGCCTCCACGGGCATCTACTTCATCACGCACGGGCCTGAAGGCCACGCCTTCAGCTACTACCGGGCCGGTTCGGCCGCGAGCCGGATGACGCCGGCCGACGTCCCGCTGGGCCTCGTCGCGGCCTCGCGCGTGCTGCACGTCTCCGGCATCAGCCAGGCGATCTCGACCACGGCCTGCGACGCCGTCTTCCATGCCATCGCCCACGCGAGGGCGTCCGGGACGACCGTCAGCTACGACACAAACCTGCGGTTGAGGCTCTGGCCGCTGGACCGGGCCCGGGCCGTGATCCATGCGGCGGTCGCGCAAAGCGACATCTGCCTGCCGGGGCTCGACGATGCCCGCCAACTCACGAGCTTGCAGGCGCCCGACGCGATCTGCGCGTTCTATCTCGGCCTCGGCTGCCGGATCGTGGCGCTGACGCTCGGCAAGGACGGCACCATGGTCGCGACTGCCGAGGCCACGCGCATGATTCCGGCAAGGGTCGTGGAGGCGATCGACGCCACGGGCGCCGGCGATGCCTTCGACGGCGCCTTCCTCGCGGAGTGGTTGCGCAATGGCGGCGACGCCTTCGCGGCCGCAGCCTTCGCCAACGCTGCGGCCGCGCTCTCGACGCAGGGCTACGGCGCGGTCGCGCCGCTCCCGCGCCGGGTGGACGTCGAGGTGTTCATGGCCAAGGGCATTCCGGGCCGCTGACGGCGCGGGAGGGAGCCCGGGCGGGGCATGGCGCGGCGCTCAGCGCGGCGCCATCACCATGATCATCTGGCGGCCTTCGAGCATCGGCTCGGACTCCACCTTGGAGACGTCGGCCATCTCGGTCTTGACCTTCTCGAGCAGCTTCACGCCAAGGTCCTGGTGCGCCATCTCGCGGCCGCGGAAGCGCAGCGTGATCTTGACCTTGTCGCCTTCCTCGAAGAAGCGGCGCACGGCCTTCATCTTGACCTCGTAATCGTGGTCGTCGATGCCGGGTCGGAGCTTGATCTCCTTGACCTCGACCGTCTTCTGCTTCTTGCGGGCCTCGGCGGCCTTCTTCTGCTCGTTGAACTTGAACTTGCCGTAGT
The DNA here is from genome assembly GCF_054612375.1 of Alsobacter sp. R-9. Taxonomy (NCBI): domain Bacteria; kingdom Pseudomonadati; phylum Pseudomonadota; class Alphaproteobacteria; order Hyphomicrobiales; family Alsobacteraceae; genus Alsobacter; species Alsobacter sp. R-9. The sequence continues at coordinate 114,985 of NZ_JBTSWJ010000005.1, read as the reverse complement.
CGAGGATCTTGCAGACGGGCGGCGTCGCGTTGGGTGCGATCTCGACGAGATCGAGCCCCGCCTCCTCGGCGGCCTTCAGGGCGTCGAAGAACGCCATCACCCCGCGGTTTGCGCCGGATTCATCGATCAGCTGGACTTCGCGAACGCCGCGAATGTCCCGGTTGGCGCGAGGTCCGTCCTTCTGGGGGACCGGCGCGGCTCTCATGGGTCTGCGAATGGTCGACTCTCCTCTGGTGTCCCCCCGGCGGCCGTGCCCGCATGGCATCACGGCCGGCGGCAGGCTTTGCTTCGGCAACGGAGGAAATTCGCAGAAAGCGGGCGTAAGTCAACATCGCCGCAGCCCGTGCAAGGACGGCAGGGGCGATTTGCGTCACGCTGTTGCCGGCGCACAGTCGCCATGGTGACCGGGCCGCGGACCAATGCGGGTGGAGGCGGATGCGACGACGGAGAACGGGGACGTGGCGCCCAGGGTCACGACGACCGCGGGCGGGCCCGATCATGCCCGGCGCCGTCGTCGCCTATGCGCTCACGCGGCGACGGGGCAAGCCGGATGTCCCCGACACGGGGAGTCCGGACGACGGGCCTGGCGAAGGGTCTTCACGGCGCCGGGGACGCCGCGTGACGATGTGGTGTCTGCGGTCTTGATCGGAACGGTCGGATTGAACGGACCGGCAAGGCCGGTCCGGTGCCGCGTGGGCGCAGCCGCGGCGCTCAGGGCCCCAGGAGCTCGCTGCCCGCGCGGGTCCCTTCGGTGACCCCGCTCGACTGCGCCAGCTTCTGCTGCTGCTCGGTCGCGTGTGAGTAGCGGAACATGGTCCTGACGAGCCGGAGGGCCTCGCCGATCCCTTCGGCCTGGACCGCGTAGTCGAAGTCTCCGGCATCGATCTGCTTCACCGAGCGGAGCGTGTCCGCCTCGATCGCCGCGAGACGCGCGCGCGTCTCGGGACACCGGAGCAATTCCCCGTGCAGCGCATGGACCGTGTGCATCAGCGCCGCGATCGTCACGGTATCGACAGCAATTCGCGCATCGTCGCTCATGAAATCCGCCTCCAAGCGGCCGGGACTTCGCCCGTCTCTTCATTGCACCCATTCTGGGGCAGGGCCACGCGTGCCGATGTGCGCAATCGCACATCACGAGCTCGGCCGGGCCATCGACGCGTCTGCGTCGTGCGGTCCGGCCTCAAGGACCTCGGCCGGCCAAACACCGGCTTCTCCTCAGACCGTCCGGAGGTCGCGAACCGCGTCCTCCTGTGCGCGCCGGGTGGCCTCCCTGGCGCGCGCGGCCTCCCGCCGCCGCAAGACTTCGTAGCCGATCGCACCGGCCACGGTCACAGTGATCAGGATCACACCCAGCGCATTGACCGCCGGCGTCAGTCCTGTCCGGACCTTCGACGCAATGAAGATCGTCAGCGTCGTATCCGTCCCCCGAGTAAACAACGTGGTGTTGTAATTTTCAAAGGACTGGAAGAACGCGAGCACCCCCGCGGCGACGATTGCCGGGCGGAGATGCGGAAACAACACACGTCGGAAGGCCTGGGCGTGGCTGGCACCCAGGTCGAGCGCGGCCTCCTCCAGCGAAGGGTCGAAGCGCTGCAGCCGCGCCAGCACCATGAGCATCACGTAGGCGGTGATGAAGCTCGACTGCCCGATCACGGCGAGGTGAAGTCCGCCCTTGATTCCAAGGCGTTCCCAGAAGATCAGGGTGGAGATGCCGATGATGACGCCGGGGGTGAGCAGCGGCGACACCATCACCGCGTAGAGGATCGTCCGGGCGCGCTTGTGCAGGCTGTTGAGCAGCATCGCTGCGCCGACGCCGGTGGGCACCGAGACGGCGATGACCGCCGCGCCGACGATCAGGCTGTTGCGCAGCGCCAGCCACATCTGGCTGTCGTTCCACAGGACGTCGAACCAACGCGTGGTTGTACCCAGCCACGGGGTGATGGTCGGAAAGCGGCTCGTGTTGAACGTCGCCGCCACCATGATCGCGAGCGGCAGGAACAGGTAGGCGAGGAACAGCAGCAGGTAGCCCTGCAGCAGCCTGTCCGACGCGCGTGGCGAGTTCCCCATCGCCGGCTCACTTCGCGATGTCGGTGAGACCGACGCGGAAGATCCGCATCATGGCGAGGATGAAGGCGACGCACAGGCCCAGCAGCACGAAGGCGTAGGCCGAGCCGCGCGGCCAGTCCTGGCCCTCGAAGAACCACTGGTAGATGGTCTCCGTGAACCACCGCGTCCCGGGCGATCCGAGCAGCGCCGGCACGATGTAGGACGACGCCGCCAGCACGAAGACCATGATGCAGCCCACCGCGATGCCCGGCTTGGCGTGCGGCACGATCACCCGCCAGTGGATCCGCCAGGACGGCGCGCCCAGATCCCGCGCCGCCTCGACCTGGTTCCGGTCGAGCGTCTGCAGCGCGTTGTAGAGCGGGAACATCATGAACAGCAGGAAGGCGTAGGTCATGCCGATCAGCACGCCCGCCGAGCCCGACAGCCACCGCACGGGCTTGTCGAGGATGCCGAGCGCCAGCAGCACCGCGTTCAGCGGTCCGTTGAAGGCGAGCACGATGTACCAGGAGAAGGTGCGCAGGATCTCGTTGATCCAGAACGGCACCACCAGGAGCAGCAGCAGGAAGGCCGTGCGCTCCGGCGGCGCCACCGTCGCGAGGTAGTAGGCGACCGGGTAGCAGACGAGGAGGCAGATCGTCGTGACCAGCGCCGAGCCCCAGATCGTCCGCAGGAAGACGCGGAAGTCGTCGGGGAACTCCCACGACAGGATGTCGATTCCGCGAAACAGCGAGGCGTAGTTCTGCAGCGTGTACTGGTCCTTCGGGCCGCCGATCTCCGTCGCCGGGAGGTTGGGGTGGAACGAGTACTCCACCATGACGAAGTACGGCAGAACGACCATGCCGATGACCCACACGGCGGTCAGCAGCACGATCAGGAGGCCGAGCGGTGTGCCGTAGCGTCGGAAGACCTCGGCCATGGCTCAGCTCCGTGCCCGCGGCCCGTCGGGCAGCACCACCGCCCCCGGCGGGTCGAAGGCGACGCTCAGCGCCTGCCCCTCCTGCGGCACCGGTGCGGAGCCGTCGTTGGCCTGCTGCAGCAGGATGCGCTGGCCCTGCGCGTCGCGCAGCATGACGTTGGCGAAGCTGCCCTCGAACTCGACCGTCGTGACGCGGCCCTCGAGCCGGTTCGCGGCCGTCGCGCCCGCGCCCGCGCCCGCGTGCATCCGCTCGGGCCGCACGAAGAGCACCCCCGTGCCCCCCGCGGCGAGCCCGCGTCCGGCCCGGCCGATCATCCGCCCGGAGGCCGTCTCCACGGCCGCCAGCCCGTCGGCGAGCGAGGCCACGGTGCCGGGGAAGGCATTGCTCTCGCCGACGAAGGTCGCGACGAAGGGCGTCGCCGGGTCGTCGTAGATCTCCCGCGGCGGGCCCACCTGCTCGAGCACGCCGCGCGACATCACCGCGACGCGGTCCGACATCGTGAAGGCCTCGCCCTGGTCGTGGGTGATGTAGATGAAGGTGACGCCCGTCTTCTTCTGGATGGCGCGCAGCTCCGCCCGCATGTGCTGGCGCAGCTTGAGGTCGAGCGCCGACAGCGGCTCGTCGAGCAGCATCACCTGGGGCTCGACGGCGAGCGCCCGGGCGATCGCGACGCGCTGCTTCATGCCGCCGGAAAGCTCGTCGACGCGCTTGTCCGCGGCGTCGGGCAGGGCAATGAGGTCGAGCAGTTCGAGCGCGCGCTTGCGCCGCTGCGCCTTGGGCACGCCGCGCACCTCAAGCCCGAAGGCGATGTTCTCCCACACGCTCATCAGCGGGAAGAGGGCGAGGTTCTGGAAGATCAGGGCGGTCGGCCGGCGGTTCGGGCCGATGCCCTTCATGTCGCGCCCGCCGATCCTCACGGTCCCCTCGGTCGGCTCGGTGAAGCCGGAGAGGATGCGCAGGATGGTCGTCTTGCCGCAGCCGGAGGGGCCGAGGAAGCTGAAGAACTCGCCGGCCTTGACGACGAGGTTGACGTCGCGGACGGCCGTCACCGTGCCGAAGCGCATCGTCACGCCGGACAACTCGACGTCCTGGCTCATGGCATCCCGCGGTCTGGAGCGAGGAACGGCGCGCGCGGCGCCACCGAAGCGAACGGCCGGCGCGGGAGGCGCCGGCCGGAAGACCCGTGTCCGGCCCGGGGGATCCGGGCCGGCGCGTCCGTCAGGCGGACATGAACTTCTTGGCGTACTCGGTGCGCTTGGTGATGAACCAGGACGGCTGCACCGGCCACCACCAGATCTTCGACAGCGCGTCGCCCGGGAAGGCCGTCTCGAGCAGCTTGCGCTGGCTGGCGTCCATGCCGGCGCCTGCGCCCTTCGAGGTCGAGAACGCGCCGAAGGCGTTGCCGTAGGCCGCGCCGCCCTCCGGCGAGTTGATCCACGACACCCAGGCATTGGCCTGCTCGATGTTCTTGGCGCCCTTGAACAGCGAGAAGTTCTGCAGCCAGCAGACGGTGCCTTCCTTCGGCGCGAGGTAGCCGATCGGGAAGCCCTCCTTCATCAGCGCCGACGCCGAGGTGTCCCAGCACATGCCGATGACGCAGCCATTGGTGCGGAAAGCGCCCTGCGCCTCGTTCTCGTTCGACCAGAACTGGGCCACGTTCTTGCGCTTGGACAGCACGAACTTGAGGATCTCGTCGTAGTTCGCCGTCATCTTCGCCTCGTCGACGAAGCTGTCGTTGAACTTGTGCGGCAGCTTGCCCGCCGCCTCCAGCGCACGGCCGGCGGCGACGAGGCCGGAGTGGCCGCGCAGCGTCAGCTTGCCGGCGTACTTGTCGTCGAAGAGGTCCATCAGGCTGGCGCTGCCGTAGGTGAGCGGCGCCTCCTTGGTGTTGAACGTCAGCGACTCCGAGCCCCACACGGAGGTCAGGCCGTAGCGCTTGCCGTTGATCACCGCCTGCGCGGCCGCGCCGCCCTGCAGGAAGGCGGGCTCGACGCCGTCGAGGTTCACCTTCTTGTCGTCCCACGGCTGCAGGTAGTCGTTCTCCACCCAGTTCAGCACGCGGTCGGCCGTCGGCTCGACGATGTCGAACTGGCCGTTGGAGGCGCCGCCGGCCTTCGCGGCAGCGAGCATCTCGTCCTGGTTGCCGAAGCCGGTGAAGTTCACCTTCACGCCGGTCTTCTTCTCGAAGGCGGCGAACACCTTCGGCAGGTCGTCGTAGCCGGACCACCCCATGAAGTTGAGCGTGCCAGACGAGGCCATGGACGAGCGCATGATCCACGGCGAGGCGACGGCCACGGCGCCCGCGGCGGCGCCCGCCTTGAGCAGCCGGCGGCGGCTGATGCTGGACATCTCGGTCATTCGGTCTCTCCCTCCGTCTGGGTCGCCGCAGGAGGCGGGACCCGGGTGTCGCAACGCGTTTGCGCGCTGATCTCTGGTCGGTTTTGTCGTCAGTTTAGTGACAGCCTCGCAACTGTCACAAGCGTCACATGACAGTCTTCGCGCCACGATGCCGCGCCCCGCGCAGGAGCGACGCCGGCTTGTCCGGCGCCGACGCACCTACGGGGACACAGGGATCGGAAGCCCGAACAGGATCACGCCCGACCCGCCGCCGAACGGCCCCTGGCCCGCCGCCCGCGGCGGCGGCTCCGGCGCCGCCAGCACCATCGCCCACCACGGCCCGCCGGGGCCGTCGGCCCGGGCGAGGCCGATGCGGGTCGCGGACGCCATCAGCATGTTGGTGCGGTGGCCCGAGGACGCCGTCCATGAGGCCATCACCTCGGCGAGGCTGCGCTGGCCCATGGCGATGTTCTCCGCGGCCTGCGTCGTCCTGATGCCGGCCTGCGCGATGCGGGACGAGAAGCTGCCGCCGATCTCGTGCGACATGGTCCCGCTGCGCCGCATCGCCTCGACCTGCGCCTGCGCGGCCCTGGCCAGGGCCGGGTCGGCGGCGACGGGCCGCAGGCCCGCGCTCGCCCGCAGCCGGTTCACCTCGGCCGCGCCAGCGGCGGACAGCGACGGCGCCGCGCCCTTCCGCTGGGCGGCGGCGGGCGCCGGGACCGCCGCGACGGCGACGAGGACGGTGAGGGCGAGACAGGCGGCGGCGCGCAGGGCCGATGCCCGGCCGAGGACGCGGATGTCGAGGAGAGGGGGGCTCATGCCGCTCCTCCGGGGGAACGGCGGGTCTGCGTCAGGACCCCGGGCGTCAGAGAACGGTGACGAGCGGCTGCGAGGCGAAGACCCAGCGCGCGGCGGTCACGGCAACGGCCGCCAGCACGATGCCGGTCACGGTGCCACCTGCGATCACGCCTGCCACGAGGACCGCACGCCAGTGCAGCGGCCCATCCGCCAATGTCCTGCCGATCATGACTGCCTCCCGCGGCCCGGTTGATCCGAGGTCCGACGCGGGGACGATGCCTCATCGTCACGGGTGCCGATGTGCGATTTCGCACGTCACGCGCGCTGCCGCGCGGGGCGGGGACGGGCGCGGCGGGCGAGCCGCCAGCCGAGCAGGACAGCGAGGACGAGGGCATAGATCACCGGCCACGTGATGTCGCGCTTCACCAGCCACCAGTAGTGGACGACGCCCAGGATGGTCACCGCGTAGACGGCCTTGTGCAACCGGCTCCAGCGGTCGCCGCCGAGCCGCAGCACCCAGCCCCGCGTCGAGGTGACGGCGAGCGGCGTCATCAGCACCAGCGCGGCGAAGCCCACCGTGATGAAGGGCCGCTTGACGATGTCCTTCAGGATCGCGGCGGCGTCGAAGTACTGGTCGAAGGCGACGTAGGCGGCGAGGTGCAGCACGCCGTAGGCGAAGGCGAAGAGCCCCAGCATCCGGCGGAACTTGATCGCCCCGTTCCAGCCCGTGATCCGCCGCAGCGGCGTCACGGCCAGCGTGATCAGCAGGAACTGCAGGCACCAGTCGCCCGTCTCGTGCAGGATCCGCTCGGCCGGGTTGGCGCCGAGCGACACCGGGTCGTAGGCGATGGCCCAGGCGAGCCGCGCCATCGGCCAGCACGCCGCGGCGAAGACGAACGGCTTCGCCACGCGCACGGGGTCGCGCCACGCCGGCGCGGCGGCGCGGCGCGCCGGGGCGGCGGCTCCCGCGTTCGCCATGTCAGAAGTAGGTCTTCAGGTCCATCCCGGCATAGAGCGAGGCGACCTGCTCGGCATAGCCGTTGAACGGCTCGGTCTGCCGGCTGGCGAAGAGGCCGGGGAGTACCCGCTCGCGCTTCTGGCTCCAGCGCGGATGGTCCACCGCCGGGTTGACGTTGGAATAGAAGCCGTACTCCGAGGGGCCGGCCAGCATCCAGGTCGTCTTGGGCTCCTGCTCGACGAACTCGATCCGCACGATCGACTTGCCGCTCTTGAAGCCGTACTTCCACGGCGCGATGAGGCGGATCGGCGCGCCGTTCTGGTTGGGCAGCGTCTCGCCGTAGAGCCCCACCGTCATCAGCGTCAGCGGGTGCATCGCCTCGTCGATGCGCAGGCCCTCGACATAGGGGAAGTCGATGTAGGGGAAGCGCAGCCCCGTCATCGTGTCCTTCTGCTCGGCCGTGATGAACTTGACGAACTTCGCCTTGCTCGTCGGATTGACGCGGGCGGCGAGCTTGTTGAACTCGAAGCCGACCCACGGCACCACCATCGACCACGCCTCGACGCAACGGAAGCGGTAGACGCGCTCCTCAAGCGGGAACTTCAGGATCTCCTCGATCCCCAGCGTCATCGGCTTCTCGACCGCTCCGGCAATCTCCACCGTCCAGGGCCGCACCCGCAGCGCGCCGGCGTTCTCGGCCGGATCGCTCTTGCCGGTCCCGAACTCGTAGAAGTTGTTGTAGGTGGTGACGAGCTTCTTCGGCGTCAGCTCGTCCTTCACCGCGAAGGCCGGGTTGCGCGGCGCATCGAGCTTCTGCAGCGCCGGTTCGCCCGCCGCCTGCGCAGCCCACGGCACCCCGGCCGCCGCGGCGGCGGCCATCGCGCCGCGCACGACGTCGCGCCGGTTCAGCCAGACCTCCTTCGGCGTGATCTCGGAGGGACGGATGGGGGCGGGGCGGAAGGTCGGCATGGTCGTCTCCACGGGCACGGCCGGATCGCTCCGAAGATCGGCGTCCGGCCGGCAACGTCAAGCCGAGCCAAACGCCGCGCCCGCCGTCCGGCAAGTCACGTTTCTGCGCGTCGATGGGGCCGGCACGCCTTCGATGGGCCAAAAGGGACCTCCGGCGACGGTTCCGGGGACCTGTCTTTCCACCTTCCCGGCGCCCCGGCCTGCCTGCGCCCGTCATCGCCCCTTCCTGCGTCCCAGCTCCCCCGGTCCTGCGCCCAATGCCCCCCATCCGGCGCTGCGGGCGCGGGCTGTTGCCCGCTCCTGCATTCTTCCAGGCACGAGCCGGGCAAGCCCGGCGCGTGCGCGCCAATTTCGCCCCGCTGGCGGGGAGAAGGTGCCCGCGCAGCGGGCGGATGAGGGGCTATGGGTGGCGCCGTCTCAGGCAGCGGGCGCCGTCTGAGGCGCCACGGGTGCCGCTCGGCCCGCCAGCAAGCTGCTGAAACTCCTCATGGTGAGGAGCCTGCGCAGCGGGTCGCGGCTGCCGTTCCCTCCGTCGCCGCAGCCAAAAGAAAAACCCCCGCGGTCGCCCGCGGGGGTTTCGGAAGTACGGGAGACGCCGGCGTGGGCCGGCGTCAGGGGGCGATTACTCGCCCTTGCCTTCCTTGGCGGCCTTGTTGGCGCGCTTGAGGGCGGCGCCCAGGATGTCGCCGAGCGAGGCGCCGGCGTCGGCCGAGCCGTACTGGGCGATGGCTTCCTTCTCCTCGGCCATCTCGAGCGCCTTGATCGACACCTGCACCTTGCGCGACTTGCGGTCGAACATGATGACGCGGGCGTCGAGCTTCTCGCCGGCGGCGAAGCGCTCGGGGCGCTGGTCGCCGCGGTCGCGGGCGAGCTCGGAGCGCTTGATGAAGGTCGTCAGGTCGGTGCCGACGATCTTCACCTCGATGCCGCCGTCCTTCACCTCGACGACCTCGCAGGTCACCACGGCGTTCTTCTTGAGGTCGCCCGAGGCGGCCGCATCGGCGAAGGGATCGCCGCCGAGCTGCTTGATGCCCAGCGAGATGCGCTCCTTCTCGACGTCGACGTCGAGAACGACCGCCTTCACGATGTCGCCCTTCTTGAACTCCTCGATGACCTGCTCGCCCGGACGGTTCCAGTCCAGGTCCGACAGGTGCACCATGCCGTCTACGTCGCCCTCGAGGCCGATGAACAGGCCGAACTCGGTCTTGTTCTTGACCTCGCCCTCGACGACGGTCCCGGTCGGGAACTTCTCGGCGAAGGCCTCCCACGGGTTCTGCAGGGTCTGCTTGAGGCCCAGCGAGATGCGCCGCTTGACGGGATCCACCTCGAGGATCTGCACCTCGACCTCCTGGGAGGTGGAGACGATCTTGCCGGGATGGACGTTCTTCTTCGTCCACGACATCTCGGAGACGTGGATGAGGCCCTCGATCCCCGGCTCCAGCTCCACGAAGGCGCCGTAGTCGGTGATGTTGGTCACGCGGCCCGAGAAGCGGGCGTTGACCGGATACTTGGCCTCGATGCCCTCCCACGGATCGGCGAGCAGCTGCTTGATGCCGAGCGAGATGCGGTGGGTCTCGTGGTTGATCTTGATGATCTTGACCTTCAGCTGCTGGCCGATGGTCACCACCTCGGACGGATGGTTGACGCGGCGCCACGCCATGTCGGTGACGTGCAGCAGGCCGTCGATGCCGCCGAGGTCGACGAAGGCGCCGTACTCGGTGATGTTCTTCACGACGCCGTCGACGGTCTGGCCTTCCTCGAGGTTGGCCACGAGCTCCGAACGGGCCTCGGCGCGCGTCTCCTCCAGCACCGTGCGGCGGGAGACGACGATGTTGCCGCGGCGGCGGTCCATCTTGAGGATCTGGAACGGCTGCGGCTGGCCCATCAGCGGGCCGATGTCGCGGATCGGGCGGATGTCCACCTGCGAGCGCGGCAGGAAGGCCACGGCGCCGTCGAGGTCGACGGTGTAGCCGCCCTTCACCTGGTTGAAGATGACGCCCGTCACCTTCTCGTTCTTCTCGTACGCGACCTCGAGCTTCACCCAGCTCTCCTCGCGGCGCGCCTTGTCGCGCGAGATCACGGCCTCGCCGAGCGCGTTCTCGATGCGGTCGAGATAGACCTCGACCTCGTCGCCGACGCTGATCGAGCCTTCACGGCCGGGGCCGGAGAACTCGCGGATCGCGACGCGACCCTCGGTCTTCAGGCCGATGTCGATGACCGCCATGTCCTTCTCGATGGCGACGACGCGACCCTTGACGACGGAGCCCTCGAGCGCCTCGGTCTTGCCGAAGGACTCGTCGAGCATCGCCGCGAAATCTTCGCGCGAGGGGGTTCTGATAGCTGCAGACATTGGATCTCCTGGGGGGCCTCTCGGGCCCGGCGCCGGCGGTTCGTGTTGCGATGCGCTCCGTTCCGACGGTGCCCCTGTCGAATGGATTCAGGGGCCACCGCCTTGCGGCGGGCCGGCGCGGGCCGACGGTCGGGAGCGTGGTTCGGGTCTGCGTAGTTCGCCGGGGGCGTTGGCTCGATGTGCGGGGGACGGGCCTCAGGCCGTCGTCCGCGCCGCCCCGTCGATGATCGCGACGGCCGCCCGGAAGGCCTGCTCTATATCCAAAGTGGTCGTATCGAGCAAGCGCGCGTCCGCCGCGGCGACCAGCGGCGCCGTCGAGCGGCCCGAATCGCGGGCGTCGCGCTTGCGGATGTCGGCGAGCACGTCGTCGTAGGTCACTGCCTCGCCGCGGCCGGCCAGTTCGCGGAAGCGGCGGCGGGCGCGTTCCTCGGGCGTCGCCGTGACGAAGATCTTCACCGTCGCGTCGGGGCAGATCACCGTGCCGATGTCGCGGCCGTCGAGCACCGCGCCCTCCGGCCGCCGCGCGAAGGCGCGCTGCCAGTCGACCAGCGCCGCGCGCACGGCGGGGATCGCCGCCACGACGCTCGCCGCCTCGCCCATCTCCCGGCCGCGCAGCCGCCCCTCGTCGAGGTGCGCGCGGTCGAGTGCCTGCGCGGCGCGCACGGCCGCCTTCTCGTCGGTGAGCGGGTGGTCGAAGTCGAGGAGCGCCCGCGCCACCGCCCGGTAGAGCAGGCCGGTGTCGAGGTGCGGCAGGCCGTAGTGGGCGGCGAGGCGCCGGGCGATGGTGCCCTTGCCGGAGGCGGCCGGGCCGTCGATGGCGATGATCATGGTGCGTCCCGGCCCGCTGTGGCGTCACGGCGCCGCCGCACCTGGAGCATTTTCGAGCGAAGTGGGCACCGGTTCGCGTGAAGAAAATGCGACAAATGGGAAAGATGGAGCGGCAGGCGATCCGGCTGGCCCGGATCGCCTGCCGCTCTAGCACGGCCCCGCCGTCGCGTCATCCGCCGCGCCGGGCCCTGTGGGTGCCGGTCCCGGCAAATGGCATTTGACAGGGGCTCGCGGGATGAATAACCCCGCCTTTCAGTTTTGACCCACAACGAGGCTCGGACACGTGGCCAAACCGGAACTCGGCACCAAGCGCCAATGCCAGAGCTGCGGCGCCAAATTCTACGACCTGAACAAGAGCCCCATCACCTGCCCCAAGTGCGGCGCGGCGTTCGCGCTCGCCGCGGTGGCGGTCGGGGCCGCCGCCAGCCGTCGCGCCGCCGAGGCGGCCCGCGCCGAGGAGGAAGACACCGAGGCCGACACGGCCGCCGGCCCCGAGCTCGTCTCCCTCGACGAGGTGGAGGCCGAGGAGGCGGAGAAGGACATCCCGATCGACGGCGTCGAGATCGAGGACGACATCGCCGAGGACGACACGTTCCTGGAGGAGGAGGAGGAGGGCGACGACGACGTCTCCGACCTCATCGACGGCGACATCGAGGACGACGAGGAGGCGTGATCCTCGACATTTGCTCTTGAAGCCGCGGAACGACGCGGCTATAGAGCGGCACCGCCGACGGGGAGACCTGCCTGCGGCACACGCCGGGTTCCCAGACCCGGCCAGAGTGTGGGGCTATAGCTCAGCTGGGAGAGCGCTTGAATGGCATTCAAGAGGTCAGCGGTTCGATCCCGCTTAGCTCCACCAACTTTCTCCTTCGCCTGAAAACACAGCCGTTCGTCGAGAGGCACGCCCTCGTCAGGGGCCCTTGCGCCCCTTGACGGCATAGGCGAGCGCGTCGCGCGTGATCGGGCCCGGGCCGTCGTCGGGAAACCGCGCCGCGACCCGCCGGCGCAGCTCCGCGACGTCGGCCTCGGGCATGCCGCGCGCGGCGATGCCGAGGTGCCCGGCGAGGCAGGCCTGCCAGTAGTCGTCGAAACTCTCGAAGCCGCGGTGCACGGTGATGGTGCACGTCTCGACGTCCTGCAGGCCCGCGTCCGTCCAGAGCCGCTGCAGTGCCGGGGGCGACGCCACCTCGGGCCGCGGCGTCGTGGCCGTCGGCACGCCCATGGCGCTCATCTCGTTCTGGACGGGAAAGAGGGGGAACCCGCCCCCGTCCATGTCCCAGACATAGGCGGCGACGGTCCCGCCCGGGCGCGTGACGCGCACCATCTCCGCCACGCCTTTCTCCGGCTCGGGGACGAAGAAGAGGACCAGCGCCATCGCCGCGACGTCCGCTTCGCCGTCGCCGAAGGGCAGCGCCATCGCATTGCCCTGCCGGAAGCGGGCGGGCCGCGTGGCCTCGCGGCCGCGGGCGAAAGCGATCTGCCCCTCGGAGGGATCGATTCCCTCGATGGAGGCCGGCGCGGTCCGCTGCGCGATCAGTTCGGTGAAGGCTCCGTTGCCGCACCCGACGTCGATCCATCGGGCTCCCTTCGGCACTTCGAGCCAGGCGAGGAACTGTTCGCCGACGAGGCGGCTCCAGGCGCCCATCATCCGCTCGTAGGCGGCACCGTCGTCGAACCGGATGATCGGCTCCGTCATCGGGTGTCCTCCGCGACAGCGTGGACGCCAAGCGTACCACGACGCGGAAGATGGTGCGACCGAGGCCTGAGCCGTGCCGGCCACGCCGCCCGATCGGTCGAATGTTCACGAAAATCTGAGCGGCATCTTCATGTTTTCGTGAGAAGGCGCTGCATCCGCTCGCGCAATCCCCACGTAAAGGCGGTACCGAGCGGCGGGAAAGAATCTCCCGCCCCGGTGATGATGCGTACCGGATCAAAGCAATGTCCCGTGAATCCATTCTGAAGACAATCGTTAAGCATGCGCGCGAGACCGTCGCCGCCGCTGCTTTCTTTCTGATCGTGCTGTCCGTGGCGACGGGCGTCACCGCTGGCCTGGGTGTTCTGGGCTCGCCCTTGGCGGGTAACCCGCCGCTCACGCACAAGCCCGTGGCCGAGGCCATCGAGGACGGCGCCACGCCCTGATGAACTTCCGCGTCCCCGCGACGTTGCAGGCACGAAGCCTGACGATCAGCGGAGACCGCCATGTGGAAGTTCCCCCTCCTGACTGGTGCCCTCGTGCTCGCGGCGGCCTCGCTGGCCGCCCCGGCACCGGGCTGGTCCCAGACCGTGCGCGAGCCGGCCGAGCACTCCGGTGGCGGCGCGGGCAACCCGCAGTCCGGTGAAATCCGCAGCCGCGAGGGTGCGCCCGCGCGGGGTGCCGGCACGTCGGGCATCCGCCTCCCGCGCGGCGGCGACGGCAGCGTCGCGCAGCCGGCCGAACAGTCCGGCGGCGGCGCCGGCAATCCCCGCTCGGGCGAGATCCGCAGCGGGGAGGGCGCCCCGCCGCTGGCGGTCCCGAAGACCCGCACCGTGAAGAAAAAGCGCGCCGGGACGGACACCACCGGAAGCGTGCGGCGCTGACGGTAGCGACAACGACAAAACGAGACCATGCTCCGCTTCCGTGGAACCGGGGCATGGTCTACGGTCGCCGCCATGCAGGACACGCCCGGCCCCGACACCGTCGACTTCTGGTACGAGTTCGCCTCGACCTATTCGTTCCTCGCGGCGGAGCGGATCGAGCCGCTCGCCCAGGCCCGCGGCGTCGCGGTGCGCTGGCGTCCGTTCCTGCTCGGCCCGATCTTCCGCGCCCAGGGTTACGCCACCACGCCCTTCCTCGTGCACGAGGCCAAGGGCCGCTACATGTGGCGCGACATGGAGCGGTGGACGCAGCGCCTCGGCCTGCCCTTCGTGCGGCCGGCGCAGTTTCCGCTGAACGGCCTCCACGCCGCCCGCGTCGCGCTGGCGCTGCCGGATGAGGCACGGCCCGCGTTCTCCCGCGCCATCTACCGGCAGGCCTTCTGCGCGGGCGTCGACATCGCCGACCCGGACGTGGTGGCAGCGACCCTGCGCGAGGTGGACGTCGAACTGGAGCCGGCGCTAGCGGCCGCCTCCACCGACCTCGTCAAGCACGCCCTGCGCCGGCAGAACGAGGTGGCCACCGCGCTGGGCCTCTTCGGCGCGCCGACACTGGTAACGCCGGACGGCGAGCTCTTCTGGGGCAACGACCGCCTCGAGGAGGCGCTCGACTGGGCGCTCGGGAAGCGCTGACGGCCATGACGTCGCCGTTCGCGAGCCGCCAGCCATGAGCCTCGCCCCGGAGGAGCTCGAGCGCTATGCGCGACACCTCGTGCTGCGCGAGGTGGGAGGGCCCGGCCAGCAGAGGCTGCGCCGCGCCCGGGTGCTGTGCGTCGGCGCGGGCGGCCTCGGCGCGCCGCTGCTCCAGTACCTCGCGGCCGCAGGGATCGGCACGCTCGGGATCGTCGACGACGATACCGTGTCGCTCTCCAACCTGCAGCGGCAGGTCCTGCACGGCACGCCGGACGTCGGCCGCCCCAAGGTCGACAGCGCCGCCGATGCCATCGCCCGCCTCAACCCGCACGTCGCCGTGGAGCGGCGCGCCCTGCGGCTCGACGCCGGCAACGCCGCCGGCCTCGTCGCGGACTACGACATCGTGGCGGACGGCAGCGACAACTTCGCCACCCGCTACGCCGTCGCCGACGCCTGCCTTTCGGTGCGGCGCCCTCTCGTCACCGCGGCGCTCGGGCCGTTCGACGGTTCGCTGACGACGATCCGCGGCTGGGAGCGCGGCCCCGACGGTCGCTTCAACCCCACCTACCGCTGCCTGTTTCCGGAGCCTCCGGCGCCCGGCAGCATCCCGGCATGCGCCGAGGCCGGCGTGCTCGGCGCGCTCGCCGGCGTGCTCGGCGCCATGATGGCGATGGAGGTGATCCGCGAGATCGTCGGCTTCGGCGAGGGGTTGGTGGGCCGCCTGCTGATGGTCGATGCGCGCTCGATGCGTTTCGAGACCATCGAATACGCGCGCGAGGCGCCGGACCCGCCCGGCGGCTAGGCCGGCAGGCCCAGGTGCCTTGCCATCCGCGGCGCTTCTGCTATAAGCCGCGCCTTCGAACCGCCCGGCTGTCAGGGCTGCCGTGGCGGTTCTTTTCGCTCATGACGAGACGAACGGCCGCGAGGCTGCACAAGACAACCCCGGGGCGGTTTCGGCCGCCCGCGTCGGAGAGACGAGCAAAATGCCCAAGATCAAGACCAAATCGGCCGCCAAGAAGCGGTTCAAGGTGACCGGCACCGGAAAGGTGCTGTACGCGCAGGCCGGCAAGCGCCACGGCATGATCAAGCGGACCAACAAGCAGATCCGCAACAACCGCGGCACCAACGTCCTCTTCGAGGGCGATGCTGCGAACGTGAAGAAGTATTTCCTCCCCAACGGCTGATCGCCCGGGGATCGAAGACCAGCACGAGGAGATCAGCCAATGGCCCGCGTCAAAAGGGGCGTCACCGCCCACGCCAAGCACAAGAAGACCCTGAAGGCCGCCAAGGGATTCTACGGCCGCAGGAAGAACACGATCCGCGCCGCGAAGGCGGCCGTCGATCGTGCCATGCAGTACGCCACGCGCGACCGCAAGAACAAGAAGCGCACCATCCGCGCGCTCTGGATCCAGCGCCTCAACGCGGCGGTGCGCGAGCACGGCCTCGTCTATTCGCGCTTCATCGACGGCCTCAACAAGGCCGGCGTCGAGGTCGACCGCAAGGTCCTCTCCGACATCGCGATCAAGGAGCCGGCGGCCTTCGCCGCCCTCGTCGAGAAGGCCAAGGCCGCGCTGCCCGCAGCCGCCTGAGCCCGTCCGCGACGCAGTCCCAAGCCCCGCGCTCCGCGCGGGGCTTTTCGTTTGTGCCAGAGGGCGCGTCCCCGCCTGCCCGCCTCTCCTCCACCGTCATCCCCGGCGGTCCGCGCAGCGGACCGGGAAGGGGATCCCGAGGATCGAGCGGCGCCGTCCTTCCCTTCTCCCCGCTGGCGGGGAGAAGGTGCCCCGAAGGGGCGGATGAGGGGCCCGCCCGCGCCCAGCGGGATGCAGGAGCGGCCGTCAGCCCCCGCGCCCCGGAGCCCCTTCCCCGGCACCCCCTCATCCGGCGCTTCGCGCCACCTTCTCTCCCGAGGGGGCGAAGGGAGCGGCGCCGTCCTTCCCTTCTCCCCGTCTTAGGGGAGAAGGTGCCGGAGCGAAGCGGAGGCGGATGAGGGGAGGGGCCGGCAAGGGCTTCCCTCACCCATCCGCTTGGGCGCGGACCGCTGCCCCCTCCTGCATCCTCCGGAACGCCGGGGAATCCCGCCGACACCCTCGACAGACCCTGCCTCGCATGGCAAAAGCCCCCGTCCGTTCCGGGGCCCCGTCCCGGACGCCAGACGGGTTTTGTCATGTCGGATCTCGCCTCGCTTGAATCCTCCCTCTCGGACGCCATCGCCGCCGCCGGCGACGAGGCGGCGCTCGAGGCCGTGCGCGTCGCCGCGCTCGGCAAGAAGGGGTCCGTCTCGGACCTGCTGAAGACGCTCGGCGGCATGACGCCGGAGGAGCGCAAGGAGAAGGGGCCGCTGATCAACGGCCTGCGCGACCGCGTCACCGCCGCCATCGCCGAGCGGCGCGGCGCGCTGAAGGCCGCGGCGCTGGAGGCCCGGCTGAAGGCCGAGACGGTCGACGTCACGCTGCCGCTGGCCGAGAGCCCGGCGGCGCGCGGGCGCATCCACCCGATCTCCCAGGTGGTCGACGAGCTGACCGCCATCTTCGCCGACATGGGGTTCTCGGTGGCCGAGGGGCCGGACATCGAGACCGACTTCTACAACTTCACGGCGCTGAACTTCCCGGTCGGCCACCCCGCCCGCGAGATGCACGACACGTTCTTCTTCAACCCGGACGCGAACGGCGACCGGAAGGTGCTGCGCACCCACACGAGCCCGGTGCAGATCCGCACGATGCTCGGCCAGAAGCCGCCGATCCGCGTCATCATCCCCGGCCGCACCTATCGCTGCGACAG
>NZ_JBTSWJ010000005.1:0-97688 GCF_054612375.1 Alsobacter sp. R-9 | reverse complement strand
GTCGAGGGCCTCGTCATCGACAAGGGCTCGCACCTCGGCCACCTGAAGTGGATCCTCGAGGAGTTCTGCAAGGCGTTCTTCGAGGTGCCGTCGGTGAAGATGCGGTTCCGGCCGTCCTTCTTCCCCTTCACCGAGCCGTCGGCGGAGGTCGACATCCAGTGCTCGCGGCGCGGCGGCGAGATCCGCTTCGGCGAGGGCGAGGACTGGCTGGAGATCCTCGGCTGCGGGATGGTGCACCCCAACGTCCTGCGCAACTGCGGCCTCGACCCCGACGAGTACCAGGGCTTCGCCTGGGGCATGGGGATCGACCGCATCGCCATGCTCAAGTACGGCATGCCGGACCTGCGCGCCTTCTTCGACGCCGACGTCCGCTGGCTCAACCACTACGGCTTCCGGCCGCTCGACATGCCGACCCTGCTGGGCGGCCTGAGCAGCTGAGGAGGAGCGCGCCATGAAGTTCACCCTCTCCTGGCTCAGGGAGCACCTCGACACCAGCGCCACGGTCGACGAGATCGCCGAGGCGCTGACCCGCGTCGGCCTCGAGGTCGAGGGCGTCGAGGACAAGGCGAAGGAACTCGCCGGCTACACGGTCGCCTACGTCGTCTCCGCCGAGCAGCACCCCAACGCCGACCGGCTGCGGGTGTGCATGGTCGACACCGGCGAGGGCGCGCCCGTGCAGGTGGTCTGCGGCGCGCCGAACGCCCGCACCGGCATGAAGAGCGTGTTCTCGCCGCCCGGCACCTACATTCCCGGCAAGGGCATCACGCTCGGCGTCGGCACCATCCGCGGCGTCGAGAGCCGCGGCATGCTGTGCTCGGCCTTCGAGCTCGGCCTCTCCGAGGACCACGAGGGCATCATCGACCTGCCGGCCGACGCCCCGGTCGGCGTGCGCTACGCCGAGTGGGCGGGCCTGGGCGACCCGGTGTTCGACGTCGCCGTGACGCCCAACCGCCCGGACGCGCTCGGCATCCGCGGCATCGCGCGCGACCTCGCGGCGGCGGGCCTCGGGCGTCTCGTCGAGCGGCCCGAGCCGGCCGTGCGCGGCACCTACCCGTGCTCCACCGGCGTGCGGCTCGACTTCGCCCCCGGCGACGAGCACCTGTGCCCGGCCTTCGGCCTGCGCCTCGTGCGCGGCGTCAGGAACGGCCCGAGCCCCGAGTGGCTGCAGCGCCGGCTCAAGGCCATCGGCCTGCGGCCCATCAACACGCTCGTCGACATCACCAACTACGTCACCTACGACCGCGGCCGCCCGCTGCACGTCTTCGACCTGAAGAAGGTCGACGGCGACCTCGTGGTGCGCCGCGCGCGCGACGGCGAGGAGGTGCTGGCGCTCGACGGCCGGACCTACCGGCTCGACCCCTCGATGGTCGTCATCGCCGACAACCGGGGCGTCGAATCGATCGCCGGCATCATGGGCGGCGAGCACTCGGGCTGCGACGAGAGCACCACGGACGTGCTCATCGAGTCGGCGCTGTGGGACCCGCTCAACATCGCCCAGACGGGCCGCAGGCTCGGCATCAACTCGGATGCCCGCTACCGCTTCGAGCGCGGGCTCGACCCCGCCTACACGCTGCCCGGCCTCGACCTCGCCACGCTGATGGTCCTCGACCTCGCGGGCGGCGAGGCGTCGGCGGTGGTGCTGGCCGGCCAGATCCCGGACACCGACCGCATCATCGACTTCCCGTGGAGCGAGACGCGCCGCCTCACCGGCCTCGAGCTGCCGGTGCCGGAGATGAAGGCCTACCTCAAGGACCTCGGCTTCTGGATCTCCGGCAACGGCGACACCGTGAAGGTGTCCGTGCCGTCGTGGCGCCCGGACATCGAGGGCAAGGCGGACCTCGTCGAGGAGGTCGTGCGCATCGCCGGCCTCGACCGCGTCGCCTCGACGCCGTTCCCCCGCGAGGAGGCGACGGTCGCCAAGCCGGTGCTCACCCTGCTGCAGAAGCGCACGCGCGGTGCCAAGCGGGCGCTCGCCGCGCGCGGCCTCGTCGAGGCGGTGACGTGGTCGTTCATCGGCCGCGCCGACGCCGAGCGCTTCGGCGGCGGCCAGCCGGAGCTGGCGCTCGCCAACCCCATCGCCGCCGACCTCTCCGACATGCGCCCGAGCCTGCTGCCCGGCCTGCTGCGCGCCGCCCAGCGCAATGCCGACCGCGGCTATCCCGACACGGCGCTGTTCGAGGTGGGCCAGGTGTTCCGCGGCGACCGCCCGCAGGACCAGCAGATGGTCGCCGCCGGGGTGCGCCGCGCGCTCGGCCGTCCCGCCGCGTCCGGCCGGCAGTGGTCCGTGCCCGCCGGCCCGGTCGACGCCTTCGACGCCAAGGGCGACGCCATGGCGCTGCTGGAGGCGCTCGGCGTGCCGACCGGCGGCCTGCAGGTCGCCCGCGGCGGCCCGTCCTGGTTCCACCCCGGCCGCTCCGGCACGCTGCAGTTCGGCCCGAAGATGGTCGTCGGCGCCTTCGGCGAGGTCCACCCCGCCGTGCTCGAGGCGCTCGACGTCAAGGGTCCGGCCGTCGCCTTCGAGCTCGTGCTCGACGTCCTGCCGCCGCCCAAGGCGAAGCCGACGCGCATGAAGCCGAAGCTGGTGCTCTCCGAGTTCCAGCCCGTGTCGCGCGACTTCGCCTTCGTCGTCCCCCGCGACGTTGCCGCCGCCGACATCCTGCGCGCCGCGCAGGCGGCCGAGCGCCAGCTCGTCACCGCCGTCGACGTCTTCGACGTCTACGAGGGCCCGGGCGTGCCCGAGGGCCGCAAGTCGGTGGCCGTCGCCGTGACGCTGCAGCCGACCGAGAAGACCCTCACCGACGCCGAGATCGACGCCGTCGCGGCGAAGATCGTGGCCGAGGTCGGCAAGAAGACCGGCGCCACCCTGCGCTGAGGGCCGGGCGCGGCTCTCCGCGCCCCCTCCCGCCCGCGAGGCGCGCGCAGGGCTGACCCCTGCGCGGGACGCCTCGCCGCCCGCGCGTGCGGGTGCTAGAACGCATCCCGGATCGCGAAAGAGCCCGGGTGACGGGCCGGACCAAGGGGAGACGCCGCCGTGACGCGCATCGCACTCGACCTCGCCGCCACGCTGCCGCAGGACGGCGCCGCTGGCGCGCTCGCCGGCCGCGTCTGGCGCCCCGACGCCGGCGGCCCCTCCGTCGTCGCCATCCGCGCCGTCGCCGGCACGGTGCACGCCATCGACATCTCGCGCGCCTTCCCCACCATGCGCGACCTGTGCGAGCAGCCCGACCCCGCCCGTGCGCTGGCGGAAGCCGACGGCGAGGACCTCGGCCCGCTGGAGGCGATCCTCGGCAACACACCGCCGGACGGCCGCGTCGAGGACCGCCCGTGGCTGCTCTCGCCGGTCGACCTGCAGGCCGTGAAGGCCGCGGGCGTCACCTTCGCCATCTCCATGCTGGAGCGCGTCATCGAGGAGCGCGCGCGGGGTGACTTCAACGCCGCTGCCTCGATCCGCAAGGAGATCACCGCCCTCGTCGGCGACGACCTGTCGCGGCTGAAGCCGGGCTCGCCGGAGGCGATGCGCCTCAAGGAGGTGCTGATCGCGCAGGGCGCGTGGAGCCAATACCTCGAGGTCGGCATCGGCCCGGACGCCGAGATCTTCACCAAGGCGCCGCCCATGGCGAGCGTCGGCACCGGTGCCGACGCCGGCATCCACCCGGTCTCCACCTGGAACAACCCCGAGCCGGAGGTCGTGCTCGTCGTCGCCTCGTCGGGCCACATCGTCGGCGCCACGCTCGGCAACGACGTCAACCTGCGCGACGTCGAGGGCCGCTCGGCCCTCCTCCTCGGCAAGGCCAAGGACAACAACGCCTCGGCGACGCTGGGGCCGTTCGTGCGCTTCTTCGACGCCACCTTCTCGCTCGACGAGCTGCGCCGCGCCGAGCTTTCGCTGCGCGTCGACGGCCCCGAGGGCTACGTGCTCCGGGGCGCGTCCAGCCTGTCGAAGATCAGCCGCGACTTCACCGACCTCGCCTCGCAGATGCTGGGCCGGCATCACCAGTATCCGGACGGCGCCGTGCTCTACACCGGCACCCTCTTCGCCCCCATCGACGACCGCGACACGCCCGGCAAGGGCTTCACGCACAAGGTCGGCGACATCGTCACCATCGCCACGCCCAAGCTCGGCACGCTCGTCAACCGCATCCGGCTGTCGACCGAGTGCCCGCCCTGGACGTTCGGCACCTCGCATCTCATGCGCAACCTCGCCCGCCGCGGCCTGATCTGAGCCCGACGGGACTCCTGCCAGGGAACATGGCCATGTCCGACAGCTACAAGAACCTCATCGCCGGCGAGTGGGTGGAGGGCGCCTCCGCCACCCCCAACGTCAACCCGTCGAACACCGGCGACATCGTCGGCCACTATGCCCGCGCCTCTCGCGCCCAGGCGGACCAGGCGGTCGCCGCGGCGAAGGCCGCCTTCCCGGCCTGGTCGCGCACGACGCCGCAGGAGCGCTACGAGATCCTGAAGAAGGCCTCCGACGAGATCCTCGCCCGCAAGGAGGAGCTCGGCCGCCTGCTCTCCCGCGAGGAGGGCAAGACGCTGCCCGAGGGCATCGGCGAGGCCACCCGCGCCGGCCAGATCTTCGCCTTCTTCGCCGGCGAGTGCCTGCGGCTCTCGGGCGAGAAGCTCGCCTCGGTGCGTCCCGGCGTCGAGGTCGACATGACGCGCGAGCCGGTCGGCGTCGTCGGCATGATCACGCCGTGGAACTTCCCGATCGCCATCCCGGCCTGGAAGATCGCCCCGGCGCTCGCCTACGGCAACACGATCGTCTTCAAGCCGGCCGACCTCGTGCCCGGCTCGGCGTGGGCGCTGGTCGACATCGTCCACCGCGCCGGCTGCCCCAAGGGCGTCCTCAACCTCGTCATGGGCCGCGGCTCGGAGGTGGGCCAGGCGATCCTCGAGAACCGCGACGTCACGGCCGTCACCTTCACCGGGTCGGTCTCGACCGGCCGGCGCATCGCCGCGGCCTGCGTCGCCGCCACGCCGATGAAGAAGGTGCAGCTGGAGATGGGCGGCAAGAACCCGCTCGTCGTGCTCGACGACGCCGACCTCAAGACCGCGGTGGAGTGCGCCGTCAACGGCGCCTTCTTCTCCACCGGCCAGCGCTGCACGGCTTCGTCGCGCCTCATCGTCCAGGCGGGCATCCACGACCGCTTCGTCGAGGCGCTGACCGAGCGCATGAAGGGCCTCATCATCGACGACGCGCTGAAGGCGGGCACCCACATCGGCCCGGTGGTCGACCAGAGCCAGCTCGACCAGGACCTCAAGTACGTCGCCATCGCCAAGGAGGAGGGCGGCACGCTGCACTGGGGCGGCGAGCTGCTCAACCGCGAGACGCCCGGCTTCTACATGCAGCCGGCGCTGATCACGAACACCACCAACGCCATGCGCATCTCGCGCGAGGAGGTGTTCGGCCCGGTCGCCAACGTCATCCGCGTGAAGGACTATGACGAGGCGCTGGCGGTGGCCAACGACACCGAGTTCGGCCTCTCCTCCGGCATCTGCACCACGAGCCTGAAGTTCGCGACGCACTTCAAGCGCAACAGCGAGGCCGGGATGGTGATGGTCAACCTGCCGACGGCCGGCGTCGACTACCACGTCCCCTTCGGCGGCCGGAAGGGCTCCAGCTACGGCCCCCGCGAGCAGGGCGCCTACGCCCGGGAGTTCTACACCACCGTGAAGACCGCCTACACCTTCGCAGGCTGAGCCGAACGCGAACGGCCGGGACGACGCCCAGCACCGTCCCGGCCGCGAGCGCTCCCTCCTGTCCCCCGCCCCCTCCACCGTCATCCCCGGTCGGAGCGCCGCCCCCCAACCGTCATCCCCGGCCGGAGCGCCGGAGGCGCGGAGGGGAAGGGGACCCAGCCCCTTGCCAACGCCGGTCACGCGTGTCGGCCTTCCGGTGGATCCCCTTCCCGGTCCGCTGCGCGGACCGCCGGGGATGACGGCGGAAGGCGGGGCGCCTTCTCCCCCTGCGGGAGCGAAGGGACCAGCGCCGCCTCGCTCGTGTCCTCTGCTCGAGACGCTGCTCAGGACGCCGCTCGGACGCGAATCTCAAGCTCCCGCGCCGGCGCCGCCTCCCCTTCTCCCCGTGAGCGGGGAGAAGGTGCCGGAGCGCAGCGGAGGCGGATGAGGGGTGCCCTCGGCCGGAAGGACGGGGCGACCCTGCGCCCCCACCCCCACTCATGCCCTCGACAGCCCTCCGCGCGCGTGGCTTCATGCGGCTCCCGTTTCCGGCCGGTGCCCGCCATGACCCTCGAGACCTGGTTCGCCTTCGCCGCCGCCTCGGCGGTGCTCGTGGTCATCCCCGGGCCGACGATCCTGCTCGTCGTCTCCTACGCGCTCGGCCAGGGCTGGCGGGCGGCGCTGCCGATGGCGGTGGGCGTGGCGCTCGGCGACTTCACGGCCATGACCGTGTCCATGCTCGGCCTCGGCGCGCTGCTGGCGGCGTCGGCGACGCTGTTCACGGTGCTGAAGTGGATCGGCGCGGCCTACCTGATCTGGCTCGGCATCAAGCTCTGGCGGGCGGGCGGAACCCTCGACGCCGCGCCCCGCACAGACGCCTCCTCGCGGCTCTCGATGCTCGGCCACGCGTGGATCGTGACGGCGCTCAACCCCAAGGGGATCACCTTCTTCGTCGCCTTCCTGCCGCTCTTCCTCGACGCGAAGGCTCCGCTGCTGCCGCAGATGCTCGTCTTCGGGCCCACCTTCCTGGCGCTCGCCTTCGCCAACGTGCTCGTCTACGCCCTGCTCGCGTCGCGGGCCCGCGGCCTGATGCGCAACCCGCGCGCCATCGGCGTCGTCAACCGGGCGGGCGGCACGCTGCTCGTCGGCGCCGGCATCGCCACGCTCGCGGTGCGCGGCGCGCAGGGGTGATGGGGTCGGGCCGCCGCGGAGGGCTGCCGCGCGCCGGCGCCGTCCTGCTCCTCGTCCTTGCCGGGCCGACGACCGTCGCGTCGGTTTCCGCGAGGGCCGCGACCTCGTGCGTCGCCACCTACGACCGCACGGGCGCCGTCACCGGGCGCTACTGCAGCGACGGCCCCGCCGCACCGGACGATGCCGAGCCCACCGCCGCTCCCGCGCCGCGCGGCGACACGCGCCGCCCTGCCGCCCGGCCACTCCCGCGCGGCGTCGACATCCGCTGCACCGCCCCCGGCCGCTGCCGCGGCAGCTTCGAGCGGCCGTAGACGGCGCGCATTGCCCGCTCCGCCGTCATCCCCGGCCGGAGCGCCGGAGGCGCGGAGGGGAAGGGGACCCAGACCTTTGCGACGTTCGCTCCCCCGGCCCGGCGGGACCGCCCGATGGATCCCCTTCCCGGTCCGCAGCGCGGAGCACCGGGGATGACGGCGGGGCGGGGACGAAGGCACGCCGCCAGCGGGGCGGGGGAGGGCCTTCGGGACCGCCATCCGGGGGCGACGCCGCCCACCCGCATCCCAACCTGAACGAAGATGAACGGAACGTTTGGCTCGCGTTCAGGTTGAACGAGCCAATCTGGCACATGAGACGCCGATCCGCGTCGGCGGCCGGGCACGCCCCCTCGGACCCTCCCCGGTCGGGGCGGTGCCCGGCACGTCGCGGCACCAGAACGAGCGTCAGGGAGTGCGTAACATGATCAGGAAGTCGATCGTCAGCACCGTCATCGGTGCCGTTGCCCTCGGCGGCATGACCTTCGCCACGTCGGCCCCCGCGGAGGCCGGATACCGCTACTACGGCCCCGGCTACGGCGGCGGGTACTACCGTGGCGGTGGCTACTACCGCGGCGGCGGCTGGAACAACGGCGGCGCGGTCGCCGCCGGCATCATCGGCGGCCTGGCGCTCGGCGCCATCGCGGCCTCGGCCGCGCGGCCTGCCTATGGCTACGGGCCCGGCTATGGCGGCTACTACGCCCAGCCCTACTACGGCGGCGGCTACTACCGCCCGTCCTACTACGCGCCGCGCCCCTACTACGGCGGCTATGGCGCTTATGACGGCTGCCGCATCGTCGCCCGCCGCGTGGTGGACGACTGGGGCTACGTCCGGGTTCGCCGTGTCCGCGTCTGCTACTGACGCGCGACGGGGCGGCTTCTCGCGGGCCGGCTGCTCAGATCACGTTGCGTTCCATGAGCGGACGGCCCGCGACGATGCGGTCGTGCCCCATTTCGGAGAGGTCGAGGGTGACGTAGCGGCCGTGCGCGATGAGTTCGGCCAGCGCGCGTCCGACGGCCGGCGACTGCTGCAGCCCGTGCCCCGAGAAGCCGTTGGCCAGATAGATGTTCCGCGTGCCCTCCGCCAGCCCGACGATGGCGTTGTGGTCGAGGTCGTTCATGTCGTAGTGGCCCGCCCACGCCCGGCCCGGCCGGATCTGCTCGAAGGCCGGCACCCGCGCCGCCAGCGTCGGCCAGTAGGTCTCCTCGAAGAGGTCCCACTCCACCTCGAAGTCGGTGGCGTCGCCGTGCTCCTCGCGGCCGGGTCCGCCGCCGCAGATGAACATCTGCCCGTCCGCGCCCGGCCGGCCCTCGGGCCGGAACCAGCACCCCGACACGTCGATCAGCAGCGGGGCGCGCGTCACGTCGCCCTTGCAGTGGAAGGTGAAGACGCAGCGCTTGCGCGCGTAGACCGGGATGTCGATCCCCGCCGCCGCGGCGAGCTGCCGCCCGCCTGACGCACCGGCCGCATTGACCAGCGCGCCGCACGCGATGCGCGTGCCGTCCGCCAGCACCACCGCCGTCGCCTGCCCACCCTCGCGCTCGACGGCCACGACCTCGCCGTCGACATAGGTGACGCCGAGGCTGCGGGCCTTCTTGCGGAACGCCTGCATCAGCCCCCAGCCGTCGTACCACCCCTCGCCGCTGCGGCCCCAGGTGCCGCAGACGATCCCGTCGAGGCCGAGCCATGGGAAGCGTTCGCTCAGGGCCGCCGGGTCCATCAGCAGGATGTCGGCGCCGAGGCTCGTCTGGAGCGCCTGGTTCTCCGCCAGGATGGGGGCCGTGGCTGGCGTGCCGAGATAGAGGTAGCCGCCCTCGTGCAGGTCGATGGCGGGCCGGTCGTCGCCGACGGCGAGGTGCTCGCCGATCGACCGCATGAAGGCGATTCCATGCAGCGATATCAGGATGTTGACCGGGCTGGAGAACTGCTGGCGGATCGACGCGGCCGACAGCGCCGAGGCCGAGAACTGGTAGGTCGGGTCCTTCTCCACCACGATCACCCTGCCCTTGAAGCCGGGGTCCGAGGCGAGGTGGTAGGCGGTGGACGAGCCGATGGCGGCGCCCCCGGCAATGACGACGTCGGCGGAGAGGGTCACGCGGCGATCCGTGGCTGGCGGGTCGCGTCGGACCCGGCTTCATGAGGGTGGCGCATGATCCCCGATGCCGGCCGGCGTGGCAAGCACGGCGCCGCGCGGATCAGAAATGCGCCGGAGAGACGACGGAGAGTGTGCCTTTTCGGTCCACGGAGGCCCGGAGAGTGCGCAAACGCCGTCCGGGAGCATGGCGGAACGGTGCAGAATTCAAAGCGGAAGCAAGGCGAGGGGCCGGAGAGCCCGGCTCATCCGCCCTCGCGGCCTCCTTCGGGGCGGCCACATTCGGCCAGCAGCCAGCGCCGGAAGGCCGCGACCTGCGGCCGGTCGCGCTTGTGGGTCGGGTGCACCAGCCAGTAGCTCTGGCGGCTCTCGATCGGGCGGTCGAAGGGGATGACGAGGCGCCCGCTGGCCAGTTCGTCCTCGACCAGGAACCGCGGCACCACCGCCGCGCCGAGGCCGGCCACGGCCGCCTGCGCCACCATGGCGAACTGCTCGAAGCTGGGGCCCGAGACCGCCGCGTCGGCGGGCAGGTCGACCGCCGAGAGCCATTCCGCCCACGCCCGGGGGCGGGTTGCCTGCTGCAGCAGCGGCACGCCGAGGAGGTCGGCGGGGGCGCGCAGACCGGCGCGGGCGACGAGGTCGGGGCTCGCCACCGGGACGATGGTTTCCCCCATCAGCGGATGGAGTTCGGCCCCCGGCCAGTGGCGGTCTCCGAAGTGGATGGCGGCGTCGAGGCCCTCCAGCGCGAAGTCGAACGGCACGATGCGCGTGGCGAAGTTGATGGTCACGTCCGGGTGGGCCGCGAAGAAGCGCGGCAGCCGCGGGATCAGCCAGCGGGTGCCGAAGGTCGGCAGGATGGCGAGCGCCAGCACGCCGCCGGCGCCGCGGGCCGTCATGGCCGACAGCGTCGCCGCGGCGAGCCGCGACAGCGCCTCCCGCACGTCCTGCGCGTAGCCGACGCCGGCGGGGGTCAGGTTGACGCGCTGGCGCACCCGGTCGAACAGCCGGACGCCGAGCTGCGCCTCCAGCATCGCCACCTGCCGGCTCACCGCCCCCTGCGTCAGGTCGAGTTCCTCCGCCGCCCGCGTGAACGACCCATGCCGCGCCGCCGCCTCGAACGCCTGCAGCGCCGCGAGTGACGGGACGAGGCGTCGGGAGGAGGCGGAGAGAATGTTCATCAGTTTTCCTCATCAACTCCTGAGAACATATCGTTTGCGGATGCCGCCGGGAAGTCGCACCCTGCAGCAGCGTGCCGGCCTGTGAGCCGGCTTGTCGTGCTGCCCGGAGGAGGGATCCCATGACGCAATCGATCCGCGACGAGGCTCTCTCCATTCTCCAGCGGCTCGGCGTGCCGGGCACCGTTCTCTCCGCGACGGGCCTCCCGGCCCGCTCGCCGATCACCGGCGAGATCGTCACGTCGCTTCGCGAGACCACGGCGGACGAGGCGCGGGACGCCATCGCTGCCGCCGCCGAGGCCTTTCTCTCGTGGCGCGAGGTCCCGGCGCCACGGCGCGGCGAGTTCGTCCGCCTGCTCGGCGAGGAGCTTCGGGCCGCCAAGGCGGATCTTGGACGGCTGGTGACGCTCGAGGTCGGGAAGATCACCTCCGAGGGCCTCGGCGAGGTCCAGGAGATGATCGACATCTGCGACTACGCCGTCGGCCTCTCC
Organism: Alsobacter sp. R-9; assembly: GCF_054612375.1. NCBI lineage: Bacteria > Pseudomonadati > Pseudomonadota > Alphaproteobacteria > Hyphomicrobiales > Alsobacteraceae > Alsobacter > Alsobacter sp. R-9. The sequence goes on along the minus strand of NZ_JBTSWJ010000005.1, from coordinate 86,748 downwards.
CGGCAGCTGTTCGGCCTGACCATTGCCACCGAGCGCCCCGACCACCGCATGATGGAGACGTGGCATCCGCTCGGCGTCGTCGGTGTCATCTCCGCCTTCAATTTCCCGGTCGCGGTCTGGTCATGGAACGCCGCGCTGGCCTTTGTCTGCGGCAATCCCGTCGTCTGGAAGCCGTCCGAGAAGACCCCCCTGACGGCCCTCGCGGTGCAGGCCATTGTCGAGAAGGCGGGCGCGCGCTTCGGCGGCATCCCGCGCGGCCTGTCGCAGGTGCTGGTCGGCGGGCGTGCGCTGGGCGAGTTGCTCGTCGACGACCACCGGGTGCCGCTGGTCTCCGCCACGGGCTCGACCGCGATGGGCCGGCAGGTCGGCCCGCGCGTCGCCGCGCGCTTCGGCCGCTCGATCCTGGAGCTCGGCGGCAACAACGCCGCCATCGTCGCGCCGTCGGCGGACCTCGACCTCGCGCTGCGCGGCATCGCCTTCGCCGCGATGGGCACTGCCGGCCAGCGCTGCACCACGCTGCGCCGCCTCATCGTGCACGAGAGCGTCTACGACACCCTCGTGCCGCGCCTGAAGAAGGTCTACGAGAGCGTCAGGGTCGGTGACCCGCGCGAGGACGGCGTCCTCGTGGGACCTCTGGTCGACAAGGGCGCCTTCGACGGCATGGAGCGCGCCCTCGGCGAGGCCCGCGCCGCCGGCGGGTCCATTCATGGCGGCGTCCGCGAGCACGCCGGCCGCTGGCCCGACGCGTACTACGCCGCCCCGGCCCTGGTGGAGATGCCGGCGCAGGCCGGGCCGGTGCTGCGCGAGACGTTTGCCCCGATCCTCTACGTGATGCGCTACCGGACCTTCGAGGAGGCCATCGCGCTCCACAATGCCGTCGGTGCAGGCCTGTCTTCCTCCATCTTCACGCTCAACATGCGGGAGGCCGAGCGCTTCGTGTCGGTGTCCGGGTCCGACTGCGGCATCGCCAACGTCAACATCGGCCCGTCTGGCGCCGAGATCGGCGGGGCCTTCGGCGGCGAGAAGGAGACCGGCGGCGGGCGCGAGGCCGGTTCTGACGCCTGGAAGGCCTACATGCGCCGCGCCACGAACACGATCAACTTCGGCACGACCCTGCCGTTGGCGCAGGGCGTGACTTTCGACATCATGGGTTGACACGAGCCGGCCGCCACGCCGCTCCGCAGGGAAGGACGACGACCATGACCGCCACTGCCCCGAAGGCCAAGGACAAGCCGGCACCCGCCGCCTTCAAGTGGGACGATGCGTTCCTGCTGGAGGATCAGCTCACCGAGGACGAGCGCCTCATCCGCGACACGGCCCGCGCCTTCGCGCAGGAGAAGCTGCTGCCGCGGGTGATCGAGGCCTACGCCGAGGAGAAGACCGATCCGTCGATCTTCCGGGAGATGGGCGAACTCGGCCTGCTCGGCGTCACGATCCCTGAGGACTACGGCTGCGCCGGCGCCAACTACGTCTCCTATGGCCTCGTCGCCCGCGAGATCGAGCGCATCGACTCCGGCTACCGCTCGATGATGAGCGTGCAGTCGTCCCTGGTCATGTACCCGATCTACGCCTACGGCGACGAGACGCAGCGCAAGAAGTACCTGCCCAAGCTCGCCTCCGGCGAGTGGATCGGCTGCTTCGGCCTGACCGAGCCGGACGCAGGCTCCGATCCGGCCGGCATGAAGACCCGCGCCGAGAAGGTGGCGGACGGCTACCGCCTCACCGGCTCCAAGATGTGGATCTCGAATTCGCCGATTGCCGACGTCTTCGTCGTATGGGCGAAGTCGGCCGCGCATGGCGACCAGATCCGCGGCTTTGTCCTCGAGAAGGGCATGAAGGGGCTCTCCGCGCCGAAGATCGGCGGCAAGCTTTCGCTGCGCGCCTCGATCACCGGCGAGATCGTCATGGACGGCGTGGTGGTGCCGGAGAGCGCGCTGCTGCCGAACGTCTCGGGCCTGAAGGGCCCATTCGGCTGCCTCAACCGTGCCCGCTACGGCATCTCGTGGGGCGTCCTCGGCGCCGCCGAGGACTGCTGGCACCGCGCCCGCCAGTACACGCTGGACCGCAAGCAGTTCGGGCGTCCGCTGGCCGCCACCCAGCTCGTGCAGAAGAAGCTCGCGGACATGCAGACGGAGATCACGCTCGGCCTGCAGGCGAGCCTGCGGGTCGGCCGCCTCTTCGACGAGGGCAAGGTCGCGCCGGAGATGATCTCCCTCGTCAAGCGCAACAACTGCGGCAAGGCGCTCGACATCGCCCGTGTCGCCCGCGACATGCACGGCGGCAACGGCATCCAGCAGGAGTACATGGTGATGCGCCATGCCGCCAACCTGGAGACCGTGAACACCTACGAGGGCACGCATGACGTGCATGCGCTCATCCTGGGCCGGGCGCAGACCGGGCTGCAGGCATTCTTCTGAGTCGCGGACGGGCGGCGGTGACACGGTCCCCGCCGCCCTCGGCACGACCGCGGCCGGAGAGCCCGCCCGCCGCATGAGCGAGCCGCGCGACCGCGGCGCGGGACGGCGCAGAGCCCCGTTGGGAGCCCACCCATGACCCAGAAGCCTCTCGCCGGCGTCCGCGTCCTCGAACTCGCCCGCATCCTCGCGGGTCCGTGGGTCGGGCAGACGCTGGCCGACCTCGGCGCCGACGTCGTGAAGGTCGAGCGGCCCGGAGCCGGTGACGACACGCGGGCGTGGGGGCCGCCCTTCGTTCCCGCGGCGGACGGCGGCACGCTTTCGGCGGCCTATTTCCACGCCTGCAACCGCGGCAAGCGCTCCATCGCGGTCGACTTCGAGACCGAGGAGGGGCGCGCGACGGTGCGGCGACTCGCGGCCTCCGCCGATGTTCTCATCGAGAACTTCAAGGTCGGCGGGCTCAGGAAGTACGGGCTCGACTACGACAGCCTGAAGGCGGTGAATCCGCGGCTCGTCTACTGCTCGATCACCGGCTTCGGCCAGACGGGCCCCTACCGGGAGCGGGCCGGCTACGACTTCATGATCCAGGCCATGGGCGGGATCATGGACCTGACGGGTGATCGCGACGGCGAACCGCAAAAGCCCGGCGTGGCCTATGCCGACATCTTCACCGGCGTCTATGGCGTCATCGGCATCCTCGCGGCCCTGCGCCGCCGTGACGCCACGGGCGAGGGCGGCCACCTCGACCTTGCGCTCTTCGACACGCAGGTCAGCGTGCTCGCCAACCAGGCGCTCAACTTTTTCGTGTCCGGCAAGGCGCCGACCCGGATGGGGAACGCGCACCCCAACCTCGTGCCCTACCAGGTGTTCCCCGTCGCAGACGGGCACATCGTCATCGCCACGGGCAACGACGGTCAGTACCGACGCCTGTGCGAGGTGCTCGGCGTCCCGCACCTCGCCGAAGATCCCGACTACCTCAGCAATGCCGGCCGCATCGCGAACCGCGAGCGGCTGATCGGACTGCTCAGCGAGCGCACCATCACCTTCGCGCGCGGCGACCTGCTGGCGGCGCTGGAGCGCGTGGGCGTTCCGGCCGGGCCGATCAACGGCGTCGCCGACGTGTTTGCCGATCCGCAGGCCATCGCCCGCGGCATGCGTGTCGAGCTGCCGGCACCGACGCCGGAGGGCACCGTGCCGAGCCTTCGCGGCCCGCTGGTGCTCGACGGCGAGCCGCTCGTCGCCGGCCGGGCCTCTCCCCGGCTCGGCGAACACACGCGCGAGGTGCTCGACGACCCCGCCTGGGGCGGAGGAGCCTGACACCCGCGCCGGGTGACAGGACGAGCCGCCTTCGCCATAACCGGGCGCATCGCCCGCCGACAGGACCCGCCATGACCGCTTCGAGCCCCTCCACCTCCCGTACCGGCGGTCAGCTGATCGTGGACTGCCTCGCCGCGCAGGGCGTGCGCCACGTCTTCTGCGTGCCGGGCGAGAGCTATCTCGCCGTCCTCGACGCGCTGCACGACGCGTCGATCGAGGTCACGGTGTGCCGGCAGGAGGGCGGCGCGACGATGATGGCGGAGGCCCACGGCCGCCTCACCGGACGGCCCGGCATCGCCATGGTGACCCGCGGACCGGGGGCGACCAACGCCTCGGCGGGCATCCACATCGCCGAGCACGACTCCACGCCGCTCATCCTTTTCGTCGGCCAGATCGAGCGCGGCGTGAAGGGCCGCGGGGCGTGGCAGGAACTCGACTACAAGGCCGTGTTCGGCTCCATGACCAAGTGGGCCGTCGAGATCGACGAGGTCGCGCGCATTCCCGAGATCATCTCGCGCGCTTTCCACATCGCGATGCAGGGCCGCCCCGGGCCCGTCGTCATCGCGCTGCCGGAGGACATGCTGCTGGAGGCCACCACCGCTGTCGCCGGCCCTCGGGTGGACGCGGTCGAGACATGGCCCGGCCTGACCCAGATGGCCGACCTGCAGAAGCGGCTCTGGGCGGCGGAGCGGCCGATCCTCGTTCTCGGCGGAGGCGGCTGGAGCGAGCAGGCCTGCGGCCGCGTGCGCCGCTTCGCCGAGCGGTTCGACCTCCCCGTCGCGACCTCGTTTCGGCGCTCCATGCTCTTCCCGGCCGACCATCCGAACTACGTCGGCGAGATCGGGCTGGGTCCGAACCCCAGGCTGAAGGCGCGGATCGAGGCTGCAGACCTCGTCGTCGTCGCCGGCGGCCGCATGGCCGAGGTTCCGTCCCAGGCCTACACGCTGTTCGACGTGCCGTCCCCGCGGCAGGCGCTGGTGCACGTCCACGCCGACGCGATGGAACTCGGCAAGGTCTACCACCCGGCGCTGGGCATCAACGCCACCCCGCCGGCCTTCGCCGCGGCATTGGAGACGGTGCAGCCGCCCAACGAGATCCGCTGGCGGGCCGAGACGCGGCAGGCGCGCGAGGACTATCTCGCCTGGACCGAGCAGCCGGCGCCGATCCCCGGCCGCTTCCAGTACGGCGAGGCCATGGTCTGGCTGCGCAACCGCCTGCCGGCGGACGCCATTGTCACCAATGGCGCCGGCAACTACGCGATCTGGGTCGGCCGCTTCATGCGGTTCCGGCGCTTTGCCACGCAACTCGCCCCCGTCTCCGGTTCGATGGGCTACGGCCTGCCCGCCGCTGTGGGCGCGAAGCGGCTCTTCCCCGATCGGACGGTGGTCTGCTTCGCCGGCGATGGTTGCTTCCTCATGCACGGGCAGGAGTTTGCGACCGCGGTGCAGTACGACCTGCCGATCATCGTGGTCGTCGTCGACAACGGCATGTACGGCACCATCCGCATGCACCAGGAGCGGGAGTACCCGGGCCGCGTGTCCGGCACCCGGCTGCGCAACCCCGACTTCGCGGCCTATGCCCGCGCCTTCGGCGGGCACGGCGAGCGCATCGAGACCACGGCGGAGTTCGAGCCGGCATTCGAGCGAGCGGTAGCCTCCGGCAGGCCGTCGATCCTGCATGTGATGATCGACCCTGAGGCGATCACGCCCGCGACCACGCTGGCGAAGATCCGCGACGCGGCGCAGGCGAAGGGCTGATCCGGCTCAGAGCGCCGTGCGGCGGGCGACGCCGGTGACGGCATAGAGCCCCAGCGCGGCGACGCCGAGCACGGCCATGGTGGCGGGAAGCGCCACGGCCCCGAGCGGCACGGTGAGGCCGACGAAGACGCCCACCACCGCGCCGAGCATCATCTGCACCAGCCCGAGGAACGAGGAAGCCGCCCCGGCCCGGTCGCCGAAGGGTTGCATCGCGGCGGCCATCGCGTTGGGCATGAGCAGCCCGACGCCGAACGTGTAGATCGCCATGGGCGCCGCGACCTCGAGGAACGACCCCGTCCGCAGCAGCACCAGGCCGAGCATCACGAGGCTGCCGGCCGCGAGGCACGCCGCACCGATGCCCACTGTCCCGTCGAGACCCCTGGAGCCCACCAGCCGGCGGCCGATCACGGTCCCCGTGATATAACCGCAGACGGCGAAGGTGAAGGACATGCCATAGACGATGGAATTCAGGCCGTAGAAGCCTTGCAGCACGAAGGAGGACCCGGAGATGAAGGCGAAGAGCCCGCCATAGGTCAGCGCCGACAGGGCCACGTAGACGAGGAAACCGCGGTGGGGCAGAAGCGAGGCGAAGGAGCGGGCGATGCCGAGCGGCGACAGGGAGGCGTCGGAGCGCTGGCGAAGCGTCTCCGGCAGCAGGGCCCAGACGACGCCGACCAGCGCGATTGCGCCGGCCGTCGTGACGAAGAAACTGGCCCGCCAGCCGTAGAGAGCCTGCAGGACGCCGCCCAGCGTCGGCGCGATGGCCGGCACCACGCCCATGATCGTGCCCATGCGGGCCAGTTCGCGGCCGGCGCGCGGGCCCTCGTAGAGGTCGCGGACGATGGCGCGGGCGAGGACGATGGGCCCCGAGGCGCCGAGCGCCTGCAGGAAGCGGCCGGCGATGAGCCAGTCGATCGTGGGCGCGAGGGAGCACAGCGCCGTGGCCACGATGTAGAGCACGAAGCCGGCCAGCAGCGGCGGACGCCGCCCGTAGCGGTCCGCAAAGGGGCCGTAGACAATCTGCCCGCAGGCGAATCCCAGCAGGAACACCGACAGCGTGAGCTGGGTGTGGGCGGTTGAGGCCCCGAGCGTCACCGAGATGTCCGGCAGCGACGGCAGGTACATGTCCGTCGACAGCGGGCCCAGCGCCGTCATCAGCGCGAGCACGACCGTCAGTGCGAAGGTGTCGGGCCGCAAGGGCATCGGGGAGGCGCCACCGGGGAAGGGGGATGCCGGGGTGTAGCGGCCAGCGGTGGCCCTGTCGACCCGCACCGCGGCGCGGGAGCCATGCGCGGGGGCTCAGCGGTAGCGGTGCAGGGCCGTTCCGTGCCTTTTCAGCCAGGCCTCGGCCTCGTCGGTGCGCGGCGCGAGGCGGTGCACGATCCGCCAGAAGCGGGGGGAATGGTTCATCTCCTTGAGATGCGCCACCTCGTGTGCGGCGAGGTAGTCGAGCACGAAGGCGGGCGCCAGGATCAGCCGCCACGAGAAGTTGAGCCGTCCCGCCGCCGAGCAGGAGCCCCACCGACTCGTCGTGTCGCGCAGCGTGATCTTGGCTGCGCGCTTGCCGAGCGCCGTGGTGTGCCGCAGCACGGCAGCCTCGAGGTCGCGCTTGGCCTCGCGCTTGAGGAAATCGAGGATGCGGCGATGCGTGTGTTCCGCCGCTCCCGCCACGGCGAGCACGCAACGGCCGTTCTCGTGCGTCTCGACCCAGACCGTGCCGCGGGCCTTCGGCCGGTGTTCGATGTGGTGGTTGATCCCGCGCAGCGGGACCACCGCGCCCGGAACGAGATCGACGGCCGCCGGAAGCTTGGCCATGCGGGCGGCGATCCAGCCGCCATGCCGGCGGGCGAAATCGGCCGCGCGGGCGAAATCGGCGCGGGTCGGCAGGGTGAGGACCACGTCGCCGGTGGCGGCGCTGACGCGCAGCGTGAACCGGCGCGCCGCGGCGGCGCGCTTCACGACGACCCGGAACACCTCGCCCGCGTGGGCGACGTCCAGATGGGCTGGCTCGGCCGGCGGCGCCGGCCGGCGCAGGCGGGAGCGCAGGCCGAGAATCATGCGCCGATGGTGCTGCAATGCAGCGGGAAAGTCATCGGCCCCGCTGGAGCCTACCCGCCATGCGGTCTCGTCAGGGTCCGCGAGACGGCATCGCGCCAGCCCGCGACCTTGGCGGCCCGTGCGGTGGCGTCGAGCGTCGGGGTGAACCTGTTCTCGAGCCGCCAGAGGTCGGCGAAGCGGTCCGGCTCGGGGAAGACGCCGGCCGAGAGGCCCGCGAGATAGGCGGCTCCGAGCGCCGTCGTTTCCTTCACCACCGGGCGGTCGACCGGCACGCCCAGGATGTCCGCGAGGCGCTGCATGGCCCAGTCGGAGGCGGTCATGCCGCCGTCGACGCGCAGTACGGTCCGGGCGTCCGCAGCGCCCGGCCAGTCGGCCTGCATGGCGTCCAGCAGGTCGAGCGTCTGGTAGCACACGCTCTCCAGCGCCGCCTTGGCGATCTCCTTCGGCCCCGTCGCCCGGGTGAGGCCGTAGAGGGCGCCGCGGCACTCGGCGTCCCAGTAGGGAGCGCCCAGGCCGACGAAGGCCGGAACGAGGTACACCGCCTGCGCCGGGTCGGCCTGGTCCGCCAGCGGGCCGCTCTCGGCCGCCGACTTGATGATTCCGAGCCCGTCCCGCAGCCACTGGACAGCCGCGCCGGCGATGAAGATGGAGCCCTCCAGCGCGTAGGTGCGCTTGCCGCCGAGCTGGTAGGCGATCGTCGTCAGCAGCTTGTTGCGGGAGGCGACCGGGGCGTCGCCCGTGTTGAGCAGGGCAAAGCAGCCGGTGCCGTAGGTCGACTTCATCATGCCGGCCGAGAAGCAGGCCTGCCCCACCGTCGCCGCCTGCTGGTCCCCCGCGATGCCGCGCACCGCGACCGGTCCGCCGAGCAGATCGGGCACGGTCGTGCCGTAGTCGGCGGAGCAGTCCCGCACCTGCGGCAGCATTGCCATCGGCACGCGCAGGAGCCGGCAGAGGTCCTCGTCCCAGGCGCCGTGATGGATATCGAACAGCAGCGTGCGGGACGCGTTCGTCGCATCCGTCGCGTGCACGGCGCCGCCCGTCAGGCGCCACAGGATGAAGCTGTCCACGGTCCCGAAGGCGAGTTCGCCCCGCTCCGCGCGGGCCCGCGCGCCCGGCACGTTGTCGAGAATCCAGGCGATCTTGGTGCCCGAGAAGTAGGGATCGAGCAGCAGGCCCGTCCGCGCCGAGACGAGCGCCTCGTGTCCGGCGCGCTTCAGCGTCGCGCAGGTGTCGGCCGTGCGGCGGTCCTGCCAAACGATGGCCCGGTGCACCGCCTTGCCCGTGGTGCGGTCCCAGACGACGGTGGTCTCGCGCTGGTTGGTGATGCCGATGCCCGCGAGGTCCTTCGCCGCGAGCCCGGCCCTGGCCATGGCCTCCCGGCACACCGCGAGCGTGGTCGCCCAGAGGTCCTCGGGCTCGTGCTCGACCCACCCCGACGCCGGAAAGTGCTGCGGGAACTCCTGCTGCGCCACCGCCGCAATCGAGGCGTCCGGCCGGAAGACGATGGCTCGGGACGAGGTGGTGCCCTGGTCGATGGCGAGAATGGCGGTCATGCGTCCTCCCGGACCCGCGTGCCCTGGACCGGCCGCCGGGTCGTCATGCTGCGGCCCGCGAGTGGCCCTGTTCGATGGCCTGCGATTTAGCTATGGGACGGCGGCCCCCGCAAGCTGCGGCCGGCCGAGGGACCCGTCAGACCCCCATGCTCGAACTCGCCGGCCTCTTCGCCGCCGCCTTCCTCTCGGCGACGCTGCTGCCGGGCTCCTCCGAGGCCGCCCTGCTGGGGCTGCTGGCAACGGGCCGCGTCGGCACGGCTGAGGCGCTGGCCGTGGCAACGCTCGGCAACACGCTGGGGTCCTGCGTCAACTGGGCCGTCGGCCGATGGCTCGGGCACTGGAAGGACCATCCGCGCTTCCCGGTGCCGCGCGACCGGTTCGACCGTTACGCCGACTGGTACCGCCGCTGGGGCGTCTGGTCTCTGCTGCTGTCGTGGGCCCCCATCGTCGGGGACCCGCTGACGGTGCTCGCCGGGGTCTTCCGCACCCCGTTCTGGCTCTTCGTGCCGGTCGTCGCGGTGGCCAAGCTCGCCCGCTACCTCGTGCTGGCCGGGGCGCTGGCCGCCGTGCAGTAGGGCGGCTCAGGCCTTGCCGGCACCGCTGCGGATGTACTCCACGATCCCCGAGAAGTCCTTTCCCGAGAAGCCCGCCTCGTTGAAGGCCTCGTAGAGCGCCGCGGCATGGGCGCCGAGCGGCGTCGCGGCGCCGGCAGCACCGGCGGCTTCCTGCGACAGCTTGAGGTCCTTCAGCATCAGCGCCGCGGCGAAGCCGGGGTTGTAGCCGTTGTTGGCCGGGCTCGTCGGGACCGGGCCCGGCACGGGGCAGTAGGTCGTCAGCGACCAGCACTGGCCGGACGAGGTCGAGGCCACGTCGAACAGCGCCTGGTGCGACAGGCCGAGCTTTTCGCCCAGCACGAAGGCCTCGCTGACCGCGATCATCGAGATTCCGAGGATCATGTTGTTGCAGATCTTCGCCGCCTGCCCGGCGCCGGCCGCGCCGCAATGCACGACCTTGCGGCCCATCCGCTCCAGCACGGGCCGGGCCACGGCGAACGCCCCCTCCTCGCCGCCGCACATGAAGGTGAGGGTGCCGGCGGTCGCCCCGCCCACGCCGCCGGAGACCGGCGCATCGACCGAGAGCATGCCGGCCGCGGCGGCGGCCGCGTGCGCCGCCCGCGCGCTGTCGACGTCGATGGTCGAGCTGTCGATGAACAGCGTGCCGGGCTTCGCCTTCGCCAGCACGTCGCCCCACACGGAGAGGACATGCTTGCCGGCCGGGAGCATGGTCACGACGACCTCCGCCTCGCGCACGGCGTCGGCGGCGGAAGGCGCGATGGCAACGCCCGCCTGGGCCGCTGCCTCCGCGTTGGCGGCGACGAGGTCGAAGCCAATGACCCGGTGTCCCGCCTTCACGAGGTTGGCGCTCATCGGCGCGCCCATGTTGCCGAGGCCGATGAAGGCGATGGTGGACATGCGTTCCTCCTGGTCGGATGGGTCCTTGATGCGTGTTCAGGTCGTCAGCGACGCCACTTCAGGAGGCCGCCGACGAGCAGGAACGCGTAGCTCCACAGCATCAGGGCGCCGAACACCTTGTCCATGACCGGGTCGAGCGCCTTGAAGACGATGGCGAAGTGCGAGGTGACCGCGGCCATCGCGATCAGCCCCGGCAGCGCGATGAGGATCGCCGACATCGGCCTCTCGCTGCCGCGCGCCGTGCAGACGAAGGGGCCGACGAGGCCCAGCAGCAGGCCGATGCCGGCGCCGGCGGCGAAGTTGGTCTGGAACGGGCTGCGCCCGTCGATGAAGAACTGCGGCCCGTACAGGTGGAAGCCGGCGAGCACGGCAGCGGCCAGCACGAAGCCGAGGAGGACCGAGCGCAGCGCCATGGTTCAGGTGCCGCTGCCCTGCCCGCGGCCGACCAGCCCGCGCGCCACGATGAGTCGCATGATCTCGTTGGTCCCTTCGAGGATCTGGTGCACGCGCAGGTCGCGGACAATCTTCTCGATCCCGTAGTCGGCGAGGTAGCCGTAGCCGCCGTGCAGTTGCAGCGCCTCGTTTGCCACCTCGAAGCCGACGTCGGTGCCGAAGCGCTTGGCCATGGCGCAAAGCTGCGTCGCCTGCGGGTCCTTCGCGTCGAGCGCGGCGGCCGCCCGCCACAGGAAGGTGCGGGCCGCCTCCAGCTCGGTCGCCATGTCGGCCAGCCGGAACTGCAGGGCCTGGAAGTCCTGCAGGCGCTTTCCGAAGGCCTTGCGCTCGCCCATGTAGGCCAGCGACCTGTCCAGCGCCGCCTGCGCCCCGCCGAGCGAACAGGCGGCGATGTTGAGGCGCCCGCCGTCGAGGCCGGCCATGGCGATGCGGAAGCCGATGCCTTCGGGGCCGAGTCGGTTGGCCACCGGCACGCGGCAGTTCTCGAGGATCACCTGGCGGGTCGGCTGGGCGTTCCAGCCCATCTTCCGCTCGTTGGCGCCGAACGAGAGGCCGGGCGTGTCCTTTTCGATCACCAGCGTCGAGACGCCGCCGGCTCCGTCCTCGCCGGTCCGCACCATCGTCACGTAGATGTCGGAGACGCCCGCGCCGGAAATGAACTGCTTCACGCCGTCCACGACGTAGTGGTCGCCGTCGAGGCGGGCCCGCGTGCGCAGCGCCGCGGCGTCCGAGCCTGCGCCGGGCTCGGTGAGGCAGTAGCTGGCGATCGCCTCCATGGTCGTGAGCTTCGGCAGCCAGCGGGCCCGCTGCTCGGCGGAACCGTAGGTGTCGATCATCCACGCGGCCATGTTGTGGATGGAGATGAACGCCGCGACCGTGGGGCAGCCCGTGGCCAGCGCCTCGAAGATCAGCGCGGCGTCGAGGCGCGTCAGCCCCGAGCCGCCCACGTCGTCGCGGACGTAGACGCCGCCCATCCCGAGCGCCGCCGCCTCCCGCATCACGTCGACGGGAAAGTGCTTGCGCTCGTCCCACTCCACGGCGTGGGGCGCGAGGTTGTCGGCGGCGAAGGCGCGGGCCATGTCGCGGATGGCGACATGGTCCTCGGTCAGCGCGAACGGGTTCATCGGGCGGCCTCTCGACGGGCAGAAGACCGGCGGAAACGGGGCGGTGCCCCGAGCCCGCCCCGCGACCTCAGCGCATCGTCGGGATGACGAACTCGGCGCCGTCCTTGATGCCCGACGGCCAGCGCGACGTGACCGTCTTCGTCTTCGTGTAGAAGCGGAAGGCGTCCGGGCCGTGCTGGTTCAGGTCGCCGAAGCCGGAACGCTTCCAGCCGCCGAAGGTGTAGTAGGCCAGCGGCACCGGGATCGGCACGTTGACGCCGACCATGCCGACGTTGACGCGCGCGGCGAAGTCGCGGGCCGCGTCGCCGTCGCGCGTGAAGATGGCGACGCCGTTGCCGTACTCGTGGTCGTTGGCCAGCGCCAGCGCCTCGTCATAGGCCTTGGCGCGCACCACGGAGAGGACCGGGCCGAAGATCTCCTCCTTGTAGATGCGCATGTCCTTCGTCACGTCGTCGAAGAGGCATCCACCCATGTAGAAGCCCTTCTCGTAGCCCTGCATGGTGAAGCCGCGACCGTCCACCTTCAGCGTCGCGCCCTCCTTCACGCCGAGGTCGACGTAGGACTTCACCTTGTCGAGGTGCGCCTTGGTGACCAGTGGGCCGAAGTCGGCGGACGGGTCCGTGGACGGGCCGACCTTGAGGCTCTCGACGCGCGGGATCAACTTCTCGACCAGCGCGTCGGCGGTGGACTTGCCGACGGGGACGGCAACCGAGATCGCCATGCAGCGCTCGCCGGCCGAGCCATAGCCCGCGCCGATGAGGGCGTCGACGGCCTGGTCCATGTCGGCATCGGGCATGATGATCATGTGGTTCTTCGCGCCGCCGAAGCACTGCACGCGCTTCCCCGCCGCGCAGCCGCGCGTGTAGACGTACTCGGCGATCGGCGTCGAGCCGACGAAGCCGACGGCCTTGATGTCCGGGTCGTCGAGGATGGCGTCGACCGCTTCCTTGTCGCCGTTGACGACGTTGAGGATGCCGGCCGGCAGGCCGGCCTCGAGGAACAGCTCGGCGATGCGCAGCGGCACCGACGGGTCGCGCTCGGACGGCTTGAGGATGAAGGCGTTGCCGGCCGCGATCGCCGGGGCGCACTTCCACAGCGGGATCATCGCCGGGAAGTTGAAGGGCGTAATGCCGGCGACCACGCCGAGCGGCTGGCGCATCGAATAGATGTCGATGCCGGGGCCGGCGCCCTCGGTGTACTCGCCCTTCATCATCTGCGGCGCGCCGATGCAGAACTCGACCACTTCGAGGCCGCGCTGGATGTCGCCCTTGGCGTCGGCGACGGTCTTGCCGTGCTCCTTGGCCAGCACTTCGGCGAGGCTGTCGTACTCCTTGGCCACCAGCTCGAGGAATTTCATCAGCACGCGGGCGCGCCGCTGCGGGTTCGTCGCCGCCCAGCCGGGTTGCGCCGCCTTGGCGTTCTCCACCGCGGCGCGGACCTCGTCGCGCGAGGCGAGCGGCACGCGGGACGCGACCTCGCCGGTCATCGGCCAGAAGGCATCGGTGAAGCGGCCGGAGGTGCCGGGCACGCGCTTGCCGCCGATGAAATGGGTGAGTTCCGCCACCATGCTGATCCTCCCTGGACCTGGACCGGGTGCCCTCGCAGGCTCTTGCCTCGCGGGCTCTTGCCGCTCCCGTAGCATTGCCATGGACGCACGGCTATGGGAACTTTTCGCCACAGCCCGTGCGGATATGCCCATACGACCGGGGCCGCGCCGGCGGGGGGAACAGTGCGCATGAGCGGCTTCGACTGGGACGACCTGCGCTTCTTCCTCGCGGTGGCGCGCGCCGGGAGGCTCACGCTCGCGGCGCGGCGGCTCGGGGCGGACCATGCGACGGTCAGCCGGCGGATCACGGCCCTGGAAGCCGCCCTCAAGGCGACGCTGTTCGAGCGCCGGCCGCAGGGCTACACGCTCACGCCCCATGGCGAGCGGCTGGTGGCCGCGGCCGAGGCGATCGAGGCCGCCGCGCTCTCGGCCTCCGCCGAGATCGGCGGCGCCGACCTCGCCCTCTCCGGCACGGTCCGCCTCGGCGCGCCGGACGGCTTCGCCGCGACCTTCCTTGCCGGGCGGATCGCGCGGTTGATGGAGCGCCATCCCGGCCTCGACCTGCAGGTCGTGGCCATGCCACGGCTGCTGTCCCTGTCGAAGCGCGAGGCGGACATCGCCATCACGCTGGCGCCGCCGAAGGAGGGACGGGTCGTCGCCCGCCGCCTCGCCGACTACCGGCTCGGCCTGTACGCGGCACGCTCCTACCTGGGCAAGGCGCCGCTCATCACGGGCCGGGAGGATCTCTTCCGCCACCCCGTCGTCGGCTACATCGACGACCTGATCTTCATGCCGGAACTCGACTATCTCGATGAGATCGCGAAGGGGCTGCGGCCGCGGCTCCAGCTGTCGTCGCTCGTGGCGCAGATGGAGGCGACGGTCGGCGGGGCGGGCCTCTGCGTGCTTCCGCACTTCATGGCCGCGCGCCGCCCGGAACTGGCGCCGGTCCTGCCCGGCGACGTCGAGCTGACCCGCACCTTCTGGTTGATCGTCCACGCCGAATCGCGCGACGTCGCGCGGGTCAGGGCCGTGGTCGATTTCCTCGTCCGGGAGGTGAAGGCGGCGCGGGCGCTGCTGGCGCCGGAAGGGCTCAGGGCCGCCGGTTGAGAGGACCCGCCACCTCGGCTAAACCAGCATCATGAACAGCCCGGCCACCGCCCACTCCACCCTCGCCCTCGACTTCGTGGACATGCACACGGCAGGCGAGCCGGTGCGGATCGTGACCGGCGGCTATCCCGACCTGGCGGGCGAAACCGTCCTCGACCAGCGCCGTGACGCGCGGGCGCGCTTCGACCGGCTGCGCCGTGCCATGATGCTCGAGCCACGGGGCCACGAGGGGATGTACGGGGTCATCCCCGTCCGCCCGTCCCACCCCGGCGCGGCGATGGGCGTGCTCTTCGTCCACAACGAGGGCTACTCGACGATGTGCGGCCACGCGACCATCGCGCTCGGCCGCTACGCCATCGACCAGGGACTTGTCGCCCCGGTCGAGCCCGAGACCCGCTTCGTCATCGAGGCGCCGTGCGGGCCGCTCGCGCTGACCTGCGTGGTCCGTGACGGCGCGGTGGCGCGGGTCTCCTTCGAGAGCGTGCCGGCCTTCGCCCACGCCCGCGACGTCGCCGTTCCGGTGCCTGGGCGCGGCACCATCCTCACCGACATCGCCTATGGCGGCGCCTACTACGCCATCCTGCCGGCGTCGCGGCTGGGGCTCGACTTCTTCGCGTCGCCCGTCTCCGCGTTGCTCGACGCCGCCGCGGCCCTCACCGACACGATCCGGGCGACGATGACGATCCGTCATCCCGCCGAGCCGGACCTCGGCTTCCTCTACGGCACCATCGTCACCGACGAGGCCCTGCCGGGCGAGGAGAGCTGGAACCTCTGCGTCTTCGCGGAGCGGCAGATCGACCGCAGCCCCACCGGCTCGGGCGTCACCGCGCGCATGGCGCTGGACTATGCCAAGGGTCTCGTTTCCATCGGTCAGGCGCGGGTCTTCCGCGGCATCTCGGGCGAGCCGTTCAGCGGGCAGGTCTCCCGCGAGGATCCGGGCATGGAGGGCGCCGTCCGCGTCGTCGTCGGCGGACAGGCCCACTACACCGGCCGGGGACGCTTCGTCGTCGAGAACGGCGACCCGCTCGGCTACGGTTTCACGCTGCCAAAGCGCTTCGGCGACGTTCGCTGAACGGTCGCGCCGGCGACCTCAACCCCCGAACAGGCGGTCGAAGAAGTTGCGCTGCGGCGGCGGCTGCGGCGCGGAGGAGCGCGCCGTCGCGGGGCCGGCTCCGGGGATCACCCCCGGCGGACGCAGCGCGTCATCCTGCGCCACGGTCGCCGTGGCGCGCGCCGGCGGCAGCGGCGCGGCGGTGCCGGGCTGCGACGCCGCGGGCGCCAGCACCGTGGCCGGCGGCCTGGGGATCGAGCCGACCTGCGCGGGCTGCGGCATCGGGATGGGGGCGGGTGGCGTCAGCACCAGCGGCCCGGAGGACGGCCGCAACGGCGCCGCGGCGACGGGCGCGCCGGCGCCGGGAGCGACCTCCGGCACGCCGGCCGGGGGAACCGGCGCCGTCGGCTCGGGAAGGATGGCGCGCCATCCGTTCGGGCCACCGCCGGGAAGCGGCGTCACGGGCTGGCCGGCCAGCGCCGTCTTCATGAACCGGCTCCACACCTCGGACGGCAGGTTCGAGCCCGAGACGCGCTTGGTGGCGGACGAGTCGTCGTTGCCGAGCCAGACGCCGGCCACGAGCGAGCCCGTGTAGCCGACGAACCAGGCATCGCGGTACTCCTGCGTCGTGCCGGTCTTGCCCGCGGCCTCCCAGCCGGGAAGCTCGGCCCGGCGCGCGGTGCCCGTGACCAGCGTCTCCCGCAGCATGGCGTTCATCATGGCCACGGCCGACGGGTCCAGCACCCGGCCGAGGCCCGTCCCGGTTCGCGAGTAGACGAGTTCGCCCGACACCGTCTTCACCTGCCGGATCACGTAGGGCATCACGCCGATGCCGCCGTTGGCGAAGGGAGCGTAGGCGGCCACGAGCTCGATGGGCGCCACCTCCGACGTGCCGAGCGCGATGGAGGCGTTCGGCTCGAGCTTCGAGGAGATGCCGAGGCGCTGGGCGGTCTTCACCACCGCCTTCGGCCCCACTTCCACGGCGAGCTTCACCGCGACGGTGTTGATGGAAAGGGCCAGCGCCTGCCGCAGCGTCACGGCGCCGCGATACTCCTTCGTCGAGTTCTCCGGAGACCAGCCCTTGATGGTGATCGGCGAATCCTCGCGCACGGTGTCGGGCGTCAGGCCGTGCTCGACCGCCGTCAGGTAGACGAAGGGCTTGAAGGCCGAACCCGGCTGGCGCTTCGCCGCTACCGCCCGGTTGAACTGGCTCTCGGTGTAGTTGCGGCCGCCGACGAGCGCGCGCACGGCGCCGTCGGGTTGCATCGCCACGAGGGCGCCCTGGCTGACGTTGAACTTGTCGCCCTTGGCGGAAAGCTCGTCGACGAGCGCCTTCTCGGCGGCCGCCTGCATCATCGGGTCGATCGTCGTCTGCACGACGATGTCCTTGTCGATGGTGCCGATGAAGTCGTCGAGCACGTCCATCACGTAGTCGGCGGCGTAGTTCACCGATCCGGCGCCGCCCGGCCGCACGGCCTCAGGCGGGTTGGAGAGGGCGATCTTCGCCATCTGGTCGGTGATGAAGCCGTCGCGCGCCATCGCCGCCAGCACGAGTGTCGCGCGCGCCTGCGCCGCCTCGGGATTGCGGTTGGGGGCGAGGCGCGATGGCGCCTGCACCAGTCCGGCCAGGATCGCCGCCTCGGACAGCGTCGCCGAGCGGGCCGACTTGCCGAAGTACTTCTGCGCAGCAGCCTCGACGCCGTAGGCGCCCGAGCCGAAGTAGACCCGGTTGAGGTAGAGCTCGAGGATCTGGTCCTTCGAGTAGTTGTGCTCCAGCCAGATGGCGAGGATCGCTTCCTGGATCTTGCGGGAGGCGGTGCGCTCCTGCGTCAGGAACAGGTTCTTGGCGAGCTGCTGCGTCAGCGTCGAGCCACCCTGCATCGAGCTGCCGGTGCGCGTCACGTTGCGGAACACGGCGCGGGCGATGCCGACCGGGTCGATGCCCTCGTGGTCGTAGAACCGCCGGTCCTCGATCGCGACGAAGGCCTTGGGCAGGTAGGGCGGCAGTTCCTTCAGCGTCACTGTCCGGCCGCCGGTCTCGCCCCTGTTGGCGAGCAGCGAGCCGTCGGCGGCGAGGATGGCGATGTTGGGCGGGCGCTTGGGCACCGCGAGCTGGTCGATCGGCGGCAGCTTGGAGGCGTGGTAGGCGATCAGGCCGACGAGGCCGATGACGAGCCACAGGCCGGCGACGGCGCTCCAATAGGCGAGGTGACCGAGGAGGCTACGGCCGCGGCGGCCCGATCTGCCCTTGCGAGCACTCTTTCCCCCGCCCTTGCGGGCTGCCGGTGTCTCGCTGCGGGTTCGGCTGCGGCTCATGGCGGCGTCCGTCGGCTCCTCGGTGGCATCCGGTTCGTCCGCCTCGACCGGCTGCGCGACGGGTGCGCCCCGCGCCCGCCGCCGGTCCACGGCGAGCGGATCCTCCCCCGGCCGGATCGACGGGGCGAAGGAGGGTTCGACCCTCTGTCCGCCCGTCCGCCTGGCCTGCGGCACTGCGCCGGGACGGTCCTCGCGGGTCAGCCGCAGGTCGTCGCCGGCGCGCGAGGACGCATTGCCGAAGGTCGGCTCGCGCCGTTCCCCGCCGCTCCCGCGCGGTGAGTCCCCCATGCCCTTTGCGCCCCGTTCTGGCTCCTGCCGGCCCGGTCCCCGGGTGCGGTCCCGGAGCCGTCGCGACGCAGGAGTGACAGGCTAATTGCGGCGAATTAAGGGGTGGTTAAGGATCGCGGCCGGCTCAGGCTGCGACCGGCTGGGGCTTGGTCAGCAGGCGGCACAGCCGCGCCACCGTCGCCTTCATCTCGTGGCGATGCACCACCATGTCGACCATGCCGTGGTCGCGCAGATACTCGGCGCGCTGGAACCCTTCGGGCAGCTTCTCGCGGATCGTCTGCTCGATGACGCGCGGCCCGGCGAACCCGATGAGCGCGCCGGGCTCGGCGATGTGGATGTCGCCCAGCATGGCGTAGGAGGCCGTGACGCCGCCGGTGGTCGGGTTCGTCAGCACGACGATGTAGGGCAGCCGCGCGGCCCGCAGCCGCTGCACCGCCACCGTGGTGCGCGGCATCTGCATGAGGGAGAACATGCCCTCCTGCATGCGCGCGCCACCGGACGCGGCGAACATCACGAAGGGCGTGCGGCGGTCGACGGCCGTCTCCAGCCCCTTGATCACCGCTTCGCCGGCGGCCATGCCGAGCGAGCCGCCCATGAAGTCGAAGTCCTGCACGCCGATGGTCAGCGGCACGCCCTCGACGAGCCCGTGGCCCACCTTCACGGCGTCCGTGGCGCCGGTTTTGGCGCGGGCGTCCTTCAGGCGATCGACGTAGCGCTTCTCGTCGCGGAACTTCAGCGGGTCGACCGGCACGTCGGGCAGCGGGATGTCCTCGAACTGACCGTCGTCGAACATCGAGCGCAGCCGGGCCGGGGCGGCCATCCGCATGTGGTAGTCGGAGCCGGGGATGACGAACTGGTTCGCCTCGACGTCCTTGTGGAACACGAGCTGGCCCGAGTCCGGGCACTTGATCCACAGATTCTCCGGCGTCTCGCGCTTCAGGAACGACCGGATCTTCGGCCGCACCACGTTGGAGATCCAGTTCATCGGGCTCGTGGTGTCCATGGTCCCTCCGCGGGCTTGAACGGGATCGGGCGACGGCTCAGGCGGCGGCCTTGGCGACGCGGCGGACGCCGGCGGCGATGTCCGCGACGAGGGCCGCCACGGCGCCGGGCGTCGCGGCCGTGCCCCGGCCCTCGGCATCGAGCGACGTCCGCACGGCCTCGACGAGCGCCGTGCCCACGACGACGCCGTCGGCGCTGCGGGCGATGGTCTCGGCCGAGTCGGCGTTCTTCACGCCGAAGCCGACCGCCACCGGAAGGGGCGTATGGCGCTTGATGCGGGCGACGGCGGCGTCGACCTTGCTGTAGTCGGCGATGGCCGCTCCGGTGATGCCCGTGATCGAGACGTAGTAGACGAAGCCCGAGGTGTTCGCGAGCACGGTCGGGAGGCGGTGGTCGTCCGTCGTCGGCGTCGCCAGCCGAATGAAGTTCAGCCCCGCCGCGAGCGCCGGCTTGCACAGCTCGGCGTCTTCTTCCGGCGGCAGGTCGACCACGATGAGGCCGTCGACGCCGGCCTCGAGCGCGTCACGCAGGAAGGCATCGACGCCGTAGACGTAGATCGGGTTGTAGTAGCCCATCAGGATGATCGGCGTGTCCTTGTCGCCGGCCCGGAAGTCGCGCACGAGCTGCAGCGTCTTGCGCAGGGTGGTGCCGGCCTTGAGCGCCCGCAATCCCGCCGCCTGGATGGCGGGTCCGTCCGCCATCGGGTCGGTGAAGGGCATCCCCAGCTCGATCAGGTCCGCGCCCGCTGCGGGCAGCGCCTTGACGATGGCGAGCGAGGTCGCGAGGTCGGGGTCGCCGGCCATGACGAAGGTCACGAGGGCGGCGCGGCCCTCGGCTTTCACGGCGGCGAAGCGGCGGTCGATGCGGGTCGTCGTGCTCATGGCGCGCGTGTTAGCACGCGGCGGCGCGAAAGGGGAGCCTCGCCGCGCACGCCCGGCCGCGCCGCCTGCCTACGCCGGGCGCGACAGCACGGCCCACAGGTTGTCGTCTGTCGGCAGCCGGTCCCGCAGCCGGATGCTGACGCGGTAGCCGTGCCTCTCGGCCATCGCCCGCAGGCTGTCCGGCGTGAAATAGTTCACGTGGTCCGGGAAGCGGAAGCCGCACCACCGAGCGCCGCGCAACCTCCGATTCCAGGAAGCGTAGTTCGGCACCTTCACCACGGCGATGCCGCCGGGGCGCAGCGCCCGGAACAGGCTGTCCAGCACCCCGCCGGGATCCGGCTCGTGCTCGAGGTAGGAGCGCAGGATCGCCGCGTCGAAGAAGCCCTCGCCGAACTGCCGGAGCCCCTCCGCGCAGGGGGCGCAGACCGCGTGGCCGCCGTGCTGCCGGAACAGCGAGTCGGCGTCCCGGGTCAGGGCCGGGGAGATGTCGATGCCGTAGAGGCGATAGCCGGGCGCCGCGGCCGCCAGGTAGCTGCCGTTGCCGCAGCCGAGGTCGACGACCCGGCCTTCCCGCATGTGCCGCCGCACGTCCTGCATCGGGTTGCGCCGTCCGAACAGCCGCGTCCGGACCCGGGTCCATTCGTCGAGCCGGCTGAGCACTGGCGACACGCGCTTGCGCCGAGCCGCCTCGGCGGCGTAGCTCGCCGACCACTCGAACGTCGTCGCGACCTCGGCGAAGTCCGGGACCTCCGGCATGTAGACGAAGTCGCAGCCGACGCACTGGACGGCGCGCCAGCCATCCCGTCCGAACGGCAGGTCACGGTGCTCCGGATGCTCGCAATGGGGACAGGTCCTGAGAACGACCGACGACGGCACCCGCAACGATGCGGGTCCTGAACGCTGAAACATCAAAATCTTCCGCCCCCGACGCCGTCGTTGGGCGCCGAAGGGCAGGTATGATTGAGATGAATGAAATCAAGCGCGCTGGCGCAGAAAGATCATCTCATTCAATAAACAGATCAGGTTTGTCTATTCTATTCCACGAGATTGCAGCGTGGATCAGCTCATCCCGCCGAGATGGTCGGCGACGGTGAAGATGTCCTTGTCGCCGCGGCCGCAGAGGTTGACCACCATGAGGTGATCCTTCGGCTTCTTCGGCGCGAGGTCGAGCACCTTGGCAATGGCGTGCGCCGGCTCGAGCGCGGGGATGATGCCCTCGAGCTTGGACAGCAACTGGAAGGCGGCCAGCGCCTCCTTGTCCGTGGCGGAGAGATAGGTGACGCGCCCCACGTCGCGTAGCCACGCGTGCTCCGGCCCGATGCCCGGATAGTCGAGGCCGGCGGAGATGGAATGGCCCTCGGTGATCTGACCGTCGCCGTCCATCAGCAGGTAGGTGCGGTTGCCGTGCAGCACGCCGGGGCGCCCGCCCGTCAGCGAGGCGGCGTGCTCGCCGGTCTCGATGCCGTGGCCGGCGGCCTCCACCCCGAAGATCTCCACGTCCTTGTCGTCGAGGAAGGGGTGGAACAGCCCGATGGCGTTGGACCCGCCGCCGATGCAGGCAATCAGCGAGTCGGGCAGGCGCCCCTCGCGCTCCATCATCTGCTCCCGCGTCTCGCGGCCGATCACCGACTGGAAGTCGCGCACCATGGCAGGGTACGGATGCGGCCCCGCGGCGGTTCCGATGCAGTAGAACGTCGTCTCGACGTTGGTCACCCAGTCGCGCAGCGCCTCGTTCATCGCGTCCTTGAGGGTACGCGAGCCGGACTGCACCGGCACGACCTCGGCGCCCAGCATCTTCATGCGGAACACGTTCGGCTTCTGCCGCTCCACATCGACGGCGCCCATGTAGACGATGCACTGCAGGCCGAAGCGCGCGCACAGCGTGGCGGTGGCGACGCCGTGCTGGCCGGCGCCGGTCTCGGCGATGATCCGCTTCTTGCCCATGCGCCGGGCGAGCAGGATCTGGCCGAGCACGTTGTTCACCTTGTGCGCGCCCGTGTGGTTCAGTTCGTCGCGCTTCAGGTAGATCTTGGCGCCGCCGCAGTGCTCGGTGAGGCGCTCGGCGTAGTAGAGCGGGCTCGGCCGGCCGACGTAATGCGCGAGGTAGTCCCCCATCTCGCGGTGGAAGGCAGGGTCCGCCTTGGCCTGCGCGTAGGCCTCCTCCAGCGACAGGATCAGCGGCATCAGCGTTTCCGCCACGAAGCGACCGCCGAACAGGCCGAAGTGCCCGGTCTCGTCGGGGCCGGTGCGGAAAGAGTTGGGGGTCTGGATGGTCACGTCACGATCCTCGGGAAGCGGTGGGAGGCGCCGCCGCGGCGGCCTCGGCCGCGGCGCGGGCGGCGGCCACGAAGTCTGCGATGCGGACCGGGTCCTTCTCGCCCGGAGCCCGCTCGACGCCGGACGACACGTCCACGCCGGGCGCCCCGGTGATGGTCACGGCCTTGCGCACGTTGCCGGTGTCGAGGCCCCCGGAGAGCATGTAGGGCTTGCCGATGTCCAGCCCCGCCAGCAGCGTCCAGTCGAACGGGACGCCGTTGCCTCCCGGCAGGGCTGCACCGGCCGGCGGCTTGGCGTCGAAGAGAATGCGGTCGGCGACGAAGCGGTAGGCATCCTGCCGGTCGATGTCGGCGCGCGTCGACACGCCGATCGCCTTCATGACAGGGAGCCCATACCGGGCGCGGATGTCAGCAACCCGCCGCGGCTCCTCCTCGCCGTGCAGTTGCAGCAGGTCCGGCTGCAGCGCCTCGACGATGGCGTCGAGTTCGCCGTCCGTCGCGTCCACGGTCAGGGCCACCTTGGAGGCCCTGTCGCCGATGTGCTTGTTCAGCAGGATGGCGTCCGCGTAGGACACGTGCCGCGGCGACTTCGGGAAGAACACGAAGCCAAGCATGTCCGCACCGGCGCCGATGGCGGCGTCGATGGTGTCGGGCGTGCGCAATCCGCAGACTTTCACCAGGAACGGCATGCGCCGTCTTTGCACTTTTGGCCCTGTCCTGTCCATGCCGATGCGGCCCTCGGCCGCGCCGGCCGGCTCAGGAGAGGCGGTTCCAGACCAGGATCGCGGCCGCAAGGTCCTCGATCGCGGTGCCGACGGACTTGAACAGCGTGATCTCGCCCGGCGCACTCCGGCCGGGATGGGCGCCGCGGGCGAGGTCGAACAGATCCGCCTTCACATCCTCGCGCGTGATCAGCCCCGCGGCGAGCGGCAAGGCGAGGTCGCCGCCCTCCTTCAGGGCGCCCGCCCGCGTGTCGCAGAACAGCGTGGCGCGGCGGATGCAGTCGTCGTCGGTCTCCCGCATCGACGGCTTGAAGGCGCCGACGCAGTCGACATGAGCACCGGGCTTCAGCCAGGCGCCCTTCACCAGCGGCTCGACCGAGAGCGTGGCGCAGGACACGACGTCGGCCTCCCGGATGGCGGCCTCGAGGTCGGTCACCGCCCGCACGGGCAGGCCCTCCGTGGCCAGGTCCCGGGCCATCGCTGTGGCCCTTTCGGCCCTGTGGTTCCAGAGCGCGATGTCGGTCAGGGGCCGTTCGGCCGCGTGGGCGCGGATGAGGAAGGGCGCCAGCGCGCCGGCGCCGACCATGACCATCCGCGACGAATCCGGCCGGGAGAGGAAGCGCGCCGCCAGCGCCGAGGCCGCGGCCGTGCGCCAGACGGTGAGGCGCGAGCCGTCCATGACGGCGAGCGGTGCGCCGCTCGCGCCATCGTTCAGGAGGTAGCTGCCCATCACGCTGGGCAGGCCCCGGGACGCGTTCTCCCGGTAGATCGACACGATCTTGGTCCCGACATAGGCCGGCGACACGCTGGCCCCGGTCCAGGCCGGCATCAGCAGCAGCGTGGCCTCGTCGCCGTGCCGCTCGATCTCGTGGTGGTGGCGCACCGGCACCACGATGTCGCTGCGGAAGGCCTCCCCGAGTGCGTCGGCGAGACCGCGCGGATCGAGCAGGCGGTCGATGTCCGCTGCCGGGATCACTTTCATGGAACGGGTCTCCAGCCGCGGCCGCGCGGCGATGTCTCAGCGAAGGGTCGAGGGGGCGGGCAGCGCCGTGGGCGCACCGTCCGTCTTGATGCGCGCCAGTTCCTCGCGATGGCGCGCCGCCTCGCGGGCATGGCTGCGCGCAGCGCGCCGGTGGCGCCCCTGGGCCAGCCAGACCGCGGACCCGCCGAGGATGACCCCGATCGCGACGGCCGCGAAGATCACCACGAACAGCGGCACCGTGACCGACTGTCCGAACCCCGACCACTCCAGCGGATCGAAGGTGACGTGCACCGGCTCGCGGTTGATCACCGCGAAAAGCGTGATCGCCGCGGCCAGCGGGACCAGCACCAGCGCCTTGAGAAAACCCTTCATGACTTCCCCCGATCGGCGTCAGGCCGCCGCGGACTCCTGCGTCTTGTTGAGCCGGATCCTCATTTCCTTGCCGGCCTTGAAGACCGGCACGACCTTCTCGGCCACGGGCACGTGCTCGCCGGTGCGGGGGTTCCGGCCGATGCGTGCGTCGCGCTTCTTCACGGAAAAGGCGCCGAAGCCGCGGATCTCGACCCGGTCTCCGCGGGCCAGCGCCTGGGTGATCTCGTCGAGGATCGCGTTCACGACGTTCTCCGCGTCGCGGAGATAGAGCTCGGGGTAGTGCTCGGCAATCTTCTGCACGAGTTCGGACTTGATCATCGCCTGCCCCTGGAGGTGTCTCTTATCGAATTGATTTCAATGAGGAATTGCGATCAAGGCTGCCAGAGGGCCAGAAGCCCGTCAAGCGCCGGCTGCTCGCCGCTGCGCGCGGCGGCGTGAAAGACGCGCGTCAGCGCGTCGAAGCCCGCGATGTCGCTGATCCACGCGGCCGAGCTCCACAGGCCGAAGTCGCGGTTCGAACGGCGCTTCCATTCGCGCACGGGCAGGTCCTTGTCGACGCCGCGTGCCTTCTCCAGCCACGCGATCGCCTGCTTCTCGCTGCCGATCTCGTCGACCAGCCGCAGGTCGAGGCCCTGCATCCCCGTGAACACGCGGCCGTCCGACACCTGGTCCAGCGGCGCGCCGCTGAGCTGGCGCCTGTCGCCCACGATGCGCTTGAACCAGGCGAAGTTGCTGGCGACGAGCGAGCGCACCGCGGCCTCGGCCTCCGGCGTCGTCGGTTCGAACGGGCTCGGTGCGGCCTTGAGCGGCGCGGACTTCACCGTCTCCATCTTCACGCCCACGGTGTCGAGCAGGCGCGTGACGTTCGGGTACTGGAACAGCACGCCCACGGAGCCGACGAGCGAGGTCTCCTGTGCCACGATCCGGTCGGTGCCCATCGCGGCGAGGTAGCCGCCCGAGGCGGCGAGGCTGCGCACCACGGCGACGGTGGGCTTGCTGGAGGAGAGGTCGCGCAGCGCGTTGAAGAGGAGCTCCGAGCCTGTCACGGTCCCGCCGGGGCTGTCGATCTGCACGATCACGGCCTTCGCGCGGCTCTTGCCGACATCCTTGATCAGGTCGAGCGTCCGCTGGTCGCCCGTGATGACGCCGGAGATCTCGATGCGGGCGATGTGGTTCTGCGCGGCGCCGAAACCGCCCTCGCCGCGTCCTGCCACCGCCAGCCCGGCGCCGAGAATCGCGACCAGCGCCACGAGGAAGGCCATCCCCCTCCAGAAGCCGACCTTGCGGGACATCCGCCTGCGATCGACGAGGTAGTCGCTCTCTGCGCTCATGCCGCCGGTTCTCCACCGCCCGCGCCGGACGCGGACCGCCCATCCCTAGCCCCGACACGGCCGCAGGGCAACCGAGGGACCGGCCGGAGCGCGACAGTGGCGGTCGCATCGGGCGTTGCGCCGGGCCGGGCGACCGGCTAGTCGTCCGCCGACGGTACGGTGGCGGGGGGCCCGCCGCGCCTCAGGGACCAAGCCGGAGCCGGAACCCTCGTGGAGCCATCAGACGCGATCCTCGCGCGCTTCCTCGCGTTGCACCCCAAGCTCATCGACCTGTCGCTCGGCCGCCTCGAGCGCCTGCTCCACGCGCTGGGCGACCCGCACCGCGCGGTCCCGCCGGTCATCCACGTGGCCGGCACCAACGGCAAGGGGTCGACCATCGCCTTCATGCGGGCGATCCTCGAGGCTGCCGGCCTCTCGGTCCACGTCTATACGTCGCCGCACCTCGTTCGCTTCCACGAGCGCATCCGGCTCGGCGCGCCGGGCGGTGGACGCCTCGTCGGCGAGGCGGCGCTGGTCGACGCCTTCCGGCGCTGCGAGGCGGCGAACGAGGGGGCGCCGATCACGGTGTTCGAGATCACGACCGCGGCGGCGTTCCTGCTCTACGCGGAGAACCCGGCGCACGTGCTCCTGCTGGAGGTGGGGCTCGGCGGCCGCTTCGACGCCACCAACGTCATCGAGAAGCCGATGGCGGCCGTGGTGACGCCCATCGGCATGGACCACTCCGAGTATCTCGGCGACACGGTGGGCAAGATCGCCGGCGAGAAGGCCGGCATCTTCAAGCGCGGCGCGCCGAGCGTGATTGCCCTGCAGGATTATCCGGAAGCACAGGCCGTGCTGGAGCGGGAGGCGGCCCGCACCGGCGGCGCTGTGTATGTCGGCGGGCAGGACTTCCACGTCCACGAGGAGAACGGCCGCCTCGTCTTCCAGGACGAGGACGGGCTCATGGACCTGCCCCTTCCGCGCTTGCCGGGCCGCCACCAGATCGTCAACGCCGGCACGGCCATCGCGGCCCTGCGCGCGGCGGGGTTCGGCCGTCTGTCGCCGCGCGCCTACGAGGACGGGCTCGCCCATGCCGAGTGGCCGGCGAGGCTGCAGCGCCTGTCGCGCGGACGGCTGCCCGGCCTGCTGCCGGCGGATGCGGAACTGTGGCTCGACGGTGGCCACAATCCGGACGGCGGCAAGGTCCTCGCAGCCGCCATGGCCGACTTCGAGGAGCGCAACCCGCGGCCCCTCGTGATGGTGGTCGGCATGCTGGGAACGAAGGATTCCGCCGGCTTCCTCAATCCGTTCGGCGGGTTGGCGCAGCACGTCTTCACGGTGCCCATGCCGAGCCAGACGGCGGCCCGCTCCGCACCCGAGGTCGCGGCCTTCGCTGCCTCGGCCGGCCTTTCGGCGACGCCGTGCGACAGCATCGAGGGCGCCCTTGCCGGCATAGCGGCCCGGGATTGGCCAGTGGCTCCCCGGGTGCTGATCTGCGGCTCGCTGTATCTCGCCGGCGAGGTTCTCGCCGCCAATGGCACGCCGCCGTCCTGAGCAGAGTCGCCAAAGACAAAAGGGCCGGTCTCCCTGCGGAAACCGGCCCTTCGAATGAACGCGCGGCTGGCTCAGACCGCTGAGGAAATCCAGCGCGACAGGTCGCCCTTCGGCTTCGCGCCGACCATCTGCGACGCCAGCTTGCCGTCCTTGAACAGCATCAGCGTCGGGATCGAGCGGATGCCGAACTGGCCGGCGGTGCCGGGATTCTCGTCGACGTTCAGCTTGACGATCTTCACCTTGCCTTCGAGCTCCTTGGAGATCTCCTCGAGAGCGGGGGCGATCATGCGGCAGGGGCCGCACCACTCCGCCCAGAAGTCGACCACCACGGGAAGGTTCGAGTCGAGGACGTCAGACTTGAAGCTGGCGTCCGTCACTTTGGCGGTCATGGTGAACCTCTTTCGGTCGTCGGGGCCGGATTCGGCCGGTCCCGCGCAAGCTATGAACCGGCCCCGACAGCGTCAAGGGAGCGTCACGCAGCGGTGATGCGCGCCAGCGCGGCATCGAGCCGGTCCTCCGGCACCGTCATCACCACCGGCCCGCTGGTCCACACCAGCAGGCAGCGCACCGGTCGTCCGGGCACCACGCGGCTCACCAGCGCCCTGTAGACCGCGAGCTGCCCCACATACTGCTCCGGGATGTCGCCGGGCGAGGCCGGCGGCCGCGCCGTCGTCTTGTAGTCGGCGACGATCACTTCGGTCGGGGTGATGGCAAGCCGGTCGACCTGGCCCCAGACGGGGCGGTCCTTGCCGTCGGATCCCGTGAGCCGCCCCGCGAGGGCCGCCTCTGCCCGGCTGCCCGGGCCGAACAGCGGCGCCAGCGAGGGCTCGCCCAGCAAGGCGAGCGCCTGGTCGACGAGGTGGGATCGCCGCTCCGCCGTCAGGTCTGCGCCACGCGCGGCGGCGAGAGCTGTCGCCGCTGCGCGCCAGCCGTCGCGCGGCACGCCCGGCAACACCTCGAGAATGCGGTGGACGAGAATGCCGGCGGCCCGGGCGTCGCGCAGGAACGGGGTGTCTGCGGCCCGCGGCGGGCTGTCGGCCGCCGCCAGCGCCTTCGATGGCCGGATCGGCCCGACGGTCTCGGCCTCGGCGGGCGCTGCCACGTCCAGCCAGGCAGGCCGGAGAGGTGCAGGGGCGGGCGTCGCAATGCCGACCGGCGCGGCGGCCGGGCTCGGCCGCGGCTGGTAGCGCAGCACGTCGCCCCGGCCGTCCTCGGCGGGGACCGTCTCGCAAAGCGGGGCCAACTGCCGGTGCACCATGTCGTACCAGCAGTCCTCCGCGCGTCCCTTCGACGTCTCGAAGCCGGCGACGATCAGCCGGTCCTTCGCGCGCGTAAGCCCCACATACAGCAACCGGTGATACTCTTCGCGAATGCGAGCCGCCTCTTCCTCGCGCGCCGTCCGCACGGCCGCGGGATCGACCTTGGCCCCGCGCGACCACACGGGCAGGCCGGCCTCGCCGCCCATTCGCAGGATCCGCGCGTCGTTCTGCGGCACGGTGCAGGTGTCGGCGAGGAACACGACGGGGGCCTCGAGCCCCTTGGCGCCGTGTACCGTCATCACGCGCACCTCGTCGCGGCCGTCCTCCATGTCGCGGCGAATGGTGATGTCGGCGCCGTCGACGGCGTCGAGGAAGAGTGGCAGCGACGGTGTCCTGCGCTGCTCGTGGTCGAGCGCCAGCCGCAGGAACTCGTCGACCGCGTCGCCCGCCTCCGAGCCCAGCCGTGACAGCATGCCGAGGCGGCCGCGACCGGGGCCGAGCACGCGGGCATAGAACTGGAACGGACCCGCCTCGCGGGCGAGCGTCCGAAAGCGCTGCAGGTCCGCCTGGATGGTCGCCCACGGCTGCTCCCCCGCCTCCGCGCGGGTGGCGATGGCCCGGGCGAGGCTGCCCTCGCGTCCGTGGGCGACGGAGAACAGGGTTTCCTCGTCAACCCCGAACAGCGGCGACTTGAGCACCGTGGCCAGCGTGAGGTCATCCTGCGGCAGGAGCGACGACCGCCCCAGCGCGATCAGGTCGAGGACCGCGATGTGCTCCGTCAGCGCCAGCCGGTCGGCACCCGCCACCGGCACGCCACGGCTCTTCAGGGCGCGGATCACCGCCTCGAAGAAGGGTCCCCGACGGCGCACGAGGATCAGCACGTCGCCGGGGCGGATGCGGCGCCCTTCGTCGTCGCCGTGCTGGCGCCAGTGGTCGATGAGCGCGGCGATCCGCTCGGCGAGCTGCACCGGCGGGGCCGCCTCTGCCGGCGTGTCCAGCGGCTCGTCCCATGCGCCCCGCTCTTCCGCCGGAGTCGGCGTCACGGTGGGCCACAGGTCGACCCGGCCCACGGCATCGGGGCGGGCGCTCTGGTGCGACGTGCCTCGTTCGCCGGGGTCGGAGGACAGCCCGCGGAAATGACGCTCCTCGGCGAAGACCGCGTCGACGGCGTTCAGGATCTCCGGCGCCGACCGGAAGGAGAGGTTGAGGCTGATCGGATCGAAGCCCCAGCGCGCCGGATCGGCCGCATTCTCGCGCAGTGCGCGGAACCGCCGCTCGAAATGCACCTTCTTCGCCTCGAAGACGCGCGGGTCGGCCCCCTGGAAGGAGAAGATCGACTGCTTGGCGTCGCCCACGGCGAAGACGGTCCGCAAACGTGGGTTGCGGCCATCGCCCGAGACGAACTCCTCCGCGATCCGCGTCAGGATCTCCCATTGCGCGTGGCTGGTGTCCTGCGCCTCGTCGACAAGGATGTGCTCGATGCCCTGGTCGAGCTTGTAGAGCACCCACGCCGCGTCGGAGCGGGCAAGCAGCGCCAGCGTCCGCGATACGAGGTCGTCGAAGTCGAGGACGCCGCGTGCGCTCTTGGCCTGCTCGTAGCGGCGCGCGACCGCCTCCGCGAGGCGGGCCAGCGCGACGCTGCCGGCGAGCGTCGCCGCTGCCCGGCGGCGGTCGACGAGGGCAAGCACGCGCTGCTGCTCCGCTGCGAGCCGTGCCGCGAGGTCGGGCAGCTTCGTCTGGACCGGCTTGCCGACGATCGACTTGCGCGCCTGCTCCTCGGCGGTGAGGAACACCGAGAGATAGGCCTCGGCCCGATCGCTCCCGTTGTTGGCGACGGCGGCACGAAGCCGTTCGGCCTGCTTCGCCTCGTTGGCCGCCGAGAATGCGTCCAGGCTGGCGGCCACGGCCTCCCACTCCGACGGCGGGATGCCGTCCTCGGTGATGGCCCGCTCGATGTCCTCGGGTGTCTCGTCGGGCCCGATGCCCAGCGCCCCGGCAAGACTGGCGTGGTAGGCAGCGATCCCGTCGTCACCCCGCGCATGCTCCCGCAACCAGCTGCGGAGGCCGAGCGCCTGGCTCATCAGTGTCTCGAAGCCGCTCTGGCCGGCGATCTTCTCGACCCGCGAGACGGCCTGCGCCTCCGGGCCGTCCGGATGGGATGCCGCGCGGTCCAGCAGCGCGTGCCGCGCCTCCGCCAGCATCTCGGCCGCCGCGGCATCATCGAGCACCTCGAACGCGGCCGAGACGTTCGCCTCGAACGGGAAGAGATGCAGCAGCCGTTCGCAGAACGCGTGGATGGTCTGGATCTTCAGTCCGCCCGGGGTTTCGACGGCCCGGGCGAAGAGCCGCCGCGCCATGGCGAGACGCGCGGGCGAGGGCGCCTGGCCGTCGAGTTCCAGCAGGGCCTGCGAGAGCCCGGCGTCGGTCATCGTCACCCAGCCGCCCAGGATCTCGAAGACCCGGTTCGCCATGTTGGCGGCCGCGGCCTTGGTGAAGGTCAGCGAGAGGATGGTCGAGGGATCGACGCCGTCGAGGAGCAGCCGCACGACCCGGCGCGAGAGCACGAAGGTCTTGCCGGAGCCGGCGTTGGCCGAGACCCATGCTGACGTCCGCGGGTCGGAGGCGCGCCGCTGCCGGTCGCGCGTCTCCGGGGGCACGAAGAGTCGACCGGTGCTCATGCCTCGCCCCCCGCGTCGTCGTCCTCCAGCCCGGCAAGCGACCATTCCCGCACGCGGGCGAGGTGGTCGTAGGCTCCGGGCTGCTTCATGAACTTCACGTGCGGCCGCGACAGGAACGCGCGCTCGCCGGCGATGAACGCGCGCAACATCCCGGCGAGTTCCTCCAGGTGCTCTGCGGCGAGCGCGTCCGGGTCGAGGCCCTCCCTGTCCTTGACGGGGCGCTCCTCCAGCGGCTCGCCCGTGGCGCCGAGGCGGACGTAGAGCAGTTCGGCGACGCTGCCGCCGGGAGGGATGCCCGGGAAGGCCCCTGCCCTGGCCATCGCGGCCTCCAGCGTCAGCTGTGGCGCGAACCCGACCTTCACCTCCTTCGCCGAGGGCGGCCGTCCGGTCTTGAAGTCGACGATGGCGTAGCGGTTCTCGATGACCTCGATCCGGTCCGCGCGGCCCGTCAGCGTGAAGCCCGCCTCGTCGCCGTCGATGGGGATGTCCATGCGGCCGGAAATCTCGGGCTCGACGGTCCGGCCGTCGGCGCGCCGCCGCAGCTCCCAGCCAGCGACGGCCTCCGCGATGCGAAGGAAGCGAGGCCACCAGAAGGCGGCCACGTCGGGGCGGCCGGCAAGCTCGGGCGCAGCCGCGAAGGCCGCGTGCCCGATCTCGGTGAGCCGCGCGAGCGGGTCGGCCGGCATCCCCGTCTTCGCTTCCTTGGCGAAGGTGCCCAGGATGTCGTGGATGAGGGTACCGCGGACGGCGGCGTCGGGCGGCTGGCCGATGGGGTCGAGCGGGTCGAGAGACAGCACGTGCCGCGCGTAGATCGCATAGGGATCGCGCACCAGCGTCTCGATCTCGGTGACGCTGAGCCGCCGAGGGATGGCGTCCCGCGGGGGCTTCGGCGCCGGGCGCCGGGCGGACCGCGGCGGTCCTGCGGCATCGAGAAGGCGCGCGAGGTCGAGCAGCCGCCGGCCCCGCGTCAGCACCCCCGACCAGACGGCCTCGCCCGCGACCGCCTGCATGCGCTGCAGGAATCGCGACGGAACAGTCGGGTCGCCGCCGCGCTTGGCCGCCCGCGTGATGACGGATTCGGGAGCACCGAGCGCCTGGACGAGATCGTGTGCGGTCTGGCCGATCCGCCGCTCGGGCGACGGAAGGCCGAGCCGATACCGCATCGGCCGGTTGAGGAAGGCGTCCCCCCGCGCCTCCGGCGGCCATGTCTTCTCGTCGAGGCCGCCGAGGACCACCAGGTCCGTCGGCAGGAGGCGCGCCTCGAGCAGGCCGAGGATGCGAAGCCGCGGATGGCCTTGCCCCGCAGCCTTCACCTGATGTCCGGCCATGAGCCGGTGGAAGAAGGCCGGATAGTCCGCAAAGGCGCCCGTCAGGGACGCGCCCGGCTGATCCCGCGCGGAGTCGAAGAGGGCCGCGAGCGCTTCGCCCGCGGGTCCGTCGAAGGCGCCGCCCTGCTCTCCTGGCGCAGGTGCGGCGACAGCGGCCAGCGCCTGCTCATGCGCGGCGGCGAGCCGGAGCAGGTCGCAGGCTCCGCGGTGGTCCTCGTGCCGGAAGCCGGCGAAGGCCGCGCCCAGCGCATCGATCAGGCTCGCGGCAGCGTCCCAGTCCCACGGGCCGAGCCGTCGCACCGGCCGCGCCACCCGGCGGTGTCCCGCTGCGGTCCGGGCTCCCCGAAGGGCCTGCTGCAGGGCCGTGAGCCCGGACGGCAGCGCGGTGCCGCGCAGGACCCCGATCTCGACGGCGATCCTGCCGCGGCGCAGGGTGGCAGTCGGCAGGCCGAGGCGGCAGCCGGGATGGGCGAGCAGCGCAAGCAGCGGCCCGGCCTCGAAGTCCGAGGCCGCAGCCTCCGCCACCAGCCGTGCGAGCGCGCCCGCGGTCGACCGGTCGAGCGCCTGCCCGGCGGAGTCCTCCACGGCCAGGCCCCAGCGCTGCAACTCGGCGGACACTCTCTCCGCGAGCGACCGGTCCGGCGTGACGAGCGCCGCCGTCCTGTCTGGCGTCTCGAGCGCCTCGCGCATGGCGACGGCGATGGCCAGGGCCTCCTCGCGGTCGTCGGCGGCCTCGACCACGGACACTCCCGCGAGCCCGGCTTCCACGTCATCGCCGGTGAGACGTTCGCCCCGTGTCTGCCATAGATGGGTCGTTTCCGCCGGCCGCAGGGCCTCGGACAGGAAAAGATCGCGAGCCCGGAGAGAGGCCGGTGGCGCGCCGAGCGGTTCGACGTCGGTCCGCTCGATCCCTATCGTCCCGAGCAGGCGGGCCAGCATCGCCTGCGGGTGTCCCGGATGCCCTGGCGCCGATTCCCCGTCGCCGGGCAGGATGGCGGTGAAGCTGGCGTCATCGAGATGCAGGTCGAGCCCCGGCAACACCACGGCCCCGCGCGGCAGGCGCGCAATGGCGGCCAGCAGGGCTGCCGTCGCCGGCATCGATCCCGTCGATCCGGCCGCGATGATCGGACCTTCGGGCCGGCTGCGGGCGAGGCGCGCCGCCTCCTCCGCCAGCAACCGGTGCCGGCGCAGGGCAGCGTCCATCACGCCGGCCTCGGCGCACATGTCCGGCCACTGACGCGCCGCGATCTCGAGGAAGCTGCGGGAGATGTCCCAGTAGCGGCTGTAGTCGCCGGGGACGAGCGCGCCGATGTCGTCGACGGTCTTGCCGTGGATGGCCAGTGTATCGATCAGCGCGCCCAACTCGCCCGCCAGCGCCACGGCATCCGCCGGGGTGGCGGACACCAGCAACTGCTCCTCCGCGTCGAGGCGCAGCAGGGCCCTGTCCACGCTGCGCGCCCATGCCAGCACGAGTTGCGCCAGCGCCAGCCTGCGCGCCGTTGGGCTCGCCTCGGGCGGCAGCGCGGGGCCCGCGCCCCCCTCCTCGCCGACGGCGAGGCCACCCGCGTCAAGCAGTTGTGCGTCCTCTGCCTCGTCGACGTCGCCCAGCGGCAGGATCCGGGGCAGCAGCAGCGCGTCGCCACCCGCGCGCTCGGCCAGCACGGCGGCGAAGGCCCGCGCACTGCGACGGTTCGGCAGCAGCACGGTGCCCGAGGACAGCGAGAGCGGATCGGTGGCGTCCGGCCAGCCGGGGACGAGGCGGCCGGAGAGAAGGGCGTCAGCCAGCGTGGCGAGGAAGGGGGCCCCCGGGGGGATCGTCAGGACGCGCGGGCGGTCAGCGGACACTCTGGACGATCTTCGCTTCGGCCAATGCGATGGCGTCGGGCGTCCCCACGTGCAGCCACTGGCCGTCGAGGCGCAGTCCGTAAAGCCGGCCGGCCGCCTGCGCGCGGTCGAACAGGAGGTTCAGAGAGAACACGTCCGGCGTGTCGGCGAAGAGTTCCGGCTTGATGATGATGACGCCGGCATAGACGAAGGGCACCACCTGACGCTCCGCGCGCCGTGTCAGCCGGCCGGCCGGGTCCATCAGGTAGTCGCCGATGCCCTCGTAGCCGCTGGCCGTCGATGCGGCCGCCACCAGCATCAGCAGGTCCATGCGCTCGGGGTCGAACGCCTCCCGCATGCGCACCAGGTTCGGCCTCGGACCGTCGATCCAGAAGCTGTCGGAGTTGAGCACGAAGAACGGCTTGGTCCCGAGCAGCGGCAGCGCCTTCTTCACGCCGCCGCCGTTGTCCAGCAGGCGGTCCCGCTCGTCCGAGATCAGCACCTTCGGCCTGGCACGCGCCGCCATGTGCGTCTCGACCTGGTCTGCCAGGTAGTGGACGTTCACCACCACGGTCTCGATCCCGGCCTCGGCCAGCGGATCGAGGATGTGATCGATGAGGGGCTGCCCGGCGACGGGGATCAGCGGCTTGGGCGTCGTCAGCGTCAGCGGGCGCATGCGCATGCCCAGTCCTGCGGCGAGGACCATGGCGGTGTTGGAGACGGGGCTCGCAGGCATGCGCGGCAACGGGTTCGGCTCGACCGGGTCGGATCAGGCCGTGGCGAACAGCGACGGCGTCACCGTCTCATACCAGACCTTCAGGTCCGACAGAACGGGATGGGCCAGGTCGCGCGCGAGATAGCGTTGGATACGCGGCAGGTGGCGCAGGTACTGGGGCTTGCCGTCGCGGCGGTCCAGCCGCGCGAAGATGCCGAGAATCTTCGTCGCCCGCTGCGCACCGAGGATGGCATAGGCCTTGGCGAAGCCGCCCATGTCGAAGGCGGGATCGGCCGCCTTGCGCTGCCGCGCGTAGTGCCCGAGCAGCTTGAGCTCCAGGTCCTCCGGCACGTCGATGCGCGCGTCCTGCAGCAGGGACACGAGGTCGTAGGCGGGGTGGCCGAGCACCGCGTCCTGGAAGTCGATCAGGCCGACGCGGTGGAAGCCCTCGCGCTCCGGGAGCCAGATCAGGTTGGGGGAATGGTAGTCGCGCAGCACCCAGGTCGCCGGCGACGCGATCACCGGCTCCAGCGCCGCCTTCCAGAGGCTGACGAAGGTCGCCCGTGACGAGCCGGACGGCGAGTGCCCCACGATGTGCGGCATGTACCAGTCGAGCAGGAGCTCGACCTCGATGGTCATGGCATCGAGGTCGTAGGGCGGGATCGTGTGCTCCTGCCCCGCCGCCACGGGGAGCACGGTCGGCAGCGTCTTGCCGTGCAGGTCGGCGAGCACCGAAGCCGCCTCGGCATAGCGCTCGGGGATGGGGCCGTCCGGGCCGACAGCCGGCTCGTCGCCCAGATCCTCGGTCAGGAGCAGGCCCGTCTCGAGATCCATCGCGTAGATCTCGGGCGCACTCAGGCCCTCCGCGCGCAGGCCGTTGTCGAGGGCGACGAAGGCGTGGACGCTCTCCGCCAGCCGCGCGATGGCGCTATAGGGCTTGCCCATGCGCACCGGCGGTCCGTCGGGCCGGCGCGGCATGATCATGAGGATCGCCGAGCGGTCCCCGAGGGTGAGGCGCTCGTAGGCCCGCGTCGAGGCGTCGCCGAGCAGGAACTGGCGCCTGGCCTCGCCCCAGCCGGCGCCCTCCAGCAGCGCGTCGATGGCGCGCGCCCGCTCCAGCCGCGTCGCCCACGCGCCGTATCCGGTCAGAACCGCGATGCGCGAGGTGCCGCCGCCGGGCCCGATGCGGAGGCTGACGTCGAGCCGCTCCGCCTCGACTAGGAAGCCCGCCTTCTCCGGCCACTCGACGAGCACGAGGGACCCCTCGGCGGCCTCCTCCCAGCCCAGTTCCGCGAGGTCGTCGACGCTGGAGATGCGGTAGAGGTCGGCGTGGACGACCGGGAAACGCGCGGTGTCGTAGGTCTGGACGAGCGTGAAGGTCGGGCTCGGCACCTCCAGCGTCGGGTCGTCCGAAAGCAGGCGCACGAGGGCGCGCGCGAACGCGGTCTTTCCCGAGCCGAGGTCGCCGGACAGCGTCACGAGGTCGCCCGCGGCGAGGGCGGGGGCGATGCGGCGGGCAAGGCGGGTCGTCGCGGCCTCGTCCGGCAGCGCGACGAGCCACTGGGCGGAGGGCAGGCGCCCCGGTACGGGTCCCGCTCCGAGGGAGGATTCGGCCATGGCGGTCGATCCGTTCATTCGGCGGCCACTCGCTCGGTTGCACCGTCCGCAGGGAAGATGCAGGTGACGACGGTCCCGCGGCCGGGCGAGGAGTCGATCGCCACCCGGCCGCCATGAAGCTCCACGAACGACCGGACGATGCTGAGCCCCAGCCCGACACCACGGTGGCTCGTGCCCTTGGTGTGGCTCTCGAACCGGTCGAAGACGCGGTCGATCAGGTCGGCGGGGATGCCCCGGCCCTGGTCGCTCACCCGGAACACGACCTCGCCCTCGCGCCGCTCGGCGTTCACGGTCACGGTCTGACCCTTGCGCGAGAACCCGACGGCGTTCGACAGCAGGTTGAACAGCACCTGCCGCAGGCGCTTGGCGTCGGCGGTCATGGTGCCGATGGATGCCGGCACGTCGATGACGAGGGTGAGTTCCGCCTCGGCGATGCGGTCCTGCACGCCTTCCACCGCCGCGCGGATCGTCTCGCGGATGTCGACCGGGCCCAGCGCCAGCTCGATTTCGCCGGTGTCGATGGTGGCGAGGTCGAGGATGTCGTCGATGATGGCCATCAGCGCCGCCGACGAGCGCATGATGTGGCCGGCATACTCCTTCTGCCGCTCGTTCAGCGGGCCGACCGTGCCGTCGGCAAGGAGCTGCGTGAAGCCGATCACGTTGGTCAGCGGCGAGCGAAGCTCGTAGGACACGTGGTGGACGAAGCTCTCGCGCAGCTCGCCGGCCTTCAGCAGGGCGTCGTTGCGCTCGGTGAGCGCCCGCTCGACGTTCACCGTCGCGGTGCTGTCGGAGAAGGTGAGCAGCGTGGCGCCGTCCGGCAGCGGCGCGCCCGCGCAGTCGAGCACCGAGCCGTCGCGGCGCTCCATGCGCAGCGCCAGGCTCTTGCGGGCGTAGTCGAGGCCCGTGACGGCACCGCGCACGACCGACCACGCCGCGGGGTCGTCGTGCAGGCGGGCGGCGGCGGTCAGGACGGTCTCGATGTGCGGCCGGTCCTTCAGCAGGGCGTCGGACAGCGACCACATCTGCGCGAAGGCGGGGTTGAACAGGGTCAGGCGGCCGTCCGAGCCGAACACTGCGACACCTTCCTTCAGCGCCGCGAGCGTCTCGCCCTGCACGCGCAGAACGGCATTGAAGCGCGTCTCGAGGTGGAAGCGTTCGGTGACGTCGTCGAAGAGGTAGGTCAGCCCCCCATCCGGGTTCGGGTTGGTGACGACGCGCAGGGTGCGGCCGCCGGGGAGGTACCACGGGGTCGTGATCGGCTCGAACGACTGGTAGGCCTCCAGCACGCCTTTCTTCCACGCCTTGTAGTCGGCCTGCTCGGGCAGCTTCCGCTCGTTGCGCAGGCGGTCGAGGATTTCGCCGTCCACCGGGCCGGACTCGAGGAAGGCGGCGTCGAGCTGCCACAACTCCCGATAGGCTGCATTGCTGAACTTCAGCCGCTTGTTGGCGTCGAAGATGGCGACGGCGGTCGGCAGCTGGTCCAGCGTCACGGCGTGGCTGTCGCGCAGGCGCTTGATCTCGGTGCGGACGGCTTCCACCTCCGACACGTCGAAGCCGATGCCGACGGAGCCCGTCTCGGCATTCGACTCGTAGACGTCGAGCATGCGGCGTTCGCCGGCGACGACCGCCGCGACGCGCCCCTTGTAGGCGCCGACACGCGTGCGTTGGCGCTGCGCCTCGTCCCGCACGGCCCTGTCGAGGAGCTCCGTGCCCCTCGCCACCACGTCGCTTCCGCCGTGGGCCTCCACGGCGCGCGCATAGGCACCGTTCACCCAGGTGAGACGCCCTTCCGCGTCGCGCAGCCAGACCGGCTGGCTGATCGAGTCGAGCATCGTCGTGAGCGACTGGAGCCGGCCCGTCGCCGCGGCGAGCTGCTCCCGCGCGTGAAGCAGTTCGAGGCGGTCGCCCGACACTTCCCGGATGCGCAGCACGGCCCGTCCGACGACCGGGCGGCCTTCTGTCTCGAGGATGCGCCCGCCGACGCTCTTCAGCGTCATGCGGAAGGCTTCGCCGCGCTGCTTGAGCCGCTCCACGGCGGCTTCAAGCGCCTGCGCCTCCGCGGCGGGAAGCCAGCTGCCGAAGCCCAGGACCCGGCGGGGGGTGAGGCCCTCGGCCACGATGGAGAGGTCGCCCTCGATCTCCGGCTCTCCGCTGCGGCCGCCCCATGCCACGATCACCTGCGGCTCGGCGGCGAGCAGCACGTCGGCGCGGTCGTTGCGGGCCCTGAGGTCGGCATTCTCGGCTGTCAGCCGCGCGTCACGCTCCGACCAGCGGCGCCTCTGGCTGATGTGGATCAGGGCCGTGGTGGTGGAGAAGATGACGAGGCCCATGAAGACGGCGAGCCCGACGGCCCCGTGGGGATCGACGCGGGCCGGCAGCTGGGTCAGGACGTCGAGGAAGGACGCCGCTCCGGCTGCGGAGGCGACCAGCGTTCCCCCCGCCAATGCGGTGGATGCTGCGAGAAGACGGGCAAGGCGCGGGCGGCCGGAGGCGGCGCTTCCGCAGGGACGCACCCCACGGTCCCGTTCCTCATCCCCGGCTCCGACGGCCATCCTGTGCGGTCTCCCTGCTCGCGCGCAACCGGCCCGTCGCGAGGGACGGCAGAGGCCGGCCATGGCCGAATCACCTGCACTCTAGACTCGCCCAGACTCCGCCCGGAAGTGGTTAACGGCGGGTTGAAAATGCCACCGGTTGCCCCGGGACTCGAAAAGCCCGGAGTGTTGCCCCGCTGCCATATCGGCGGGTGACGGAGAGGGGTCAGCGACCCTTGCAGAGCTGGTCGACGGCGCTCTGGAAGTCGAGCGCCTGGCTGTCCATCTGGGCCGAGAGGACCCGCCGCTCGGTGTCCGTCTTGCAGCGGCGATACGTCGCGGCGGACTTCTTGAACACCGCGATCTGGTCGCGCCAGACCTTGCAAAGCTGGTCCTTTGGCGCGTTGGCTGCGCCGGACAGCGCCTGTTCCGCCTGCCGCAGGTCCGATTGCGTGACGATCAGGTCGCGCTGGCACTCGGGCGTTGGCACGGTGCCCGCCGCGGCGGGAAACGCGCCCGGGAACGGGGCGATGACGCCGGCGAGGCCGGCCGAAAGAAGGAGAATGCGCAGTCCTGCCATCGGCCGCCCCCAGTGCCCCGGCGACGGCTCAGCCGAGGTTGAGTTCCTTGAAGAAGTCGTTGCCCTTGTCGTCGACGACGATGAAGGCGGGGAAGTCCTCGACCTCGATCCGCCAGATCGCCTCCATGCCGAGCTCAGGGTACTCCAGCACCTCGACCTTGCGGATGCAATCCTGCGCGAGGCGCGCCGCCGGGCCGCCGATCGAGCCCAGGTAGAAGCCGCCGTGCTTCGCGCAGGCGTCCCGCACCTCCTTCGACCGGTTGCCCTTCGCCAGCATCACCATCGAGCCGCCGGCAGCCTGGAACTGGTCGACGTAGCTGTCCATGCGGCCCGCCGTCGTCGGCCCGAACGAGCCCGACGCGTAGCCCGTCGGCGTCTTGGCGGGTCCTGCGTAGTAGACGGGGTGGTTGCGGAAGTAGTCGGGCATCGGCTCGCCGCGATCGAGCCGCTCGCGGATCTTCGCGTGGGCGAGGTCGCGCGCCACGATCATCGGCCCGCTGAGCGAGAGCCGGGTCCGGATCGGGTAGGCCGAGAGCGTGCGCAGGATCTCCGGCATCGGCCGGGTCAGGTCGATGCGCACGACGTCGCCGCCCAGCGCCGCCTCGTCGACCTCCGGCATGAACCGCGCCGGGTTGGTCTCCAGCTGCTCCAGGAAGACGCCGTCGGCCGTGATCTTGCCGAGCGCCTGCCGGTCCGCGGAGCACGACACGCCGAGCCCGATCGGCAGCGAGGCGCCATGGCGGGGAAGGCGGATCACCCTGACGTCGTGGCAGAAGTACTTCCCGCCGAACTGGGCGCCGACGCCGAGCGCCTGCGTCATGCGGTGCACCTCCGCCTCCATCTCGAGGTCACGGAAGGCGTGCCCGGCCGGCGAACCCTGCGTGGGCAGTCCGTCGAGGTAGCGGGTCGAGGCGAGCTTGACCGTCTTCAGCGTCTGCTCGGCCGAGGTCCCGCCGATGACGATGGCGAGGTGGTAGGGCGGGCAGGCGGCCGTGCCGAGGGTGAGGATCTTCTCCTTCAGGAAGGCCAGCATGCGGTCGCGCGTCAGCAGGGACGGCGTCGCCTGGTAGAGGAACGTCTTGTTGGCCGAGCCGCCGCCCTTGGCGACGAAGAGGAACTTGTAGGCGTCCTCGCCCTCGGCGTAGAGCTCGATCTGCGCCGGTAGATTGTTGCGGGTGTTCGTCTCCTCGAACATCGACAGCGGCGCGAGCTGCGAGTAGCGCAGGTTGCGCTCGAAGTAGGCGTCGCGGACGCCGTCGGCGATCGCGTCCTCGTCGGTGCCGTCGGTCCACACCATGCGGCCCTTCTTGCCCATGACGATGGCCGTGCCGGTGTCCTGGCACATGGGCAGGACGCCGCCGGCGGCGATGTTGGCGTTCTTCAGCAGGTCGTAGGCGACGAAGCGATCGTTCGAGGTGGCCTCCGGGTCCATCAGGATCGAGGCCAGCTGCTGCAGGTGCCCGGGGCGCAGGAGGTGGTTGATGTCGATGAAGGCCTGCCTGGAGAGCGCGCGCAGGGCCTCCGGCTCGACCATGACGACCTGCTTGCCGCGGAACGTGTCCAGCCCGACGCCCGTCACGTCCAGCTTGCGATAGGGCGTGGGGTCCTCGGCGAGGGGGAACAGGGCATTGATCGCGGCGGCGGCCATGGGGCACCTCGGCTCGGGTTCGGCTCGGTCCTGCTTCTAGAGCATGCCGCGAAACGGTGAAAAGCGGCTTTTCTCCGAATGGCATGCGACTCTTGTCTCGTTTCGGGCGCCCCGGGACCGCGGGAGAGATCTGCGGGTGCCATGGCCGGCGAGTTGACACCCGCCTCCACCGTGCGGAGATAGGCGCGAACGAGGATTACCGCCGTTGGCCGAGACGCACACGCTTCCCCATCCCCTGGTCGTCGGCGATATCGGCGGCACGAACGCCCGTTTCGCGTGGGCCGACGCACCGGGTGATCCCGTCCGGATCGTCGCGCGCCTGCGGACGTCCGACTATGCCGGCCCTGCCGAAGCCATCCGGCACGTCGCGGGATCGGTGGGGGCAACGCCGCGGTCGGTCGTTTTGTGTGGTGCCGGTCCGGTCGACGGCCGCCGCTGCCAGCTCACCAACGCCGGCTGGCTCATCGACGGCGCCGCCCTCGCCGCGGAACTCGGATTGTCGGGCGGCCTGCTTCTCAACGACTTCGAGGCCCAGGCGCTGGCCCTGCCGGCCCTGCCGGCCGACAGCCTCCTCACCATCGGTACCGAGCGCCGCGCCGGCCCTGGCCCGCGGCTCGTGCTCGGACCGGGGACCGGGCTGGGCGTCGGCGCCCTGCTCGAGGTGGATGGACGCTTCATTCCGCTGGCGAGCGAGGGCGGCCATGTCGATCTCGCTCCCTTCACGGCGGAGGAGCAGGCCGTGTTCGCGGCGGTCGAACGGGTCGGCGGCCGGCTCGCCGGCGAGGTCGTCCTCTCGGGGCCGGGCCTCGCGCGGCTTCACGCGGCGCGCTGCCGTGTCGCGGGCGTGCCGAACGGGGCCACCGACGGCGCTGCCGTTGTCAACGCCGCCCTGGCCGATCCGCGCTCGGCGGAGGCCGATACGGTCCGCATGTTCCTGACGTTGCTGGCGCGGTTTGCCGGCGACATGGCCATCGCCTTCTGCGCCACGGGAGGGGTCTTCATCGCCGGCGGGATCGTGCCCCGCCTCGTGCCCCTGCTCGACCACGCGGCGTTCCGGGCCACGTTCGAGGCCAAGGAACCGGTTCGCTGGCTGCCGGAGTCGATCGCCACGCGGCTGATCGTGTCCCCGGACGCGGTCCTGCACGGGATGGCGGCCATTGCCGCCGCCCCGGGGCGCTACGCCATC
Source organism: Alsobacter sp. R-9 (assembly GCF_054612375.1). NCBI lineage: Bacteria > Pseudomonadati > Pseudomonadota > Alphaproteobacteria > Hyphomicrobiales > Alsobacteraceae > Alsobacter > Alsobacter sp. R-9. The sequence continues at coordinate 43,827 of NZ_JBTSWJ010000005.1, read as the reverse complement.
GACTACGCCAGTCGCGGCTGGAAGGCCTGACCGACCCGGGGCCTCAGGCGGCGTGGGAGGTGGACGGCGTTTCCATCAGCACGGCGTAGAGCGCGTCCGCGGTCTCGGCGGCGCGCAGCTTCTGCGTGATGGACGTGTCGCGCAGGACCCTTGCCACGCGGGCGAGGGCCTTGAGGTGGTCGGCGCCTGCCGATTCGGGCGCGATCAGCACGAAGACGAGGTCGACGGGCTCGCCGTCGAGCGCCTCGAAGTCGATCGCCTTGTCGAGCTTCGCGAACACCCCGAAGAGCTTGGGCACCCGTGCAAGCTTGCCGTGCGGGATGGCGATGCCGTGCCCGATGCCGGTCGAACCCAGGCGCTCGCGCTGCAGCAGCGTATCGAAGATCTCCCGCTCGGGCAGGCCCGAGACGGCCGCAGCCCTTTCGGCGAGTTCCTGCAGCGCCTGCTTCTTCGAGTTGACCTTCAGGCCGGCGACGACCGCGTCCTGGGTCAGGAAATCGGAAAGGGGCATGGTCAGGTCACATCTTGCTCGCGGGCGTCGTCGGCCCTGCATGAAGCGGGCCAGAGTCCGGGGCGTCGCATGGGCTAAAGGGTGTCACCGGCGAGCGCCGGCGGGTCGATCCAGCCGATGTTTCCGTCGCTTCGGCGGTAGACGATGTTCATGCGCCCTGAGCCGGCGTGGCGGAACATCAGGAGCGGAGCCCCGGTGAGGTCGAGATCCTGGACCGCCTCGCTGACCGAGAGCGTCTTCATGCTCTTCTTGGTCTCGGCGATGACGATCGGATGGAATTCACCCTCGGGCTCCTCGACCTCATGGTCCGGCGCCTGGATGACGTAGGAGGGGACCTCCATCGCCGTGCCCGCGCCGTTGGTGCCCGATGCGTGGTCCTTCAGGCGGCGCTTGTAGCGGCGCAGCCGCTTCTCCAGCCGCTCCGCGGCCCTGTCCGAGCTCTGGTAGGCATCGTGCGACGAGGCGTCGGCCTGCAGCGTCACGCCCGACGAGAGGTGAAGCGTGCAGTCCGTCCGAAACCCGGTGCCCTCGCGCTCCACGATCACGTGGCCGCTGAAGCCGCCGTCGAAGTACTTCTGGACCGCCCCGGACACGCGGGCAACGACCTGCGCGCGCAGGGCTTCCCCGATGTCGAGGTTCTTTCCCGAGACTCGCAAAGGCATGGTCAGCTCCGGGACCGGCGGGAGTTCGGTCGCGTTCGTCGTCTCCCGACGACACCCCGTCCTCGCCCCCCTGTCGGAAAGACCTAAGGACGGCTCACGGGGAAGTCAATGCGGGCTCGTCCGAGGGGTCAGCCGCGCGCCGCCGCAAGGGCGGTTTTCTCCCGCCGGCGCTCGACGGACGAAGGAATTCTTAACCCTTCCCGGTACTTGGCGACCGTGCGTCGGGCGATGTCGATGCCGGCGTCGCGCAGCTTCTGCACGATGGCATCGTCCGAAAGCACGTCCTCGGCGCTCTCGGCGTCGATCATCTGCTTGATCCGGTGGCGCACGGACTCCGCCGAATGCGCGTCGCCGCCCCGCGTGCCGGCGATGGCGGCGGTGAAGAAGTACTTCATCTCGAACACGCCACGCGGCGTCGCTACGTACTTGTTCGAGGTGACGCGCGACACGGTCGATTCGTGCATGCCGATGGCATCCGCGACCGTCCGCAGGTTCAGCGGCCGCAGGTGTTCCACGCCGAGCGTGAGAAAACCGTCCTGCTGCCGGACGATCTCCGTCGCCACCTTGAGGATGGTCTTTGCCCGCTGCTCCAGGCTGCGCGTGAGCCAGTTGGCCGTCTGCAGGCAGTCCGTGATGTAGGTCTTTTCCGGCTCGTTGCGCGCCGCCTTCGACACCGTGGCGAGATAAGTCTGGTTGATCAGCACACGCGGCAGCACGTCGGAGTTGAGTTCGACGACCCACCCGCCGTCGCTGCCGGCGCGGACATAGACATCCGGCACCACCGGCTGGATCGGCGTCCCCCCGAAGCGGAGGCCGGGCTTGGGGTCCAGGCGGCGGATCTCCGCCACCATGTCGGCGAGGTCCTCGTCGTCGACGCCGCAGACGCGCTTCAGGCCGGTGAAGTCACGCCGGGCCAGAAGGTCGAGATGCGCGACGAGCTGGGCCATGGCGGGGTCGAACCGGTCCGCCTCCCGCAACTGGATTGCGAGGCACTCCTTCAGGTTCCGGGCGCCGATGCCGCTCGGTTCGAAGGTATGGATGATACCGAGCACGCGCTCGACCCGCTCCAGCGGCACGCCGAGGCGCTCTGCAACCGGTTGCAGTGGCTCCGTGAGGTAGCCGGCTTCGTCGATCAGGTCGATCAGCGTCTGGCCGATCAGCCGCTCGGCGGGGTCCGTGGTCGCCACCGCGAGCTGCTCGGCGAGCATGTCCTGCATCGACAGCTGCGCCGCGACGTAGGCCTCGAGGCTGACGTCCTCGTCCCCGTCGCGCGGCGCGCCACCGACACCGGACCAGCTGCCGGACGACAGGCCGAGTCCCTCCGCCGCGGGCTTCGCCTCGGCGGGTGTCGGCGCCCTGTCATCGGGGAAGACGTTGCCGAGGTCGGTGTCGAGCCGCCCCTCGATGGTCCCCCGGTCGGGCGCCATGTCCTGTTGAAGCCAGTCCCCCGAGCGCACGGGTTCGTCGGCGCTCTCCCGTCCCGTGTCCTCGCGCGGCTCGCCGCCCGCCTCGCCACCCGGATCGTCGGCGCGTTCCAGCAGCGGATTGCGCTCGAGCTCGGCCTCGACGTAGTTCATGAGCTCGAGGCTGGAGAACTGCAGCAGCTTGATGGCCTGCAGCAGCTGCGGCGTCATCACCAGGGATTGCCCCTGCCGAAGCTCCAGCCGCTGCGAAAATCTCATACGCCTCACGCCCCGCCGCCGGACGGACGCGGTCCGGCATGAAAATTGCCTGCGGTGAAGTCATAGCCCGGATGCGCCGGCGGGTCAAAGCCGGCAGGCCGCGGGTCAGAGGCGGAAGTCCTCGCCCAGATACAGGCGGCGCACGTCGGGGCTGGCGATGATCTCGTCGGGCGTGCCTTCCATCAGCACGCGTCCCGAGTGGATGATGTAGGCCCGATCGATGAGGCCGAGCGTCTCGCGGACATTGTGGTCGGTGATCAGCACGCCGATGCCGCGGCCGGTGAGGTGGCGCACCAGAGCCTGGATGTCGCCCACCGCGATCGGGTCGATGCCGGCGAACGGCTCGTCGAGCAGCATGAAGGACGGACGCCCCGCCAGCGCCCGGGCGATCTCGCAGCGCCGCCGCTCGCCGCCCGACAGCGCGATGGACGGCGACTTGCGCAGCCGCTTGATGTCGAACTCCTCGAGCAGCGCGTCGAGTTCCGACTCGCGCCGGGCCTTGTCCGGCTCCACCACCTCGAGGACGGCGCGGATGTTGTCCTCGACGTTGAGGCCGCGGAAGATCGAGGCCTCCTGCGGCAGGTAGCCGATCCCGAGCCGCGCGCGGCGGTACATCGGCAGGGCCGTGATGTCGTTCCCGTCGAGGTGGATCCGGCCCCGGTCGGCGGCGACGAGCCCGGTGATCATGTAGAAGATGGTGGTCTTGCCCGCGCCGTTGGGGCCGAGGAGGCCGACTGCCTCGCCGTTGCGCACCATCAGCCCGGCGTCCTGCACGACGGCCCGGCCGCGATAGCTCTTGGCGAGCCCCTCGACCAGCAACGTCCCGCGCCCGTCCCACTCCTGGGGGGCGTAGGCTGCCGGGGCACCGGCCGGGTGTTGCTCGAAGGGGTCGTGTCGCAAGGTGGGCCGCGATCAGGGGCGAAATGGACGCACCCTCCTATCCGAGCTTGGCACGCGCCGCAATCGCACGGCGGTTGCACGTCCGCGCACGCTGGCGTGATGCGTAATAGGCCGGATGGCCGCGCGGTCCGGCCTTCAGCAAGGCTGCGGTGATCCCCGTCCGAGCCGCAGCCGGCGCGGGTGTTCCGGGCCGTGCTCGCCAAACCGAAGGGCTTCATCGTCGCCGCGGGGCCGTTCGCCCCGAAAGTGGCGGTTGCGGCCGGGGGGGCGCGACTGCCGTCGTGACAGCGGCTCTGGCGATCGGAGCCGCCGGGCCTGTGGAGGCCTTGGGCGCAGTGCTGCGACATGCGCCCGCGACCCGCTGGACGCCAGGCCCGTCGAGCGGACGGGCGCCGTGGCCCTCGCGGGCTTCGCCGCGCTGCTGACCGGGTCGGCCTTCGTTTAGGCGGGCGTCGTAACGGGACATAAAGAGTTCTTTATGTCTTTATTGCTCCTCGCCCGGCGGCCTGCTATAGACCGCGCCGACCACGGAGCAAGGAAGGCTCGAGCCCATGACCCAGCATTTCAACGACTACCGCGTCGCCGATATCGGCCTCGCCGAGTGGGGCCGCAAGGAGATCGCCATCGCCGAGACCGAGATGCCGGGCCTCATGGCGACGCGCGCCGAGTACGGGCCTGCCCAGCCTCTCAAGGGCGCCCGCATCGCCGGCTCGCTGCACATGACCATCCAGACGGCCGTGCTCATCGAGACGCTGAAGGCGCTCGGCGCCGACGTCCGCTGGGCATCGTGCAACATCTATTCCACGCAGGACCACGCCGCCGCCGCGATCGCGGCCGCCGGCACGCCCGTCTTCGCCATCAAGGGCGAGAGCCTCGAGGACTACTGGGACTACACCCACCGCATCTTCGAGTGGGGTGACGGCGGCACGCCGAACATGATCCTCGACGACGGCGGCGACGCCACGCTCCTCATCCACCTGGGCATCCGCGCCGAGAACGGCGACACCGCGTTCCTCGACGGCGCCACCAACGAGGAGGAGGAGATCCTCTTCGCCGCGATCAAGAAGCGCCTGAAGAGCAACCCGGGCTGGTACACGCGCAACGGCACGGCCATTAAGGGCGTGACCGAGGAGACGACGACGGGCGTGCATCGCCTCTACGTCATGGAAAAGGAGGGCAAGCTCCTCTTCCCGGCGATCAACGTCAACGACAGCGTCACCAAGTCGAAGTTTGACAACCTCTACGGCTGCCGCGAGTCGCTCGTGGACGGCATCCGCCGCGGCACGGACGTCATGATGGCCGGCAAGGTCGCCATGGTCGCGGGCTTCGGCGACGTCGGCAAGGGCTCGGCCGCCTCGCTGCGCAACGCCGGCTGCCGCGTGATGGTGTCGGAGATCGACCCGATCTGCGCCCTGCAGGCCGCCATGGAGGGCTACGAGGTGACGACGATGGAGGACGCCGCTCCGCGCGCCGACATCTTCGTGACCGCCACGGGCAACGTCGACGTCATCACCGTCGACCACATGCGCGAAATGAAGGACCGGGCGATCGTCTGCAACATCGGCCACTTCGACAGCGAGATCCAGATCTCGTCGCTGAAGAACTTCAAGTGGCACAACGTGAAGCCGCAGGTCGACGAGGTCGAGTTCCCCGACGGCAAGCGGATCATCGTGCTCTCCGAGGGCCGCCTCGTGAACCTCGGCAACGCGACCGGCCACCCGTCCTTCGTGATGTCGGCGTCGTTCACCAACCAGACGCTGGCGCAGATCGAGCTGTGGACCAAGCAGGGCCAGTACGACCGCAAGGTCTACACGCTGCCCAAGCACCTCGACGAGAAGGTCGCGGCGCTGCACCTCGCCAAGATCGGCGTGAAGCTCACCAAGCTCAGCGACAAGCAGGCGACCTACCTCGGCCTCCCCGAGCAGGGTCCTTACAAGCCGGACCACTACCGCTACTGAGCCGGGTCCTATCCACGGAACAAAAGGAAAGGGCGGCCGCGAGGCCGCCCTTTCTGCATTCCGGGGCCGGAGCCGGCAGGGGTCACTTGCCCGTCTTCACCCGCGTCCAGAGCCGGGTGATCTGCTTCTGCAGCTTGTCGTCCGGCGACGTGTTGGTGAAGAGCCGCTTCAGCACGGCGTCGTTGGGGTAGATGCCGGGGTTGTTGAGGATCTCCGGCTTGACGTTGGCCCGCGACGCGGCGTTGCCGTTGGCGTAGTTCACGAAATTCGTGTTCCGCGCCGCGATGTCGGGCCGCATCATGAAGTCGATGAAGGCGTAGGCGTTGTCCTTGTTGGGCGCGTCCGACGGGATCACCATCGAGTCGAACCACATCAGCGCGCCCTCCTTCGGGATGGCGTAGGCCACCTCGACGCCGTTCTTCGCCTCGTCGGCGCGCTTTTTCGCCTGCAGCACGTCGCCCGAGTAGCCGATCACGAGGCACGCGTCCCCGTTGGCCAGCGCATTGATGTACTCGGAGGAGTGGAACTTGCGCACAGAGCCGCGGATCTTCATCAGCGCGTCCGCGGCCTTCTGGTAGTCGGCCGGCGTCTTGCTGTCCGGGTTCAGGTTCAGCGCCCGCAGGATGCCGGGGAACAGGTCCTCCGGCGAATCCAGCATCATCACGCCGCAGTCCTTGAACTTGCTGATGATCTCCGGCTTGAGGATCACCTCCCAGCTGTCGATCGCGCGGTCACCGAGCCGCTCCTTGGCCTTGGCGACGTTGTAGCCGATGCCGGTCGTTCCCCACATGTAGTTGACGGCGTGGGCGTTGCCGGGGTCGAACACCTTCAGCCGCTCGGCGATCTCCGGCCACTGGTTCTTCAGGTTCGGCAGCTTGGCACGGTCGAGCTTCTGGAACACCCCCGCAGCCACCATGCGCTGCAGGAACGGGCCGGACGGCACCACCACGTCGTAGCCGGACTTGCCGGCCATCATCTTCGTCTCGACGATCTCGTTGTTGTCGTAGGTGTCGTAGACGACCTTGATGCCCGTCTCCTTGGTGAAGTCCTCCAGCACCGTGGGGTCGACATAGTCCGTCCAGTTGTAGACGTTGACGACCTTCTCCTGCGCGTGGGCGGTCGCGCCCAAGGCCAGCGCCATCGTGAGCGCCAGTACGGCGGTATGCTTCATCATGGTCTCCGGTCAGGATTCGCGGGGCGGAACGAAACCGGCACGCTAAGGCCTGCCCGGGGGGCGTCAAGCCGCTTTTCGAGCGGCGCTCTCCAGCCGGGCGAGGGCCCCGTCCAGTACCTCGTCGCGCTTGGCGAAGCAGAAGCGCACGACGCTGCGAACGGCGTCCTGCGCGTAGAACGCCGAGACCGGGATTGCAGCCACGCCGTGCTCGCGCACGAGCCGCTCGCAGAAGGCCACGTCGTCGGTCTCGCCGAGGGGCGCGAGGTCGACGTTGAGGAAGTAGGTGCCGGCGCTCGGCAGCACGCTGAACCCGCGCTCCACGAGGCCCGCCGTGAAGCGGTCGCGGCTGCGCTCCAGCGCCTGCCGCATGCCGGAGAAGTAGGCGTCGTCCTTGCCAAGGCCGTAGGCGACGGCCGCCTGCAGGTTGGGCGGCGTCGTGAAGGTGATGAACTGGTGCGCCTTCGCGAGCACCCGCATCAGCTGCGGCGCGGCGCAGACGAAGCCCACCTTCCAGCCGGTGAGCGAAAAGATCTTGCCCGCCGAGCCCACCTTCACGCAGCGCTCGCGCATCCCGGGGACGGCGAGCATGGAGACGTGCCGGCGCCCGTCGAACACGACGTGCTCCCACACCTCGTCGCACAGCGCGACGGCGTCGTGGCGCTCACAGAAGCGGGCCAGCAAAGCGAGGTCCTCGGTCGGCGCGACGCTGCCGGCCGGGTTCAGGGGATTGTTGAGCAGCACCACCCGCGTGCGGTCGGAGAACGCCTCAGCCAGCATGTCCTCGGTGAAGCGCCACGACGGCGGCTGCAACCGGACGAGGCGGGGCACGCCGCCGGCCCGCAGCACGAGCGGCAGGTAGGCGTCGTACATCGGCTGGAACAGCACCACCTCGTCGCCGGGGCGGATCAGAGCCATCAGTGCGCCGGCGAGGGCCTCGGTGGCGCCGGAGGTGACCATCACCTCGCTCTCCCAGTCGAGCGGCACGCCCTGGTGGCGGTCGTAGTGAGCGGCGACCGCCTGCCGCAGCTCGGGCAGGCCCATCATCGGCGGGTACTGGTTCCAGCCGTCCATGACGGCCTCTGCCGCCTTGCGCCGGACATCCTCGGGGCCCGGATCGTCGGGGAAGCCCTGGCCGAGGTTGATCGCCCCGGTCTCACGGGCGAGGCGCGACATGACCTCGAACACGGTCGTCGGCAGGTCGGCGAAGATCGGGTTCATCGGGCTCCTCCGGTGTGGTCGCGCTCCTAGCACGAGCCCGGCCCGGCTCCCAAGAGGCTCGACCGGGAGGGCCGGACAGAGCCGACGCCGGAAGCCGCGCTGAATACCCTGATGACAATTGCCGGATAATTGTTCGCTGACGAATGTTGACATTCATCACAATCGGGTATTCGGTACCTTCAGCCTCATCCCGAGACCGTCCCATGACCTCCCGTTTCCCCCGCGCCTCCCTCGGCCTCCTCGGCGTCCTCCTCCTCCCGCTCGCGCTCTCGGCCTGCAACGAGGCAAGGACCGCCCCGTCCGCCACGGAGGCGAAAGAGCGGCCGGTGCTCGTCGCGCCGGTGACGTTCGAGGGGCGCCTCTCCGAACGCACGCTGGTGGGCGTCATCCGCCCCCGCGTCGAGACCGACCTCGGGTTCCGCGTTGCCGGCAAGGTGTCCCGGCGTCTCGTCGAGGTCGGCCAGCCCGTCCGCCAGGGCGACGCGCTCGCCGAGCTCGACACGGCCGACCTCGCCATCCAGCGCGAGCAGGCCGAGGCCGAGTTGCGCGCCGCAACCGGGTCGGTGGTCCAGGCGACGGCCGAGGAGAAGCGCCTCGCCGACCTGCGCACCCGCGGCTGGGCGCCCGATTCCAACTACGACCGGCAGAAGGCGGCGCTCGACGAGGCGATCGGCCGCCGCGACCGCGCCCACCGGGCGCTCGCGCTCGCCGAGAACGCGCTGTCCTACGCCACGCTCCGCGCCGACGCGGACGGCGTCGTCACCGCCGCGTCGATCGAGCCGGGGCAGGTTGTCGCCGCCGGCCAGGCGGCGATCCGGGTCGCCCACGATGGCGAGCGCGAGGCGCTCGTCGCCGTCCCGGAGGCCTACGTCGAGAGGGTCGCCGGCGCGCAGGCTCGCGTCACGCTGTGGTCGGACGAGGGGCGGTCCTATCCGGCCGCCCTGCGCGAGCTCTCTCCCGTCGCCGACCCGGCCACGCGCACCTACGCGGCACGCTTCACGGTCCGCGACGCCGGCCCGGCCCTGAAGCTCGGCATGACGGCCACCGTGACGCTGTCCGAGCCAGGCAAGGCCAAGGTGGCCCGCCTGCCGCTCTCGGCCCTCTACAACCAGGGACAGGGCCCCTCGCTCTGGGTCGTGGACAAGGCGACCGGTGCCGTCGTGCTGCGGCCGGTCGAGGTCGCCGGCCAGGATGGCCGCGACGTCCTCGTTGCGTCCGGGGTGAAGGAGGGCGAGCTGGTGGTCGCGCTCGGCGTCCACAAGATCGACCCCGGCGCCCGCGTGCGCGTCGTCTCCGCCATCGGCCTGTGAGGAGACGCGCCATGCGCCGCTTCAACCTGTCCGCGTGGGCCGTCGCCCACCCCGCGCTCGTCGTCTTCATGATGCTCGCCATCGCGGTGGGCGGCATCGTCTCCTACCGCGGCCTCGGCCGTGCGGAGGACCCGTCCTTCACCATCAAGGTGGCCATCGTCACGGCGGTGTGGCCGGGCGCCACCGCGCGGGAGATGCAGGAGCAGGTCGCGGATACGATCGAGAAGAAGCTGCAGGAGCTGCCCTATTTCGAACGCGTGCAGACCTACACCAAGCCCTCCTTCACGGCGATGCAGGTCGTCTTCCGCGACAACACGCCAGCCGGGCAGGTGCCATACCTCTTCTACGTGCTGCGCAAGAAGCTGACCGACATCCGCCCGCAGCTGCCGTCGGGCCTGATCGGTCCGAACGTCAACGACGAGTACGGCGACGTCGACAGCGTACTCTACATGGTCACCGCCGACGGGGCCGACTACGCCCAGCTGAAGAGCGTGGCCGAGGCGATGCGGCAGGACCTGCTCAAGGTCCCCGACGTCATCAAGGTCAACCTCTACGGCGCGCAGGACGAGAAGATCTTCGTCGAGTTCAGCCACGCCAAGCTTGCGACGCTCGGCATCAACCCCCAGCAGCTGTTCGACAGCCTCGCCCGCCAGAACGCCGTCACGGCCGCCGGCGTGGTGGAGACCGACGCCCAGCGCATCGCGCTGCGGGTCTCGGGCGCGCTCGACGGCGTCCGCGCGGTGGCCGAGACGCCGGTCGAGGCCGGCGGGCGCGTGTTTCGGCTGGGCGACGTCGCCACCGTCTCGCGCGGGTTCAAGGACCCGCCGGAGTTCCTCGTCCGCCAGGAGGGCAAGCCGGCCATCGCCGTCGGCATCGTCATGGCGCGCGGCGGCAACCTCACGCAGCTCGGCGCCGATCTCGACGCCCGCCTCGCCGCCATCAAGGCCAAGCTGCCGGCCGGCGTCGACATCACCCAGGTGGCCGACCAGCCGCTGGTGGTCGAGAAGGCGATCTCGGAGTTCGTGAAGTCCTTCGTCGAGGCGCTGGCGATCGTGCTGTTCGTCAGCTTCCTGTCGCTCGGCTGGCGCACGGGCATCGTCGTGGCGCTGTCGGTGCCGCTGGTGCTGGCGATGGTGTTCATCGTCATGAACGCCATGGGCCTCGACCTGCACCGCATCACGCTCGGCGCCCTCATCATCGCGCTCGGCCTGCTCGTCGACGACGCCATCATCGCGGTCGAGATGATGGTGGTGAAGATGGAGCAGGGCTACGACCGCGTCCGCGCCGCGTCCTTCGCCTGGGACCACACGGCCTTCCCCATGCTCACCGGCACGCTGGTGACGGCTGCCGGGTTCCTGCCCGTCGGCTTCGCCGCTTCCTCCGTCGGCGAATACACCAACGGCATCTTCTGGGTGGTGTCCCTCGCGCTGATCGCCTCGTGGATCGTCGCGGTCGTCTTCACCCCGTTCATCGGCGTGAAGCTGCTGCCGGACTTCCGCAAGGCCGGCGCCGGCCATGTGGACCCGCACGCCGTCTACGACACGCGGCTCTACCGCGGGCTGCGCCACGTCATCACCTGGTGCGTGCGCCACCGCGTCGTCGTGGTGCTGACCACGATCGCCATCACGGCCGGCGCGATCGGGGCCTTTGGCCGGGTGCAGCAGCAGTTCTTCCCGCTCTCCGAGCGTCCGGAACTGTTCTTCCAGATGCGGCTGCCGGAGGGGTCCTCCATTACCGCCACGACGGCGACGGCGAAGAAGGCCGAGGCCCTGCTCGCCGGCGATGCCGACGCGGCCACGTGGACGACCTACATCGGCCAGGGCTCGCCGCGCTTCTGGCTCGGCCTCAACCCGCAGCTGCCGAACGAGGCCTTCGCCGAGATCGTCATCGTGGCGAAGGACGTCGAGGCGCGCGAGCGGCTGAAGGCGCGGATCGAGAAGGCCGTCTCGGACGGTGCCCTCGCCGAGGCCCGCGTCCGCGTCGACCGCTTCAACTTCGGCCCGCCCGTCGGCTTCCCGGTGCAGTTCCGCATCGTCGGACCCGATCCCGCCGTCGTCCGGGCCGAAGCCTACAAGGTGCGCGATGTCATGCGCGCCGATCCGAAGGTCATCGACCCGCACCTCGACTGGAACGAACTCACGCCCTCCGTGCGGCTCGAGCTCGACCAGGACCGCATCCGCGCGCTCGGCCTCACGCCGCAGGACGTGGCGCAGACGCTGCAGACGCTGATCTCGGGCGTGCCCGTGACAACGGTCCGCGACGGCACCGAGAAGGTCGAGGTCATCGCCCGGGCCCGCAAGGAGGAGCGGCTGGACCTCGGCCGTATCGAGGACCTCACGGTCCTGTCCCGCAACGGCGTCCCCGTCCCGCTCGGGCAGGTTGCCAAGGTGCGCTTCGAGCACGAGGAGCCGATCCTGTGGCGGCGCAGCCGCGACATGTCGATCACCATCCGCGGCGACGTCGTCGACGGCGTGCAGCCGCCGGACGTGACGAACGCCCTGTGGCCGAAGCTCGCGTCGATCCGCGAGGCCCTGCCGGCCGGCTACCGCATGGAGATCGGCGGCGCCATCGAGGAGTCGGTCAAGGCCAACGCGTCGATCTTCAAGCTCTTCCCGCTGATGCTCATCGTCATGCTGACCATCCTCATGGTGCAGCTGCAGAGCTTCTCGCGGCTGGTGCTCGTCATCCTCACGGCGCCGCTGGGGATCGTCGGCGCCTCGCTCGGCCTGAACCTCGCCAACAAGCCCTTCGGCTTCGTGGCATTGCTCGGCCTCATCGCGCTCGCGGGGATGATCATGCGCAACACGGTCATCCTCGTCGACCAGATCGAGGCCGACGTCGCCGGCGGTCTGTCGCGACGCGAGGCGATCATCGAGGCGACGGTGCGGCGTGCGCGGCCGGTCGTGCTCACGGCGCTCGCGGCCATCCTGGCCATGGTGCCGCTGTCGACGTCGGCCTTCTGGGGCCCGATGGCGACCACCATCATGGGCGGCCTGTTCGTGGCCACCTTCCTGACGCTGCTCTTCCTGCCCGGCCTCTACGCGCTCTGGTTCCGCAAGTCGCTGGACCGCGCCCCCGCCGCGGCAGGGCCGCAGCCCGAGGCCCCTGCGGGCGAGGACCCTCCCCTGTCCCTCGCCCGGCCCGCCCCGCCGCTCCTCGCGGCGGAGTGACGGGCTCCGTTGAACCGGCATCGCCTTCGTGCGATGCCGGTTCAATGGACCCGGCCCACGCTTCCGTCTCCTGCCGCACCGTGCTCGTCCTCGGCGGCGCCCGCTCGGGGAAATCCCGCTTCGCGCAGGAACTCGCCGAAGGTTCGGGCCGCCGACGCGTCATCGTCGCCACTGCGACCGCCGGCGACGACGAGATGGCGGCGCGCATTGCGCGTCACCGGTCGGACCGGGAGGGGAGGGGGTGGAGCGTCGTCGAGGAGCCGCTCCGGCTCGCGGACGCCATCTGTGCCCACGCGGCACCCGACGCCGTTGTGCTCGTCGACTGCCTGACCCTCTGGCTTGCGAACCTCATGCTGGACGAAAGCCCTCCGATCGGCGCGGAGCACGCGCTCGCTCAGGCGGTGGTCGGCGCCGCCGGACCGGTCGTGCTGGTGTCGAACGAGGTGGGGCTGGGGCTCGTGCCCGAGACGCCCCTCGGCCGCGACTTCCGCGACCGCCAGGGGCGGCTGAACCAGGCGATGGCCGGAATCTGCGACGCCGCGGTCTTCCTCGCCGCCGGGCTGCCGCTCCCGCTCAAGCCTGCGGGGCGGCTGCCGGTCCTCGGCTGAGCGAGACGCTCAGCGCGGAGCCCGCTTGGCGAGGATGCGCTGCAGGGTGCGCCGGTGCATGGCGAGCCGGCGCGCCGTCTCGGAGACGTTGCGGCCGCACAGTTCGTAGACGCGCTGGATGTGCTCCCACCGTACCCGGTCCGCCGACATCGGGTTTTCCGGCGGCATCGGCCGTTTCTCGGCCGTGGCCTGCAGGGCGGAGTCGATCTCGTCCGCGTCGGCAGGCTTGGCGAGGTAGTCGTATGCGCCGAGCTTCACGGCCGTGACCGCGGTCGCGATGTTGCCATAGCCGGTCAGGATGATTCCGCGCGCTTCGGGCCGCACCTCGTTCAGCCGGGTCAGCAGGTCGAGGCCGTTGCCGTCGCCGAGGCGCATGTCGATCACGGCGAAGGCCGGCGCGGCGCGCGCGATGCAGGCGAGGCCGTCGTCGACCGATTCGGCCGTCACGACCGTGTAGCCGCGCGCCTCCATGGCGCGAGCGAGCCGCGTCAGGAAAGGCTTGTCGTCGTCGACGATCAGCAGGGAGCGGTCCATGGCAGCTTCGGCAGCGGCTCTCGTATCGGGGGATACGGTGTCGAGCATCTGATGTCCTCCGGACGTCATACGCAGCGACCGAGACGCCGGTTCACCTGCTGGATCCTTATCTAGAGCTCTGCCATGGCTGCGCGATTACCCTGTGGCAGAACGCCGCGCTCGAAGGTGCCGCGCGGCCAGGACACCTCGACGCGCGCCCCGCCGGAGGGCGCGTTGCCGAAGACCAGCGTGGCGCCCGAGCGCTCCAGCAGGGACTTGGCAATGAAAAGCCCCAGCCCCATGCCGTCCCCGGCGGAGCTCTTGGCCCGCCGGCGCCCGCGGCCCGTCAGGTAGGGCTCGCCGATGCGCGCCAGCACCTCCGAGGAGAAGCCTGGCCCGTCGTCGACGATCTCGACGCGCACCTGCGCCTTGTCGCAGTGGGCGGTGATGGTGACGCCGTTGAGGGCGAAGTCGACGGCGTTCTCGATGAGGTTGCCGAGCCCGTAGATCACCCCCGGGTTGCGGCGGCAGGCAGGCTCGGGGTCCGTGCCCGACACGCTGACAGCGATATCGACGTCGAAGGGCCGATGTGGCCCGGCCACCTCCTCGAGCAGGTGGCTGATCGTCATCGTCTCCAGCGGCCCGGCGGCTTCGTTGCCCAGCGAGGTGAGCTTGCCGAGGATCCCGCGGCAGCGCTCCACCTGCTGGCGCAGGAGGGCAATGTCCTCGGCCATAGGCCCCTCCTTGGGGCCGTTGCGCGCCAGTTCCTTGGCGACGAGCGCGATGGTGGCGAGCGGCGTGCCGAGCTCGTGCGCGGCGGCGGCGGCGAGCCCGTCGAGCTGCGACAGGTGCTGCTCGCGCGCCAGCACGAACTCCGTGGCAGTGAGCGCCTGCGCCAGCTCCCGGGCCTCTTCCGTGACGCGCCAGGCATAGACGCCGAGGAAGGCGACGCCGAGCAGGATGGCGAGCCAGACCCCGAACCGGTAGGTGGCCGGAAGGTCGATCGGCTCGGCCGCCGACCACGGCAGCGGCAGCGACCAGAGCGCGAGAACGGTGGCACCCGCGACCGCCAGCACGCCCAGCGCGACCGTCCGCCACGGGGGCAGGGCCGCCGCCGAGATCATCACCGGCGCCAGGAACATCATCGAGAACGGATTGGCGAGGCCCCCCGTCAGCCCGAGCAGCGCCGTGAGCTGCAGGATGTCGAAGGCGAGGAGGCCGGTGGCCGCCGTGTCCCGGAGCCGCAGGCCCACGGGAAACCACAGCGTCAGCCCGGCGTTCACCACCGCTGCGAGCAGGATGACCGCGAGGCATGCGACGAGGGGAACGGGGAAGCCCAGGCCGAAATGGACCGCGAGCACCGCGAGCGTCTGTCCCCCGATGGCCATCCAGCGCAGGCGCACGAGCGTCCCGAGGCGCAGATAGCTGTCGTTCTCGCTCAGTCCGATGCTTCCCGTATCCGGCATGGTCCGCTAACTAGGGCGGCACGAGGTTCCTGCGAGGACGGCGACGCCGTGCCGCGCCTCCCGCCCCCATTCTTCGTGCACCGGCCGAGCGCTCCGGTCCAGCCATGATCGATTCACCCGCCATCGCCGTCGAGCACCTGCGCAAGGCGTACAGCAAGGCCGTCGCCGTGGACGACGTGTCCTTCACCGTGCCGCGCGGGGGCGTCGTCGGCCTGCTCGGCGGCAACGGCGCCGGCAAGACGACGACCATCGCGATGATCATGGGGCTGGTGCTGCCAACCTCCGGCTCGGCCCGCGTCTTCGGTCACGACATGGCGAGCGACCGGCAGGCCGTTCTGCACCGGATGAACTTCGAGAGCCCCTATGTCGACATGCCGCACCGGTTGACGGTGCGCCAGAACCTCACGGTGTTCGGACGCCTCTACGGCGTGCCCCGGCTGAAGGAGAAGATCGCGCAGCTGGCGGACGACCTCGACCTCTCAGCCATCCTCGACCGCCCGTCCGGCCAGCTCTCCGCCGGGCAGAAGACGCGCGTCGCGCTGGCAAAGTCGCTGGTCAACGACCCGGAGTTGCTGCTCCTCGACGAGCCCACGGCCTCGCTCGATCCCGACACCGCGGACTGGGTGCGTTCCCACCTCGAGCAGTACCGGCGCGAGCGCAACGCCGCGATCCTGCTCGCCTCGCACAACATGGCCGAGGTCGAGCGCCTCTGCGACCACGTCATCATCATGAAGGCCGGCCGCATCGCCGACGCGGGCGTTCCGGCGGAACTGCTCGCGCGCTACGGCCGCGAGACGCTCGAGGATGTCTTCCTCGACGTCGCCCGCAACCGCGGCGTCCATGCGCGGGAGGCGTCGTGAGCGTGTCCGTGCAGCCGCCGCCCGCGCGGTCGTTCTCGGCGATGCGGGTCTACGCCCTCGTCACCCGCTACATGTACCTGCTGCGCTCGTCCTGGCCGCGGCTGCTGGAACTCGTCTACTGGCCGACCGTGCAGATGGTCACCTGGGGCTTCCTGCAGGTCTATGTCGGTCAGAGCGCCAACCCGATGGTGTTCGGCGCCGGCGCCTTCATCGGGGCGATGATTCTGTGGGACGTGCTGTTCCGCAGCCAACTCGGCTTCTCCATGTCGTTCCTGGAGGAGATGTGGTCCCGCAACATGGGCAACCTGCTCATGAGCCCGTTGCGGCCCATCGAGTTCCTGCTGGCGCTCGTGGTGATGAGCCTCGTGCGCCTCGTCATCGGGCTGGGGCCGGTCACGGTGCTGGCGATGGCCTTCTTCGGCTTCAACGTCTACGCGCTCGGCCTCGGGCTCGCAGCGTTCTTCGTCAACCTCGTCCTGACGGGCTGGGCCGTCGGGATCGTCGTATCCGGCATCGTCCTGCGCAACGGCATGGGTGCCGAGGGGCTGGCCTGGACCGTGATGTTCCTGATGCTGCCGCTCGGCTGCGTCTACTATCCGGTCACGGTGCTGCCGGGATGGATGCAGGTCCTTGCATGGTGCCTTCCACCCACCTACGTATTCGAGGGCCTGCGGGCGCTCCTCATCGAGCGGACCCTGCGCCTCGACCTGATGGTCCAGGCCTTCGCCATCAACGCCGTCCTGCTCGTGGCGGCCGTCGCCTGCTTCCTGTGGCTCGTGCAGGACGCCCGCCGGAAAGGCTCGCTCCTCCAGCAGGGTGAATGAGCCGTTTACGTTTCGGGCGCAGTCTGGGCCAGGAACCGGCTTGTTCGTCACCTCATTGCAACATGAGCGCCTTTGGTGGGGCTTCTTTCACCTTCGGCGAATTGTATGAAGGGGGCGAGACGTTAAGCTCCGGCTCCTGTCGCTTCGGCGGCACCCGCCGAGGTTGGGAGTAAAGTCGATGCAGTTGCCCTACTACATGTGGTACGAGGCCGCCCACGCGCTGCTGGCGCCGGCGCGGGCGTTCGCCGACTCCACGCGGGTCTTCTACGCCAATCCGCTGAACCCGATCTCGACGACGTCCTTCGCCCGCTCGGTGACGGCGGGCTGCGAGCTCTTCGAGCGCGCCACGCGCCGCTACGGCAAGCCGGCCTTCGACCTCCCGACGACGCTCGTCGACGGCGAGCGCGTCGACGTGATCGAGCGCGTCGTGTGGGAACGCCCCTTCTGCAAGCTCATCCATTTCGACCGGGCGCTCGGCGAGATGCGCACGCGCCAGCCGAAGCTGCTGATCGTCGCGCCGATGTCCGGCCACTACGCCACGCTGCTGCGCGGCACGGTCGAGGCCTTCCTGCCGACCCACGAGGTGTTCATCACCGACTGGGTGGACGCCCGCCTCGTGCCGGTGAGCCAGGGTGGCTTCGACCTCGACGACTACATCGACTACGTCATCGCCATGCTGCGCCTGCTCGGCCCGGACGTGCACGTCATGGCCGTGTGCCAGCCGTCGGTGCCCGTCATCGCGGCCATCGCCCGCATGGAAGATGAGGACGATCCGCGCACCCCGCGCTCGATGACGCTGATGGGCGGCCCGATCGACACCCGCCGGAGCCCGACGCAGGTGAACCTTCTCGCCGAGAAGCGCGGCATCGACTGGTTCCGCCGCCACTGCATCGTCAAGGTGCCGCTGCCCAACCCCGGCTTCCTGCGCGACGTCTATCCCGGCTTCCTGCAGCTCGCGGGCTTCATGGCCATGAACATCGACCGCCACCTCGAGGCGCACGGCGAGATGTTCAAGCACCTCGTCGAGGGGGACGGCGATTCGGCCGAAAAGCACCGCGACTTTTACGACGAGTATCTCGCCGTCATGGACCTGACGGCCGAGTTCTACCTGCAGACGGTCGACACGGTGTTCGTCAAGCACCAGTTGCCGAAGGGCGAGATGATGCACCGCGACCGCAAGGTCGATCTCTCCGCCATCCGCCGCTGCGGCCTCATGACCGTCGAGGGCGAGAAGGACGACATCTCCGGCGTCGGCCAGACCGAGGCCGCCCATGCGCTGTGTCCGAACATCCCGGACAGCCGCCGCGCCCATTGGTTGCAGCCGAAGGTCGGCCACTACGGCGTCTTCAACGGCTCGCGGTTCCGCGCCGAGATCGCCCCGCGCATCGCCGACTTCATCGCCAACTGCGAGTCGGATGCCCGGCGCGCGCCGGCCGAGGCCAAGGGCGGTTCCGTGGTCCGCCTCACCGGCCGGAAGATGGCCGGCAAGAACGTCGACTGATCGTCATCGCCGGATCGGCCCGTTTCGATCGGGACGCCCGGCCGCGAGGCCGGGCGTTTCCGCTTCAGGCGTTCAGGCCGCCGGCATGGCCGTCTCGACGAGCTTCGCCCAGTAGCTGACGCCGACGGGGATGACGGAGTCGTCGAAGTCGTAGGCCGGGTGGTGCAGGTTGGCCGTCGCCCCGTTGCCGATGAACACGAACGCGCCGGGCCGCGCCTCGAGCATGAACGAGAAGTCCTCGGCGCCCATCACCGGCTTCACGTCGGTGTTCACGGCCTCGGCCCCGGAGACGGACGCGGCGATGGAGGCGGCGAACGACGTCTGCGCGTCGTGGTTGCAGGTCGGCGGATAGCCGCGGACGTACTCGAGCGTCGCCGTGGCGCCGTGCAGGGCCGCGACGCCGGTCACGATCTCCTGCATGCGCTTCTCGATCTGGTCCTGCACCTCCGGCCGGAAGGTGCGCACCGTGCCGCGCAGTTCGGCCGTCTGCGGCAGCACGTTGAAGGCATCGCCGGCGCGGAAATACGTCGTCGAGACGACCGCCGAATCGAGCGGGTCGACATTGCGGGCCACGATCGTCTGCAGCGCCTGCACGATCTGGCTGCCGACAACCACCGTGTCGATGGAGTGGTGCGGATGGGCCGCATGGCCGCCGCGCCCCTCGATCACGATGCTGAAGCGGTCCGCAGCGGCCAGCAACGGGCCGGGGCGGGTGGCGAAGTGGCCGACGGGAAGGCCCGGCATGTTGTGCATGCCGTAGACCTCCTGCACGCCGAAGCGGTCCATCATGCCGTCCTCGACCATCGCCTTGCCGCCGCCGCCGCCCTCCTCGGCCGGCTGGAAGATGACGACCGCCGTGCCGGCGAAGTTGCGCGTTTCGGCGAGGTAGCGCGCCGCGCCCAGCAGCATGGCCGTGTGCCCGTCGTGGCCGCAGGCGTGCATCTTGCCGGGCACCGTGGAGCTCCACTGCTTGCCGCTCGCCTCCTCGATCGGCAGGGCGTCCATGTCCGCGCGCAGGCCGATCACCTTGTCGCCGGGAAGCCGGCCCTTGATCACGCCGACGACGCCGGTGCGCCCGATGCCCGTCACAACCTCGTCGCACCCGAAAGCCCGCAGTTTCTCCGCGACGATCCCCGCCGTGCGGTGCACGTCGTAGTCGAGCTCGGGATGCAGGTGGAAATCGCGTCGCCAGGCCGCGACCTCATCGGCGAAGGCGGCGATGCTGTTGATGACGGGCATTGGGGTACCTCTGGGTCTGAAACGGACGCCCGCGAGGGCGCCGCCGGGGAGCAAACCGGAACCGGACCGGTCGGTCAACGCGGCTCAGAGGCCGAACGATGTCCGAAGGGCCTCGAGGTCGGCGAGCGCGATGTTGGAGCCGCACAGGATGACGCCGACCTCGGCGTCGGCCGGCAGCTGGTCGACGTGGCGGGCCAGGGCAGAGACGGTGCAGCTGGCGGCGGGTTCGCAGAGCACCTTCTCCGTCTGCAGGAGCCAGACGAGGTCAGCCACCGCCTCGCGATCCGTGACCACCATCACCCTGTCGAGGTGCTGGCGGGCGCCCTCCAGCGTCCTCTGCGTCACGAAGGGCGCGCCGAGCGTGCGGGCAATGGAGGTGGGCTTGATCGTCACCGGCTGGCCGGCGGCCAGCGCCTGCGTCATCGTCTCGGCGCCTTCGGTCTCAACGCCGATTACCCGTGCGGAAGGGTTGCGGTCGCGGATCGCCGCCGCGACCCCTGTCGAGAACCCGCCGCCGCCGATCGACACGAAGACGTGGGACAGCGCCGGAACGTCCTCGACGAACTCGAGCCCGACCGTGCCGTTGCCGGCGATGATGACCGGGTCGTCATAGGCGTGGAGGTTCGTCCGCCCGGCGCCGGCGAGGGCCTCGGCCTTCGCGAAGGCTTCGGCGGCGCTGTCCGCCAGCTCGACCGTGGCTCCGTGCCGGCGCGTCTCGTCGACGTTGAAGGCGGGTGTCACCCGCGGCATCATGATCAGGGCGTCGACGCCGAAGGCCGCCGCGCCGCGCGCCACTGCGATGGCGTGGTTCCCGCCCGACACGGCGACGACGCCGTTCCTCCGCTCCTGCTCGGACATCGACAGCAGCTTGGCTGCAACGCCCCGGGCCTTGAACGAGCCGCCGACCTGCAGGCACTCGAGCTTCACGTGCACGCGGCGGCCGAAGCGTTCCGACAGGGCCGGGCTCAGCCACGCGGGCGTGCGGCGGACATGGCTGCGGATGCGCGGGAGGGTGGCCTCGATCTGGGAGCCGGTGACGTCGAACATGTGGGAATGGCCTTGACGCGGAGCCGAAACGGCGGAATGCCGCACATCTCCGCCGTGCGTGAGGGGATTGTCAATCAACGGCGGGCCATCAACTGTGGCGCTAGACGACGCCCTCCTCGCGGCGGTCGTTGCATGATCGGAGTTGTCGATGTCCTGGACCACGAGGGAGCTTCTGGCGAGGCTCGTGGCGTTTCCCACCGTGTCGAGCGAATCGAACCTCGACTGCGTCGCCTTCATCCGGGACTACCTCGCCTCGCACGGCGTCGAGAGTCGGTTGGTGCCGAGCCCGGATGGCCGCAAGGCCAACCTCTTCGCCACCGTCGGGCCGATGGTCGAGGGCGGCGTCGTCCTCTCCGGCCACACCGACGTCGTTCCGGTCGAGGGCCAGGCGTGGTCGAGCGACCCCTTCACGCTGACCGAGCGGGACGGGCGGCTCTACGGCCGCGGGACCTGCGACATGAAGGGCTTCGACGCGCTGATGCTCGCGGCGGTGCCCGTGATGCTGAAGGCCGGGCTCAAGCGCCCGGTGCATCTCGCTCTCTCGTACGACGAGGAGGTGGGCTGCCAGGGCGCCCCGCCCATGGTGGAGGAGATGAAGCAGGCCATTCCGACCCCTTCCGCCGTGATCGTGGGAGAGCCCTCCGGGATGAAGGCCGTGACCGGCCACAAGGGCTCGGTCTCTTGGTTCACCGTCGTGCGCGGGCATACCGTCCACTCGAGCCGGATCGACCTCGGCGTCAGCGCGGTCATGACCGCGGCACGCCTCGTGACATGGCTCGACGACGCCATGGCGGCGAATCGCGCGGCGGCGGATCCCGCGAATGGCTTCGAGCCTCCCTATACCACGCTCCACTGCGGCATGATCCAGGGCGGCACCGCCACGAACATCGTGTCCGCGGAGTGCCGCTTCGTCACCGAGGTCCGAGCCATCCCCACCGAGGACCCATGGGACTACCGGCGGCGATTCGAGGCCTTCGTCCGCGAGACGATCGAGCCGCGGATGCAGGCCATCGCGCCCGAGACCGGCGTCGAGATCGTGCACCGGGCGGCGGTCCGCGGACTCCTGCCCGAGCCGGACGGCGCGGCGGAAGCCCTGGTGCGCCGGCTGACGGGCGACAACGGGGCCATGGTCGTGTCCTACGGCACGGAGGCCGGGATCTTCCAGGGGGCCGGATGGTCGTCGATCGTGTGCGGCCCCGGGGACATCGCACAGGCCCACCAGGCCGACGAGTTCATCGAGATCGAACAGCTCGTCGCCGGCGAACGGTTCATGGACCGGCTCGTTCGCGAGCTCGCCGCTTGAACTTCATTCACGCTGCGGCAAATCCCGCTGGACCGGCGACAGCCGGCGTGTCTAGACTTTCGTAAGGTCGAACGCTGAAAATGCGTCGAAAATCAACGCCGGGACCGGGTGTTTTGGCTGTGCCGAAATCCGAGACCCGCAGGTCGGAGGGGAAGTGACGATGATGATCAGGAAGACGGTCCTGGCCGTCGCGGCGGCCGTGGCACTGCTCGCGGTGCCGGCGAGCGCCAAGACGTTCCGATTCGCGTTCCAGGGTGACTACAAGTCGCTGGACCCGTACACGCTGAACGAGACGTTCACGCTCGCCATGCACGGCGCGGTGTACGAGGGCCTGACGAAGCGCGGTCCCAAGCTCGAGATCATCCCCGGCCTCGCCGAACGCTGGGAGATCGTGGAGCCGACGCGCTGGCGCTTCTTCCTGCGCAAGGGCGTGAAGTTCCAGAACGGCGAGGACTTCACCGCCGACGACGTCGTGTTCTCGGCCGACCGCGTGCGGGCCACCGGCTCAAACATGACGACGCGCATTCCGAGCGATGCGAAGTTCGTCAAGGTCGACGACCACACGGTCGACGTCATCCTGTCGTCGCCGAACCCGATCCTGCACTACGAGTGGGATACGTGGTACATCATGTCCAAGAAGTGGGCCGAGGCGAACAACGCCGTGGCGCCCACGCCGCCGAGCGCCACCACGCCCGGCTATGCCGCCCTGAACTCCAACGGCACGGGCCCCTTCAAGCTCGAGAGCCACCAGCCGGGCGTGAAGACCGTCTGGAAGCCCAACGCAGGTTGGTGGGGCAAGCCTGAGCACAACCTGACGGAAGTGATCTTCACCCCGATCGCCTCGGACGCCACGCGCGTCGCGGCGCTGCTGTCGGGCGAGATCGACTGGATGGAGCCGGTGCCGGTGCAGGACGTGGCCCGCGTGAACGCGAGCCCGAACGCCATGGTCATGACCGGGCCCGAGCTGCGCACGATCTTCCTCGGGATGGACCAGCGCAACGCGGAGCTGAAGTACTCCAACGTGAAGGGCAAGAACCCCTTCAAGGATCCGAAGGTCCGGCAGGCCTTCTACCAGGCCATCGACATCAACGCGATCCGCGACCGCGTGATGCGCGGCATGGCGACGCCGTCGGCTCTGATGATCTCCCCGCTGCTCTATTCGCGCTCGGGCGAGTTCAAGCGGTTCCCGTATGACGTCGACGCGGCGAAGAAGCTGCTCGCCGAGGCCGGCTACCCGAACGGTTTCGAGGTCGGCATGGACTGCCCGAACGACCGCTACGTCGCCGACGAGGCGATCTGCCAGGCGGTGGTCGGCATGCTCGCCCGCGCCGGAATCAAGGTGAACCTCAACGCCCAGCCCAAGGCACAGTATTTCGCCAAGGTGCTGGCGCCGAAGTTCGACACCTCGTTCTACCTGCTCGGCTGGACGCCCGGCTCGTTCGACAGCTGGAACATCCTGCAGAACATGTACGGCTGCCGGACCGACGAGGGGAAGGGCCGCGGCGAGTCGAACCTCGGCGGCTACTGCAACCCCGAGGTGGACAAGCTGGCCGACCAGGTTCTCATGGAGAACGACCCCAAGAAGCGCGACGACCTGATCTACCAAGCCTACGACATCGCGCAGAACAAGGACGTCGGCTACATCCCGCTCCACCAGCAGGCCCTGTCCTGGGGCGTGTCGAAGAAGGTCAAGGTCGTCCAGCGCGCGGACAACCAGTTCCTCTTCTACTGGGCGACGAAGGAGTGAGGCTGCCGCGCGCAGCCCGCCATGATGCGATGAAGGGCCCGGTGCAACCGCACCGGGCCTTTCCCTGCCGGGGACACGTCACCGGCGATACGTGCGGCCCCCTTCGATGATCGCCTTCATCCTGAGACGCCTCCTGCAATCCGTCGTGGTCATGATCACGGTCGGGCTGATCGCGTTCTCCATGTTCCGTTTCGTCGGCGATCCGGTGAACCAGGTTGTGTCGCTCGACACGCCGCGGGAGCAGCGCGAGCAGATTCGCCGTGACATGGGGCTCGACGACCCCGTCCCGGTGCAGTTCTTCAACTACATGAAGCGCGCCGCGCGGCTCGACTTCGGCATCTCCTACCAGTTCCGCCAGCCGGTCGCCTCGCTCATCGGCGAGCGCATGCCGGCGACGCTGGAGCTCGCCTTCGCCGCGGCGCTCCTCGCGCTCCTCGTCGGCATCCCCATGGGCGTCTACACGGCCCTTCGCCGCAACTCGGTCATGGCGTCGTTCTTCATGACCATTTCGCTCGTCGGCGTATCCCTGCCGACGTTCCTGATCGCGATCCTGCTGCGCTACGTGTTCTCCGTTCAACTCGGCTGGCTGCCCTCCTTCGGGCGGGGCGACGTCGTCCAGTTCGGCTTCTGGTCCACCGGGCTGCTCACCCTGTCGGGCCTCAAGGCGCTGATCCTGCCTGCCGTCACGCTCGGCCTGTTCCAGATGACGCTGATCATGCGCCTCGTCCGGGCCGAGATGCTCGAGGTGCTGCGCACGGACTACATCCGCTTCGCCCGCGCCCGCGGCCTGCGCACGCGCTCGATCCACTTCGGCCACGCGCTGAAGAACACGCTCGTGCCCGTCATCACGATCACCGGCCTGCAACTCGGCTCGATCATCGCCTTCGCGCTCATCACGGAGTACGTCTTCCAGTGGCCGGGCATGGGCGTGCTGTTCCTTGGCGCCGTGCAGAACGTCGACATCCCGATCATGGCGGCGTACCTGATGCTCATCGCGTTCATGTTCGTGACCATCAACATGATCGTCGACCTGCTCTATGCCGTGGTCGATCCGCGGCTGCGGTCGACGCTGCGGCCGGCGTGAGGCAGGCATGACCCAGGCGGCAGAAACCACGGGCGGAACGGCGGCGGGCACGCGCCCGCGCTGGCGCGACAGCGACATCCTCGCGAGCTTCCTCGCGTCGAAGGTGACGATCGTCTCGGCCATCGTATCGCTCGCGCTCATCGGCGGGGCCGCGCTGGCGCCGCTGATCGCGCCGAGCAACCCGTTCGACCCCGCCAACGTCGACATCCTCGATTCGCTCATGCCGCCGCGCTGGGTGGAGGGCGGGGACCCGAAGTTCCTGCTCGGCACCGACAACCAGGGCCGCGACCTGTTCTCGGCCATCCTCTACGGCATGCGGGTGTCGCTGGTCATCGGGCTCGCGGGGGTTGCCATCGCGGCCATCATCGGCATCACGCTCGGCCTCATGGCCGGTTGGCTGGGCGGTCGGTTCGACGCCTTCGTCATGCGCCTCGCCGACGTGCAGCTGACGTTCCCCTCCATCCTGATCGCGCTTCTCCTCGACGGGGTCGTGCACGGCGTCGTCGGCAAGGGGCAGCGCGAGGAGACGGCCTTCCTCGTGCTGATCATGGCGATCGGGTTGTCGTTCTGGGTGCAGTACGCCCGCACCATCCGCGGCTCGACGATGGTGGAGAAGAACAAGGACTACGTGCAGGCTGCACGCCTCATCGGCATCCCGACGCCGCTGATCCTGGCGCGGCACGTGCTGCCCAACGTCATCGGGCCGGTGCTCGTCATCCTCACCATCAACATCGCGCTCGCGGTCATCACCGAGGCCACCCTGTCCTTCCTCGGCGTGGGACTGCCGCCGACGCAGCCCTCTCTCGGCACGCTCATCCGCATCGGCAACGACTTCCTCTTCTCGGGCGAGTGGTGGATCGTCGCCTTCCCGGGGATCACGCTCGCCGCCTTCGTGCTGGCCGTGAACCTCGTCGGCGACTGGCTCCGCGACGCCCTCAACCCGAAGCTGCGATGAGCGCCCCGGTCCTCTCCATCCGCGACCTCAAGGTCGAGTTCGCGACGCGCCGGGGCGTGCTCAAGGCGCTGGACGGCGTGTCGTTCGACATCGCGCGCGGCGAGGTGCTCGGCGTGGTCGGCGAGTCGGGCGCGGGCAAGTCCCTGACCGGCTCCGCCGTGATCGGGCTGATCGATCCACCCGGCCGGATCAGCGGCGGCGAGATCCTTCTCAACGGCCAGCGCATCAACGGCTTGCCGGCTGAGGCGATGCGCGAGATCCGCGGACGGCGCATCGGCATGGTCTTCCAGGACCCGCTGACGAGCCTCAACCCGCTCTACCGGGTCGGGGACCAGATCGTCGAGACGATCCTCGCCCATCTCGACGTGTCTGCCGCGGAGGCCCGCCGGCGCGCGGTCGACCTCCTCAAGGAGGTCGGCATCCCGGCGGCGGAACGGCGGATCGACGGCTATCCGCACGAGTTCTCCGGCGGCATGCGCCAGCGCGTCGTGCTCGCCCTCGCGCTGTGCGCCGAGCCGGACCTCGTGATCGCCGACGAGCCCACGACGGCCCTCGACGTCTCCGTGCAGGCGCAGATCATCACCCTGCTGCGCCGCCTGTGTACGGAACGCGGCACCGCCGTGATGCTGATTACGCACGACATGGGCGTGATCGCAGAAACCGCAGACCGCGTGGCGGTGATGTATGCGGGCCGCGTCGCCGAGATCGGCCCCGTGCGGGCGGTGGTCAAGGATCCCCTGCACCCCTACGCCAAGGGCCTGATGGGCTCGATCCCGACGCTCGAAGGCGAGGCCGACCGGCTCGTCCAGATCCCGGGCTCGATGCCCCGCCTCGCCGCGATCCCGAAGGGCTGCGCCTTCCGGCCGCGGTGCGCCCGTGCCTTTGCGCGCTGCCACGTCGACCGGCCCGAGCCGAGCCGCGTCGGGGAGCACGCGGTGGCCTGCCACCTCTATGACGGGGACGTGATGCAACCGGTTGCAAGCGGCCACGGAGCGGCCCCATGACCGACCACCCGCTCGTCCAGGTGTCCGGCCTGCGCCGCACGTTCGACGTGTCGAAGCCCTGGCTCGAGCGGGTCATGGCCCGCGAGGGCCGGCAGTTGCTGAAGGCCGTCGATGGGGTCAGCTTCTCCATCCGCAAGGGCGAGACCTTCGCTCTGGTGGGCGAGTCGGGCTCGGGCAAGTCCACCGTGGCGCGGATGGTCGTGGGCCTGCTGCCGCCCACGGGCGGCGAGGTGCGCATCGCCGGCGTGCCGATGACCGGAGCGGGGCACGAGGCCGAACGCCGCCGCCTGCGCCGGCGCATCCAGATGATCTTCCAGGATCCGTTCGCCAGCCTGGATCCCCGCTGGCGGGTCGGGGACATCATCGGCGAGCCGATCCGCGCCTTCGGGATCGCCGAGAACCGGCGGGACGTGACGGACCGCGTCGCCGAGCTCCTGCGGCTCGTCGGTCTCGATCCGGCCGACGCGAGCAAGTTTCCCCACGAGTTCTCGGGCGGCCAGCGCCAGCGCATCGCCATCGCCCGCGCGCTGGCGGCCGAGTCCGACTTCATCGTCTGCGACGAGCCCACGTCGGCGCTCGACGTGTCGGTGCAGGCGCAGATCCTCAACCTGATGCGCGACCTGCAGGACCGCCTCGGGCTGACCTACCTCTTCATCAGCCACAACCTCGCCGTGGTGCGTCACATGGCGACGACGATCGGCGTGATGTATCTCGGCCGCCTCGTCGAGGTGGCGCCCGCCCGGCAGCTCTTCGCTGCTCCGCGCCATCCCTACACGCGGATGTTGCTCGATGCAGTGCCGGACCTCGCGATGAGCGGCCGGCCGCGCACGCCGGTCCAGGGCGAGATCCCGAACCCGATCTCGCCGCCCTCGGGCTGCACCTTCCACCCCCGCTGCGGGCTCGCGTTCGACCTGTGCCGTCGCGAGGCGCCGCCCACGATCGACGGCGTGGCCTGCCATGCCGTTGCGCGGGAGAGCGCCGGGGCCCGGTCGGCCGGCTGAGGCCGGATCAGGGCCGGGCCGTCGTGCGGGGACGGGTCGTCCGGTACTGCCCGCGGTCCACGGCCACCGCCGTCAGCGCCGCGAGCGAGAGGCCGAAGAGCCACCACGCCTGCGCGGCGCCTTGCCCGGCGACCGCAAGCACGAAGGCGACGCTGAGCGTCATCAGCGCCCCGGCGGCGGCGCCCCCCTGCAGGCGCGAGGCGCTGTCGATCGTGCGCGCCAGAAGCAGGGCGAGCGCGACGGCGCCGAGGAACCCGAGCTCGAACCATACCTCGAAGAGAAGGCCCGTCGGGGCACCCTGCGGGACGAGGCCGGCGAGCTTGGCCCGAAGGGCCGTGTCGAGCCCGTGCCCGGTGAAGAGGCGCGCGGGGTCGTCGTAGACGATCCGACCCCACGTCCGCACCATCTCGACGCGGGGATGGGTCGCCCCGAACACGAGCTTCGACAGCGGGCGCAGGAGGAAGGGCATCGCCGGGGCCGCCACGACGAGGCCCGGGATGAGGACCATGCAGGTCCAGCGCCCGATGGCCGTGTCGACCGTCGCGATGCCGAAGATCACCGCCCCGACCGCGAGTGCGACGAGCGCGGGCCACGCCTCGCCCATGATCAGCGCAGCCGTGACCGCGGCCACCAGCAGGAAGCACGAGATGAAGCGGTCCTTCGAGGCGAGCCAGCTGACGGCGGCCGGTGTCACGAGCACGAGCAGGAGCAGTCCACGATCGAGGATCGACCGGTCGAGCCATTCGAGCCCGCGGCCGAGCCGCCAGGCGAGCCAGATGGCGGAGAGGGCCGCGAGCCCGGCGCCGATGGGCATCAGATAGAGATTGCTGACGCGCATCCGCTGCGGCAGCGCCGCCGCTGCGACGAAGGCGAGGAGCCCGGCGCCGACGAGATTGAGCAGGCGTTCGGCCGCTTCGTCGGGGAACGGGGTCCACACCAGCGACAGGCCGGCCCAGAAGGCGAGGAACGCAGCCAGGGCTCCGGCCGGGCCGATGGCGGCGCGCCGCACCGTGCCGAGGGGTTCACGACCGTCGCTTTCGAGGAAGGTCGCCACCACGATCAGGGCCATGCCGATCGGCAGAAGGATCACGAGCCCGCGCCGCGAAACCATGGCGGCCAGCGGCACCACGATCACCAGCACGGCGAAGCCGAAACGCCTGAGGAGGCCGGCGGCATCCTTCGCCAGATCCGCGGTGTGGGTGACGCTCCGGTCCATGGGCATCCGTCGTCGATGACAGCGACCGCGACTCTAGCCACATGCGGCGCGGGAAAACTGTGGGCTCTCTGCCACACAACGGGCGGTTCTTGCCTCTCAGCCCCAGGGTCCGCGCCGCTGCGGGTCGAGACCGCCGGTCAATGGCGGCGGTGCATCAGGGATTTCGGCCGGGAGCCGGCCGCCCGCCAGCCGGACGAGAGCGTCGATCCGCTCCTCCATCGGAGGGTGCGTCGCAAAGAGGTCGGCGAAGCCCGAGCGGGGGTTGTCGAGGCACATCTCCATCACCGCGGAGGGCGCGCCGGGGATTTCGCCCCGGCCGGCTACCTTCATCAGCGCGCTGATCATGGCGTCCGGGTTCTTGGTCAGCTCGACCGCTCCCGCGTCGGCGAGGAATTCCCTGGACCGGGACAGGCTGAACCGGATGACGAGGGACAGCACCCAGGCGACGAGAATAAGGGCCACCGCGATGACGATCGCGAGCCCGGCACCGCCCTTTCTCTCGGACGACGAGGACGAGCCACTCGACCAGCGGACCCGGGTCATGCTCCGGAACAGCATCTCGCCGAAGAAGGAGATCACCCCGGCGATGATGCCGGCGATCACCATCAGCTTCACGTCCTCGTTGCGGATGTGGGTCAGTTCGTGCGCGAGCACTGCCTCCAGTTCCTCGTCGGTGAGCGCGGCGACGAGGCCGGAGGTGACGGTGATGGTGTACTGGCGAGCGTTGAGGCCGCTGGCGAACGCGTTGAGCACGTCCGTGTCGATGATCTCGAGCTTCGGCATGGGGATGCCACGCGAGATGCAGAGGTTCTCGAGGCTGTTGTAGAGACGAGGCTGCTCGGCGCGGGTCACCGCGCGCGAGCCGCTGACCGCGTCGATCATGGCCCGGTTGAAGTGCCACGCCGTGAAGACCCAGCCCGCGGTCAGCAGGCTGATCCACGGGGTGACGGGCACGAACGTGCTCCACGCCTGGTTTGCGAGGGCCTGCAGCGGTGCGCGCCCGCTCCCCATCGCTGCCAGCCACAGGAGGGCGGCGTAGGTCAGCAGGAAGACGAGCACGAAGAGGCCCGCCAGCAGCAGCACGGACCGGACGCGGTTGGCGCGGATGTGCGTGTAGAGGCCGTAGGCCGGCAGCATCGCCGTGCCTGCGGGTCAGAAGCTCACGCTGGGCGGCTTGTCGAGGGCAACCCGCGCGTCCGTGCCGACGTCGAAGAACTCGCGCTCCGTGAAGCCGAAGTTCTTCGCGAAGAAGACCGCCGGGAAGGCCTGGATCGACGCGTTGTACTCGCTCACCGCGTTGTTGAAGAACCGCCGGGCCGCCGCGAGCTTGTTCTCGATGTCCGACAGTTCGCCCTGCAACTGCTGGAAGTTGGCGTTGGCCTTGAGGTCCGGGTAGGCCTCGGAAAGCGCGATGAGCCGCCCCAGCGCCCCCGTCAGCTGGTTCTCCGCGGCCGCCTGGGCTCCGGGGCCCTGCGCCGCCAGGGCCGCATTGCGCGCCTGGATCACCGCCTCGAGCGTCGACTT
Source organism: Alsobacter sp. R-9 (assembly GCF_054612375.1). Classification (NCBI taxonomy): domain Bacteria; kingdom Pseudomonadati; phylum Pseudomonadota; class Alphaproteobacteria; order Hyphomicrobiales; family Alsobacteraceae; genus Alsobacter; species Alsobacter sp. R-9. The sequence continues at coordinate 13,350 of NZ_JBTSWJ010000005.1, read as the reverse complement.
CTCGTGGGTGGCGTAGCCCTTCACGGTCTCGACGAGGTTTGGAATGAGGTCGTGCCGCTGCTTCAGCTGCACGTCGATGTCGGCGAAGGCCTGGCTCACGCGCTGCCGCAAGCCGACGAGGCCGTTGTAGGTCGCGATCAGCCAGAGGCCGGCCACGACGATCAGTCCGAGCAGAATCCAAGCCGCCATCGTTTCCTCCCGGCCCGCCGGGCCCCCCAAGGATCACGGCCAGTGTCGGGTCGCGAGGCGCCGAGCGCAAGCCTGAGGCACAGGCGGGCGTTGCCGAGGCCGGGGCCATCCCCTAAGTCTGACCCGGGCAAGGGGGGATCTTCATGCGTTCAGCCGTGTTTCTGGCCGCCGTCATGGCGGCGGCCCCGACCGGGGCGTCGGCGGCCGACTTGAACGGAGCCAGTTTCGGCATCGCCTGGGCGATACCGTTCCTCGGCATCCTGCTGTCGATCGCCCTGTTCCCGCTCTTCGCCCCGCATCTGTGGGAGCATCACCAGGGCAAGATCGCCGCGCTCTGGGCGCTGCTCGTCGCAGTGCCGCTGGTCCTGTTCCGCGGCGTCGACGTGACTGCGAGCGCGGTCGCCCACACCATCCTCCTCGAATACGTGCCCTTCATCCTGCTGCTGCTGGCGTTGTTTACGGCTGCGGGCGGCATCTTCGTCTCCGGCAACCTGCGCGGGACGCCGCTCGTCAACACGGGCCTCCTGGCGGCGGGGACGGCGCTCGCCAGCGTGATCGGCACCACGGGCGCCTCGATGGTCCTGATCCGGCCAATCCTGCGGGCCAACGACAACCGCAAGCGCAACGTGCACGTGGTGGTCTTCTTCATCTTCCTCGTGTCGAACCTCGGTGGCTCGCTCACGCCGCTGGGCGACCCGCCCCTCTTCCTCGGCTTCCTCCGCGGAGTCGACTTCTTCTGGACGACGACGCACCTCTTCGGCGAGGCGCTGTTCGCCAGCGGCATCGTGCTGGCCGTGTTCTTTTTCGTCGACAGCTGGCTCTACCGCCGGGAGACGTTCAAGCCCGATCCGACGCCCGAGACGGTGGAAGGCATCCGGATCCACGGCCTCGTCAACGTGGCGCTGATTGGCGTCATCATCGCCGCGATCCTCATGAGCGCGACCTGGAAGCCGGGCGTGGCGTTCCGGGTGGCGGGGGTCGAGGCCGAGTGGCAGAACATCCTGCGTGACGCGATCTTCGTGGCCGTCGCGGTCGCTTCGATGGTGCTCACACGCAAGGACTATCGCGAGGCGAACGGCTTCTCCTGGGGGCCGATCGTCGAAGTCGCCAAGCTCTTCGCGGGCATCTTCATCGCCATGGTGCCCGTGCTGGCGATGTTGCGCGCGGGAGCGGACGGCGCCTTCGCACCGCTCGTGGCGCTCGTGTCGAACCCCGACGGCACGCCCAACAATGTCGCCTACTTCTGGCTCACCGGCGCGCTCTCGTCCTTCCTCGACAACGCCCCGACCTACGTCGTGTTCTTCGAACTGGCGGGCGGCGATGCCGCGACGCTGATGACGAAAGGCGCGCTGACGCTGGCGGCCATCTCCTGCGGCGCGGTGTTCATGGGCGCCAACAGCTACATCGGCAACGCACCCAACTTCATGGTCTATGCGATCGCCCGGTCCGCCGGTGTCCGCATGCCGAGCTTCTTCGGCTACATGGTCTGGTCGGGCGCCGTCCTGATCCCGACCTTCATCCTCGTCACCTTCGTCTTCTTCCGGTGAGTGCCATGTCCGCAGCCGATGCCGAGCCCGACGACGCCTTCGTGCTCTACGACCTGCGCGTCGAGGTGGTGAAGGGAGATCGCCCGATGGTCTGCAACCACAAGGAGGGGGATTTCTTCGAGCTCTCCGGGGAGAACCTCTCGCTGCCGCCGGGGCAGACCTTCCCGATCTATCCGCTCGCCGCGCTGCTGCCGCTGCTGCCGGCCAAGCAGCGGCCGACGCACCCCAACGACTGGATGACGACGGACGCCGAGGTCGCCTGCCCGGATCCCTTCTGCGGCGCACGCTTCCGGATCACGCGCATCGGCAAGCGCGTGTTCCGCCATTCCGAGGTGACGGTCGTGCCCCTGCTGCCCGCCGGGTTCCGCGCCGAGCCGGCCTGAGGCCGCTCAGCGCAGGAACACGAAGGTCAGCAGTGCGAAGAGCGGCAGCAGGACCGCACCGGACCAGAGCATGAAGCCGAAGAAGCTCGGCATCGCAACGCCCCCGGAACGGGCGATGGCGTACACCATGAAGTTCGGGGCGTTGCCGATGTAGGTGTTGGCGCCCATGAACACGGCGCCCAGCGAGATGGCCGTCAGTACCGGCGCCATCGGACCCATGAGCGTCGCCGGATCGCCACCCGCCAGCTCGAAGAAGACGAGGTAGGTCGGGGCGTTGTCGAGGAACGACGACAGGATGCCGGTGAGCCAGAAATAGGCGGCCGGCGACGGCGAGCCGTCGGGGCGCGTCACGAGCCCCACAAGGCCCTTGAAGGGGCCCTCGGCGCCGGCGTTCAGCATCGCCAGCACCGGGATGATGCAGACGAAGATGGCTGCGAAGAGCTTGGCCACCTCGCGGATGGGCTCCCAGTCGAAGGCGTTCGCCTCCCTGTGCTCCGCCTTGCTCAGCGCCAGCGAGGCGAGACCCACCAGCACCATCGTGACGTCGCGCACGATGTTCTGCAGCGGCACCTCGACGCCGACGACGGTGAAGACGATGCCCGGCTTCCAGAAGCCGCTGAGCAGGATGGCGAGCACCACGACCCCGATCAGCAGGAAGTTGACGGTGCCCACGACCCGGATGCGCTTGTCGGGGGTCGGGTCCCGCATCGGCGCCGCGGCGCCCTCCTTGCGGTAGAGGAAGCTGTCCAGCGCGTAGAACAGGGCGAGCAGGATGACCGATGCCAGCAGCATCGGCAGGAACAGCGCCGTCGTCGTCCAGAAGAAGTCGACGCCGCGCAGGAAGCCCAGGAAGAGCGGCGGGTCGCCGAGCGGCGTCAGCGAGCCGCCGATGTTCGACACGAGGAAGATGAAGAACACGACGACATGCACGTTGTGCCGCCGGTTGTCGTTGGCGCGCAGGAGCGGGCGGATGAGGATCATCGACGCGCCCGTCGTGCCGATGATGCTGGCGAGGCCCGTGCCCACGGCCAGCAGCGCGGTGTTGGCCGCCGGCGTGCCGTGGATGTTGCCGGCGACCACGATGCCGCCCGCCGCCGTGAACAACGCGAAGAGCAGCAGGATGAAGGGGACGTACTCCAGCAGGATGGCGTGGAGGATCGCCCCCAGCGCCCCCGTCGGTCCCAGCGCGATCAACAGGGGAACCACGACAAGCGCCGCCCAGAAGGCGGCAATGGTGCCGTAGCGGTGGTGCCAGAGCTTGGGAAAGAGCAGGGGCCCCAGAGCAATCGACAGGAGAATCCCCATGAAGGGGATGGCCCAGACGTAGCCGAGGGTGCGGCCGTCGAGTTCGGCGGCGGATGCCGGCGTGGCGAGGATGGCGAGGACGAGCGGCGCAGCGAGGTGGCCCAAGATGGCGAGGCGAGTCGTCAAGATGGGCTTCCCCCAATGTCACAGCGGCACGTCGTCACCGATATATTCATGTCGCCCGAAAATGGTAGCTGAGCGGCTGACGAATGTGGCCGGTCCCGGAAAGGGACGTTAAGCCCGCCTTCATCGTGGCGGCGCAAGCTGACTTCGGCTAAACGCGGCGCTTCGACTGGAGAGTTCGAACCATGTGCCGGTTTCTCGCCTACAGGGGGCGCCCGGTCTTTCTCGAGACGCTCGTCTGCGCCCCCTGCCACTCGCTCGTGCACCAGTCCCTTCATGCCGAGGAGACGAAGACGGGGACGAACGGCGACGGCTTCGGCGTCGGCTGGTACGGCTCCCGGACGGAACCGGGCCTCTACCGCGAGGTCCGGCCGGCCTGGTCGGACGAGAACCTCAGGTCCATCTGCGCGCAGGTCTCCTCCGGGCTCTTCTTCGCCCATGTCCGCGCGGCCACCGGCACCGCGACCTCGCGCGTCAACTGCCACCCCTTCGTGCGCGGGCGCTGGATGTTCATGCACAACGGCCAGATCGGCGGGTACGCCGAGGTCCGCCGCCGGCTCGAGCACCTCATCCCCGACGACCTCTACCAGCACCGGGTCGGAACCACCGACAGCGAGGCCCTGTTCCTCGCGGCGCTCGCAGACGGGCTCGACGAGGACCCTGTGGGCGCCATGGCGCGGACGTTGCGCAAGGTCTGCACGTTCATGCAGGCGGCCGGCATCCGTGAAGCGCTCCGGTTCACGGCGGCGCTCACTGACGGATGCGACGTCTTCGCCTTCCGCTGGGCGTCCGACGGTCGGCCGGCGACGCTCTATCACCGCGAGCGTGACGAGGACCTCCTGATCGTGTCGGAACCGCTCGACCGCGCCCAGGAGGGCTGGCAGGCCCTGCCGGGATCCTGCGCGCTCGTCGCAAGGGCCGGGCGGCCCGTCGAGATGAGGTGCATGGACGAAGCGATACAACTCAAGGTTGCATAAGGCTAAATTTCCCGTAAACGGATACGATTACAGAGCGTTACTTTCCAATCACGACAATTGCCGCTTGCAGGGAATGAGGAGAAGTTGTAGAAAATCAGCATTGTTTATGTTGATTGGACAGACGACGTGTTTCTCCGCGGCTTCATCGCACTGGCGGTTTCGGTCCTCCTGACGGGGCCCGTGCTGGCCCAGGTCATCGGCGACGCCCAGTTCATCCAGCGGGACGTGCGCGGCATTGCAGCGGGCCGGCTCTATCCGATCAGCATGGGCGACTCGGTCTACCGCGACCAGATCGTCCGCACCTTCGCCGAGAGCTCGGCGGTGCTGTCGTTTCTCGACAAGTCCCTGATGTCCATCGGGCCGCAGTCCGAGGTGCGCCTCGACGAGTTCGTGTTCCGCGGCGGCACCGGCCCCCGCACCGTCGAGGCGGTGAAAGGGTTCTTCCGCTTCATTTCCGGCACCGGGCCTGGCGGCCACGATTACCAGGTGCGCACGCCGCACGCGACCATCGCCGTTCGTGGCACGACCTTCGATGTTCGCGTGGGCGAGACGGGTACCACGGTCGTTCTGCATGAGGGTGCCGTCGACGTCTGCGCGGCGGGCCAGTGCCGTTCCATGGTGCCGGGCCAGATCGTGGACGCCTCCCGGACGGGCGTCGGCGGCGTCCGCACGCTCGGGGCGGGTGACTGGACGTTCGGCTCGGACAAGGGCCAGCGCGCTGCGGCCGCGGCGAAGACGTTCGCAGATGCCCGGGCGGCCGCCCGACCCGCACTCGTTCCGGCTGCGGCCCTTGCCGCGACGGTCACGCCGGACATGGTCGTCGGCGCTCCCGAGCCCGCTGTTCCGGCGACCGTGGTGACGCTCGCTCCGGCTCCCGACAGCCGGGCGCCCGTGCGCATGCCTGACGCCGTCCTTCCCGAGCAGCCGCAACTGGGCGGTGGACCCTCCGCCGCGGCCGGATCAGGCAACGAGGTCGCCACTGCGCAGCGGCGTCCTGCGGAGCCTGTGGGCGACGGCGTCCGGATGGCCGGCGTCGGGGGCATCCTGCGCACCGCGTCCGGCCTGCGTGACTGGTCGAGCGCCCTCGTCGCCGCCGTGACGATCGCTCCGGCCATCGCCAGCGAGCCCGCGTGGCCGCTCGCCCGCACGGTGGGGACCCTTTGCATCGCGGAGCCCCCGGTTGCAGGCGCACCGCCCGGGATCCGGGTGCCAAGCTGCTCCTGGCCTGTGCACTGGAGCACCCGCCAGACGGTGGATCCCAGCGTGCGGTCCGACGGAACGGGGAACCGCTGAGCCGCTTTGCGGCGCAGCGAGGGCTCAGGCCGCGGCAGCGAGCCGTTCGGTCACCATCGCCCGCAGGGCACGGAGGTCCTTGGCGAAAAGGCGGATGCCTTCGGCCAGCTTCTCGGTCGCCATCGCGTCTTCGTTGAGAGCGAACCGGAAGGCCGACTCCCGCGTGTCCACCTTGTCGAGACCGGCGGCGGCATCGCGCGCCGGGTCGAGCCGGCGCTCGAGCCGCCCCTCGTCACCCTTCAGCGCTTCGAGAAGGGCGGGTGCGATCGTCAGGCGGTCACAGCCGGCCAGGGCCTCGATCTCGCCCACGGAGCGGAACGATGCCCCCATGACCACCGTCGGATAGCCGTGGCGCTTGTAGTAGGCGTAGATGCGCCGGACGGAGAGGACGCCGGGGTCCTCCTCCGGACCGAAGCTGCGGCCCTCTGCCTTCACGTGCCAGTCGAGAATGCGGCCCACGAACGGCGAAATGAGGAAGGCCTTGGCCTCGGCAGCCGCCGCCGCCTGCACCAGCGAGAACAGAAGCGTCAGGTTGCAGTCGATCCCCTCGGCCTGCAGGACGCGTGCGGCCTCGATCCCCTCCCATGTGGAGGCGATCTTGATCAGGATCTTCTCGCGTCCGATGCCGCGTGCCTGGTAGGCGGCGATGACCTGCCGGGCCTTGGCGACGGTGGCGGCGGTGTCGAAGGAGAGGTCCGCGTCGACTTCCGTCGAGACGCGGCCCGGAACGAGCGCGGCAAGTTCGGCACCGAAGCTGACGGCCAGCCGGTCGGCCACCGCCTCGGCCACGGCGTCCTTCGTGCCGGTCTGGCGGCGTCCCCACGCGATCGCTTCCTCGACGATCGCGGCATAGGCCGGCATCTGGGCCGCCTTGAGGATCAGCGTGGGATTCGTCGTGCAGTCCGTCGGCTGGTACGAACGGATCGAGTCGATGTCACCGGTGTCCGCGACCACCACCGTCATCGCCTTCAGTTGCTCGAGCTTCGAAACCATCGCCATCTCCCACAGGCCGCGATCAGGCTTTGCCGCCGGACCGGTTGCTTCCTATCATGCGCGCCAACGAGCCGGAACCGCCCCGTCGGTTTGCCGGCCGGGAGGCGAGGAGAGCAGGCTCCATGGTGCAGCAGACGATGCCGACGCGGGTCTTCCGCTCGCGGTCGGGCGCGGACATCACCTTTAGCGCCATGGGGTTCGGCACTGCGCCCCTCGGCAACCTCTATCGGCCGCTCTCCGAGACCGAGGCCCGCGCCACGCTCGATGCGGCGTGGGACGTGGGGTGCCGCTATTTCGACACCGCCCCGCTTTACGGGCTCGGCCTCTCCGAGACGCGGCTGAACGGCTTCCTCCGCGAGCACCGCGAGGCGCCCTTCGTGCTGTCCACCAAGGTGGGGCGCTACCTGACCGCCTGCCCGCCGACGGAACGCTCGGCTCCGAAGTTCATCGACGTACCCAGCCGCCGCGAGGTCTACGACTACTCCTACGACGGCGTCATGCGGTCCCTGGAGCAGTCCTTCGAGCGGCTCGGCGTCGATGCCGTCGACATCCTCTACTGCCACGACGTCGACATCTTCACGCACGGGTCCAAGGCGGCGTCGGACCAGCGCATCCGCGAGTTCATGGAGGGGGGCTACAAGGCCGTCCTGAAGCTGCGCGAGAGCGGCGCCGTAAAGGCGATTGGCGCCGGCATCAACGAGTGGCAGGTCGCCGAGGCCATGGCCCGGCAGGGGGATTTCGACCTCTTCCTGCTCGCCGGGCGCTACACGCTGCTCGAACAGGAGGCGCTGGACAGCTTCCTCCCGCTCTGCGTCGAGCGCGGCATCGGGATCGCCCTCGGCGGGCCGTACAACTCCGGCATTCTCGCCACGGGCCCGCGCCCCGGCGCATTCTACAACTACGACCCCGCGCCGCCCGCGATCCTCGAGCGCGTGGGCCGAATCCAGCGCGTCTGCGAGGCCCATGGCGTGACGCTGGCGGACGCGGCCATCAATTTCCCTCTGGCCCACCCGGCGGTGGTCAGCGTGATCCCAGGCGGCCAGCGTCCGGAAGAGGTGCGCCGCAACGCCGCCGGCCTCGCCGCCGTTATTCCCGCCACGCTGTGGGCCGACCTCAAGACCGAGGGCCTGCTGCGCGCCGACGCTCCCGTTCCCACCTGAGGCTCCCATGCTCAAGTCGATCGACCCGCTTCTCGGACCCGAGCTGCTCTCCACCCTGCGCGCCATGGGGCATGGCGACGATCTCGCCATCGTCGATGCCAACTATCCCGCGACCGCCTCGGGTCGTCCGGTGATCCGCCTCGACGGAATCCCGTCGCCCCGCATCCTCGACGCCGTGCTTTCGGTGTTCCCGCTCGACGACTTCGTGCCCGAGGCTGCATGGCGCATGCAGGTCGTCGGCGACCCCGCGGCGGAGATGCCGATCTTCGACGAGTTCCGCGAGATCATCGCGCGCCGCGAGGGGCCCCGGTTCCACCTCGCCGCGCTGGAACGTTTCGCCTTCTACGAGAAGGCCCGCGGCGCCTTCGCCGTCGTCGTCAGCGGCGAGCGCCGGCTTTACGGCAACGTCATCCTCAAGAAGGGCATCGTCCGGCCGGATTGACGCCGGTCGCGGGCGACACGCGGCCACCTGCAGGGGAGCCCATCCGATGACCGAGCGCATCGACGCACACCAGCATTACTGGCATCCCGGCCGGGGAGATTACTTCTGGTTGAGTCCCGACTCCGTGCTCAACCGGCCCTTCGGCCCTGCGGACATGGAGCCTCTGCTGGCGGAGGCGGGTTTCCAGGGGACGGTCCTCGTGCAGGCCGCGCCGACGGTCGAGGAAACGGAGTACATGCTCGGCATCGCCGACGCGACCGACAGCGTGCGCGCGGTCGTCGGCTGGGTCGACTTCACCGATCCGGCGCACCGGGCCCACCTCGAGCGCCTCGCACGCCACCCGAAGTTCCGCGGCGTACGCCCGATGATCCAGGACATCGCCGACGTGGACTGGATGCTCCGCCCCGATATCGAGTGGGCGTTCCGTGCCCTGATCGATCTCGACCTGACCTTCGACGCGCTCACCCATCCCCGTCACCTGTCGAACCTGCGGCGGCTCCTCGCGCGCTGGCCCGACCTTCGCGTGGTGATCGACCACGCGTCGAAGCCGGCCATCCGCAACCGCGCCTTCGACGGATGGGCCGCCGACATGGCCGCGCTCGCCGCCGACACGGGGGCCTGGTGCAAGTTCTCCGGGCTCGTGACGGAAGCGGCGACGGGCTGGACGGTGGACGACCTGCGTCCCTATGCCGACCACCTGCTCGGCACGTTCGGCGCGGGTCGCCTGATCTTCGGGTCCGACTGGCCGGTGTGCACGCTCGCCGCAACCTACCTGCAGTGGGTCGATGCGGCCGAGGAGCTCGTGGGCAGCTGCTCGGCCGGCGAGAAGATCGCCATCTTCGGCGCCAACGCGACCCAGTTCTACCGGCTGCCGGTCTGACCGACAGTCGCGAGGAGAGGAAGGCTAGTGCGCCTCCTCCCAGTTGTGGGCCGCTCTCGCATCGACCTGGAGAGGCACGGAGAGCGTCACCGCCGGATGCGGCGCGTCGATCATGACCGACCGCACGACCGGCAGCGTCGCCTCCACCTCGTCCTCGGCGACCTCGAAGACCAGTTCGTCGTGCACCTGCAGCAGCATGCGTGCCGACAATCCAGCCGCCGCGAGCGCCGGCTCCATGCGCACCATGGCCCGTCGGATGATGTCGGCCGCGGAACCCTGGATCGGCGCGTTGATCGCGGCGCGCTCCATGAAGGCGCGCTCCGACGGGTTGCGGGCGTTGATCTGCGGATAATGGGCCCTCCGCCCGAAGATCGTCGTTACGTAGCCGTTGGACCGGGCGAAACGCTTGGTCGATTCCATGTAGTCGCGGATGCCGGGAAAACGCTCGAAGTACTTCTTGATGTAGGCCCCGGCCTCCTCGCGCGGGATGCCGAGCTGGTTCGCCAGCCCGAAGGCCGAGATGCCGTAGATGATGCCGAAGTTGATCGCCTTGGCCCGGCGCCGGACCTGCGGATCCATGCCCTTCACCGGCACGCCGAACATCTCGGAGGCCGTCATGGCATGGATGTCGATGCCGTCGGCGAAGGCCTGCCGCAACTGGGGGATGTCCGCGATGTGGGCCAGCACGCGCAACTCGATCTGCGAGTAGTCGGCCGAGACGAGCTTGTGGCCAGGCGTCGCGACGAAGGCGGTGCGGATGCGCCGCCCTTCCTCTGTCCGCACCGGGATGTTCTGCAGGTTCGGCTCGGAGGACGAAAGGCGGCCCGTCGTCGTCGATGCCAGCGAGAAGCACGTGTGCACGCGGTGCGTCTGCGGATGCACGTAGCCCGGCAGCGCGTCCGTGTAGGTCGACTTCAGCTTGGAGAGCTGGCGCCACTCGAGGATGCGGGCGGGCAACTCGTGCCCCTGTTCTGCGAGGTCCTCGAGCACCTTGGCGCCGGTGGACCAGGCGCCCGTGGCGGTCTTCGTCGCGCCGGGCAGCCCCATCTTGCCGAACAGGATGTCGCCGAGCTGCTTCGGCGAGCCGAGGTTGAAAGGCTCGCCCGCGAGCCCGTGGATCTCGGCCTCCAGGCGCGCCATGCCCTGCGCGAACTCGCCGGACAGGCGTGAAAGGATCTGCCGGTCGATGGCGATGCCGCGCTCCTCCATGCGGCCGAGCACCGGCACCAGCGGGCGTTCCAGGCGCTCGTAGGCGCTCGTCATGCCTTCCGCGGCGAGCCGCGGCTTGAGCACGTGCCACAGTCGCAGCGTCACGTCGGCGTCCTCGGCGGCGTACTCCGTGGCCCGCTCGATCGAGACGCGGGCGAAGCCGATGAAGCTCTTGCCCGTGCCGGCCACCTCGCCGAACTGGATCGGCTTGTGCCCCAGGAGGTTCTCCGAAAGCTCGTCCATGCCGTGCCCGTTGCGCCCGGCGTCGAGCACGTAGGACAGCAGCATCGTGTCGTCGGCCGGCGCCACGGTGATCCCGTGCCGCTGCATGACGAGCCAGTCGTACTTCAGGTTCTGCGCCACCTTCAGGACGCCGGGGTCCTCCAGCAGCGGCTTGACCATGGCGAGCGCCTCGCGGATCGGGATCTGCCCCTCCACGAGGTCGTTGCCGCCGAAGAGGTCGCCTGAACCCTCGCCCCGGTGGGTCAGCGGCACGTAGCACGCGCGGCCGGGAGCGGTGGCGAGCGAGAAGCCGACGAGGTCGGCGCGCATGGCGTCCAGCGAGGTCGTCTCGGTGTCGAAGGCGACGACGCCCACGGACTTCGCCTCGGCGATCCACGCTGCCAGCCGGTCGGCGCTGCGGACAGCCTCGTACCGGCTGACGTCGAAGGGAATGGCCCGCATGGCGACGGCCATCGCGCCGCTGAGGTGGGCGGGCGTCGCCTCGCCGTTGCGGGCCGAGGTGGCGGAAGCGGTGGCGCCGTTCGAGGCCGCGGCCGCGACGCTGCCGGTGGGCGCCGGCGCCGGATCGGCCGTCCGCATGTCCGGGCCGTGAACCGGCGCGGCCGCCGGATCGCCGCCCCAGCCCGTGCCGGCACCGGGCGCGGCCAGTGCCGCGTCCGGATCGACCGTCGCGGCGTCGAGGCCATACGCCTCGCACACGCGCCGCGTCACCGAGTTGAACTCCATGGCCTTGAGGAAGGCGACGAGCCGTCGCGGATCGGGATCGTGCACGCCGATCGTATCGATCGGCTCGTCCAGCGGGACGTTCCTGTCCAGCGTGACCAGCGTGCGGGAGAGCCGCGCCTGGTCCATGTTGGCGAGCAGCGTCTCGCGCCGCTTGGGCTGCTTGATCTCGCCGGCACGCGCCAGCAGCGTCTCCAGGTCGCCGTATTCGAGGATCAGCTGCGCGGCAGTCTTCACGCCGATGCCCGGCACACCGGGAACGTTGTCGACGCTGTCGCCGATCAGCGCCTGCACGTCGACGACCTTCTCCGGCGGCACGCCGAACTTCTCGATCACCTCGTCCCGACCGATGCGCCGTTCCTTCATCGAGTCGTAGAGGCTGACGCCGTTGCCGACGAGCTGCATCAGGTCCTTGTCGGAGGCCACGATGGTCGTCGTCGCTCCGGCCTCGCAGGCGAGCCGGCTGTAGGTCGCGATGATGTCGTCGGCCTCATAGCCCTTCTGTTCCACGCAGGGCAGGTCGAAGGCCCGAACCGCCTCGCGGATCAGCCGGAACTGGGGCCTGAGGTCCTCCGGCGGCTCGGGCCGGTGCGCCTTGTAGCCGTCGTAGAGGGCGTTGCGGAAGGTCGTGGCGGAGTGGTCGAACACGACGGCGAGATGGCTGGGCCGCTCGCCGGCAACGCTGTCGCGCAGGAGCCGCCACAGCATGTTGCAGAAGCCGGCGACCGCGCCCACCGGGAGCCCGTCCGACTTGCGGGTCAGCGGCGGAAGCGCGTGGTAGGCGCGAAAGATGTAGGATGAGCCGTCCACAAGGAAGACATGGTCTCCCTTGCGCACCGGACGGTGCCGGGGGGACGCGGGATGGGCGGCGGACGTGGCCTCGGGCATGCGGGTCTCGATGGCTTCTGCAGGAGCAGCGCATCCTGACACGGAGGCGCCCGAGGTGCGAGCGGCTCCGACATCCCGTTGATCTGCCTCACGGCAGCGTTCCTCAAGCATCGTCACGATCGAATGCGAGAAAGGCAGGCCATGGCACGGCGCATTCTCATCATCGACGGCCACCCCGACCCCGATCGCGGTCGCTTGATCCACGCGATGGCGGGCGCCTACGAAGCCAGTGCACGGGCGGCCGGGCACGAGATCCGCACGCTCGAACTGGCGTCGGCCGATATCCCGCTGCTGCGCTCGAAGGCCGAGTTCGAGACGATGGCGCCGCCCGCCGACATCGCGCGGGCCCAGGAGGACATCCGCTGGGCCGAGCACGTCGTCCTGTTGTTTCCGCTGTGGATGGGTGGGGCGCCCGCCCTCGTGAAGGCCTTCCTCGAGCAGACGCTGCGACCCGGCTTCGCCGCGCGGACACGGGGTTCCGGCATGCCCGAGAAGCTCCTCGCGGGGCGGTCCGTACGGATCGTGATCACCATGGGAATGCCGGTGCTCGCCTATCGCTGGTGGTTCGGAGCGCACGGCTTGCGCAGCCTGAAGCGCGAGATCCTTGCCCTGTCCGGGCTCGGGCCGATCAGCGACAGCCTCTTCGGAGGCGTCGAGCAGGCCTCCGCCGAGACGCGTCAGAGTTGGCTCGCGGAGCTCTGGGACCTGGGGCGAACGGGGGGGTGACGATGGCAGGCTCCGTCCAAATGCCGGTTGTGGAAGAAATTCGCCATGAGAAATCAGCGACTTGTTCCTGATCTGACCGTCCGGTCGAAAAAAATCTGCACGAAGGGGGTTGCGTCCCCCGGGGAGAGGGGGTACATCCCGCCTCGTTCGCGGCGACGTTGTCCCTCGGGACGGCGAGACGCTCCGACGCTACATCTTCTGGACATCGGGTCTGATGTTGACCTGGCTTCGGTCGGGTGAGGGGTGTTTGCGTTGGGTGTGATGCTGTG